>CABRYP010000057.1 GCA_902475245.1 uncultured Collinsella sp. | reverse complement strand
GGTTGTTATATTGGAGGACAGACCTCCGGCGTTGACGTTTACGAGCGTAAAGATCGCAGCGAAAATGGCGAAGAGGGCCAGGATGTTGCCATAGATACGGGACTCGATATTGACGATTTCTTCCTTCTTGTCCTCGACCTTTTTAAGTTCCCCCGCATAGACGTCGGAATAATCTGCAAGTCCTTTAAAGTTGAGCTCATCAGAGAAAGCGCCGTGGTAAGGATGGGCCACCATGCCATCAACGCGCTGGAATGCAACTTGCGCTATACCCTTTGACTTATCGAGCGTAATAGTGTTGCCGCTTACGTTTGTAACACGGTAAAACAGGCGTGTTCCATGTCCGGGGAAATAAAGCGGCGCATCCAAAGAAAGCCCCTGGCGAATGCGTGAATTGCGCAGAAGTACGCTAGCAGTCAAATCGTTTGGCAACGCAACACATTCAACGCAAGAGACGAATGTCGAATCACCAGGACCGAGTTCGACCTCGGACTGCTTGTTCTCGTTAATGTAGAAGCCGTCGGTGCGCAAGTCATACGTAACCTGTCCGATGTTCGAAGCATCGGCATGGAGCAGAACCTCGCTGTCGATTAGCTGCTGAATCTTAGTATCGCTCAAGTACATATGAACCACTTCCTTAGGGCTCCGAGTATAGCACCAAGGTATGGCACGGTGGTTACCCCCAAAGGGGGTACAGAGAAGTAATAAGAAAGCGTTGCCCTTAAAGCTCCTACAGAGCTCTTGTATCGCAGCCAGGTGCGTCGTACCGCATCAGCAGCGATATGCGGTGCTCAGAAGCACTGTACCTAGCAGGAATAGCGTTAAGGAGACAGCTATCCAGTAGCCGTCGCCGGTCTTGGGAAGCGCCGATGTTGTTGCCATAGTGGATTTGGGCTTGGTCGTCTTGGTGACTGTGGTCCTGGTGACCGTTGTCTTGAGCGACGTAGCTGCGGGTTTCAGCGCAGGATCCGTCGCCGGCCCCGCACCGGGTTGCCCCGTAGCAGGGTCGGTACCACCAGTAGGCTCGCCCGTGCCATCACCCGGCACATCGCCGCCGGGCGAGACAGTCTCCCCCGCCGGGCCAGCGGCGCCATCGGGCTCAATGACCACGTGCGGCGCCACGGTCCCGTCAGCATCCACCACGCTGGCTGCGCCAAAGGCCCCGCCTGCAGGCGTCACAAAGTGCGCAGCCACGAGCGACCCTCGATCGCAGACAACGCCGGCATCCGTACCGGTCGCATCCAGCCAGGACGCATCTATGACAAGAGTCTCGCTCGCAGCGTCGGCATCAAATCCCTCGTTGAGCAAGCGCACGCCATAAAAGCGCAAGCCTGCATCGGATCCCGCGCCCGCGGCAATAACGCGCCCACCGCCGCGTACGGTCAAGCTACCTGCGGCAATGCCGGCCACGGTCTGGCCAACAACGCCTGCCCCGTCGGCCCTGGCATCGACCGTGCAGCCGTCCACCAACAACGCCTGGGACACATGGATCCCGCATTGCGAACCCGTCGCCGTGAGCGAGCCGGAGCCGCGAAGCGAAAGGTTCCCCCACACCTCCATGCCGCTCATGGAAATGTCCGCATCGGGCGCATGCGTCTCGACCACGGAGTTTTGCCCCACAAGCGTCACCACTAGTTCGCCGTCGGCGCCGATGGCCTCACCCGCATAGCCGGTAAGTTCCAGATGGTCGGCATCGGTCCAAGTCCAACCGGGGCCCGACACGCCAGGCTCGCGGTACGTGTCGCCCGCGATAAACAGGCTCTCCGCGCCCGCGGCATAAGAAGGCCCGCCCAGCAAAACGAATAGGCAGGCCATGGCAGTAAACAGGATGCAGTGACGGCTAGTGTGGAACGCGGCAGCAAACATAACCGCTCCGATCTTCGCAAGAGCCAATGGGAGCTGCTCCAGAGAATTACCTGTTAGCAGTAGTTATTAGTGTAGCGAGATCAAGCAAAGGGCAGAGAAGAAAACCTGCGACCGAACCCCGATATTAGGTGTAAATCGTTTTGCCAGTCGGTGAAAGGAAGGGTCGAGTCCAACGAAGGCTGACTACCAAGGGCGCTTCACCGGCCAATGTGCACTAGCTCTGGCACTCTTTGAAGCCGCGCAAAGCTTTCTCAAGTTCGGGAATATCATCGACGATTACTTTCCAATCTAAAGATCGATCGACCTCTCGGTATCCATGCGCAACAAAGTTCCGAAAGCCCCTTATGTCGTTCCAAGGGTACTCCGGAAAAGCGGATTGGACTTCATCGGAGAGATGAAGCGCGTCCTCGGCGATCCTGTATACAGGGCTCATGATTGCGTCATAGGCAAGTTCGCCGTCCTCGCTCCTGTCGCAAATAAAGGAACTCTCCGTAGAGCCAAAATGGTCGATACGTTTAGTCAGTGTCTCGCAATCAGACAGGATGACATCGATGAGCTCAGCGTCTCGTTTACGCCGCTTCATAAAGACGCACCTCATCCCGTTCAATGTTTTTGCGGAAAGCCGGGCGCATGTGCTCAGGCGGATTGGTTACAATCTCAACCTCTCGCCCGAGCTCCTCTTCAAGTTCAAGGGAGAGCCCGTATAGCGTGCCAAACGTCATGCTATCTCCGCAAACAAGACGCAGGTCGACATCACTATCTGGTGTCTGCTCGCCGCGGGCAAAAGAGCCAAACAGATATGCCTCACGGACGTCATAGTGAGACAGCACGCGAGAAACAGCAGAGGTTATGTCGAAAAGAGTAATCATGGCTTAATTTTACTTTCCGATTGTTTTGATGGCAATCGCCATAAGTCTGTTCAACGGCTCTGCAGTTAGCCCTTATTTCAAGAAAGAATCAATTCGGTCTCAAACGCATAACCTATTTGGTTTTATCTCGAACTGGCTCTCCTGTTAGAGGGGATATCCTTGTCATCTTTGCAGTTGCTACTTCTAGAAAAGAATTTGGCGTTGCACAAGAATGTATCTCGTATTTCTTCCCGGATACA
>CABRYP010000056.1 GCA_902475245.1 uncultured Collinsella sp. | reverse complement strand
CAATGGTATACGGGTGCATCATCGACGTCTTCAATACAGAAGATATCAGTGCGGAATGTTTTCAAAACCAAGCCCGGCCCCGGCCTGCGGTGACGTTGCTGGTGGTTCTTGGGCATCGCTTGCTGGCGGGGTTCCTTGTCTGAGTTGGACTTAGTTGGTGGGGTCACTCGTCCCAATCGCTGTCCCGCGCCTTTGCCGCGGGAGGCGCGCCGCTGCGGGAGCGCTAGTCGGTCGTTGTTGGCGCCGAAGCACCATCCCTCCCCAGCATCGACCTTAGCTTCTCAAAGCTCTCCTCGCTCAGGCAATGCTCCATGTGGCAGCCCTCTTGCGAGGCAACCTCAGGCGCTACGCCTGCGTCCTCGAGCAGCCCTACAAAAAAGCAATGGCGCTCCCACATTTGGCGGGCAACCTCAAGACCGCGTACCGTCAAATGTACATCGCGTTTGCCCATCTCCACGTAGCCGGTGCTCTCCAGGGCCGCCATGGCTTTAGAGACGCTCGCCTTGGTTACGCCCAGGTATTCGGCGACGTCGATCGATCGAACGATGCCTTGGCGCTCCGAGAGCACATAAATAGATTCGAGATAGTCTTCTCCGGATTCACGCAGGGCCATGGGCCGCCTTTCGCGATGGCTTCTAGTTAGCCTTTGGATACTTTTGTCTGATTTACTTTACCGCAAAAGTTGCCCATGTCTTACTGTGTTGTTTAAAAAGTTAACCGTGTTTCACAAAATACGCGGAGCAAGCAGGGCGGCACGACACGCAACGCGCAAGGAGTGTCCCCAGCTACCGGCAGAAAAGGAACGTCCCCAAGTGCCGAGCCGCAGCTAAAGCAGCCCAAAGTGCTTCGCAGCGTTATAGATCCCGTCGTCGTCCACGGCGGTCGTCACATAGGTCGCCGCGGCCTTCACGGTGTCCTGCGCGTTGCCCATGGCCACGCTCGTGCCCACGGCGGCAAACATCGACAGGTCGTTCTCGCCATCGCCAAAGGCGATCGCCTCGCTCGCGTCGATACCCAGCCGCTCCAGTGTCGCAGCCACGCCCAGGTCCTTGCCGCCGTTGGCCGGAATAATGTCGCAGAACAAATCGCACCAGCGCGTAGTGAGCGAATGCGACACCGCATCGGTCACGATATGCTCGTCGGCCGGGTCCACAAAGGCGCAGAACTGGTAAACCGGCGCATCGAAGGCATGCTCGAACGGCTCCTCGTGGTAGACGATCCCCGCGTTGTTGCCGGCCGTCACCACGCGCTCGGACAGGCGGTTCACAAACGAGTTCTCGCCCTGCATGCACAGCGAGTCGTAGCGCCCCTGCGCCACCTGGTCCACAATCACCGCAACGTCGTCCGGATCGATCGGGCAGCTGCGATAAACGCCCTTGGCATCAAAACAGTGCTGGCCCGAAAGCGTAATGTACGCATCCCATCCCAAGTCGAACAGCCAATCCGGCATCTGGTAGGTCGGGCGGCCCGTGGCGATCACGCACGCAATCCCCTGCTCGCGAAAGCTGTCGAGTACCTGCTGCGCCGACGCCGGAATCTGGTGGGTCTTAAAGCTCAGCAGCGTGCCGTCGATATCGAAAAACGCGGCCTTAATCATCCTCGCCTACTCCTCGCCCTCGAGCTTCTCGCTCGCCTCGAGCCACGCCATCTCCAGCTCGTCCATGGCAGCGTGAGCCTCGTCGATCTTTGCCTGCTGCTCGCCGAGCGCCGTGTAGTTGGTGGGATCGACTTGGGCCATTGCTGCCTCGGCCTCCTCAACGCGGGTGCGCTGCGTCTCCATCTTGCGCTCGAGCGAACTCACCTCGCGGCGGAGCTTCTGGCGCTCGGCGTTGGACAGGCCGTTGGGCTGACCGCTCGACTTGGGCTTTTCGGCCGCAGCTGCCGCGGCACCGGTGTCGAACGTGCCGGTCTTGGCGCTCGGCGCGCCCACGGGCTCGCCCTCGGCGGTAGCGTTGCACAGGCGCAGGTACTGGTCCACGCCACCGGGCATATGCGTCAGGTGGCCGTCGAGCAGCGCCCACTGCTGGTCGGTCACGCGCTCCATCAAAAAGCGGTCGTGCGTCACCAGGATCAGCGTGCCGGGCCAGCCGTCCAGCAGGTCCTCGACAATCGCGAGCATGTCGGTATCCAGGTCGTTACCGGGCTCGTCCAGGATAAGCACGTTGGGCTCGTCCAGGATCGTCAGCAACAGCGACAGGCGACGGCGCTGGCCGCCCGAAAGATCGCCGATGCGGCTCCAGAGCTGCTGGGTCGTAAAGCCCAGGCGTTCGCAGAGCTTCTCGGGCGAAGTCTCCTTGCCGTCGATGACGTAGTACTTCTTATAGTTGCCGAGAACCTCGCGGATCGTGTCGCCCATGTAGGGCTCGAGCTCCTCGAGCTGCTGCGACAGCACGCCAAAGCGCACCGTCTGGCCAATCTTCACGCGGCCGCGCGTGGGCTCAATCTTGCCCTGAATCACGTCGAGCAGCGTCGACTTGCCAGCGCCGTTCTCGCCCAAAAGTCCATAGCGGTCGCCCGCTCCGATGAGCCAGGTCACGTCGGAAAGTACCTGCTTGGGCGCGCCATCGGTATCCGCATAGCCGGCGTCCACGTCGACCACGTCGATGACCTGCTTGCCCAGGCGGCTCACGGCGAGGCGCTTGAGCTCCAGCTCGTCGCGCACGGGCGGTACGTCGGCGATGAGCTCGCGAGCGGCATCCACGCGAAACTTGGGCTTGGTGGAGCGCGCCTGGGCGCCGCGGCTTAGCCACGCGAGCTCCTTGCGCGCCATGTTGCGACGGCGCTCCTCGGTAACCGCGGCCATGCGGTCGCGCTCTACGCGCTGCAGGATGTATGCCGAATAGCCGCCCTCGAAGGGATCGACCTGGCCGTCATGGACCTCCCACATACTGGTGCAGACCTCGTCCAAGAACCAGCGGTCGTGCGTGACCACGAGCATCGCGCCCTGACCGCGCTGCCAGCGGGCCTTTAAGTGGCGCGCGAGCCAGTTGATGGTGCGCATGTCCAGGTGGTTGGTGGGCTCGTCAAGCATAAGCACGTCATAGTCGCCGATCAGCAGGCGCGCGAGGTCCACGCGACGGCGCTGGCCGCCCGAAAGCTCGCCCACCGTGCCCTCCCAGGGCACATCGCTAATAAGGCCAGCGAGGATCTGACGCGTACGTGGGCTCGAGGCCCACTCATACTCGGGCGTATCGCCCACGACGGCATGATGCACGGTGTCGGCATCGGCCAGGTTGTCCTTTTGGCCGAGCAATCCGATCGTGGTGTCGCGGCGGTGCGTCACGCGGCCATCGTCGGGCTCCAGCGTGCCGGCGAGCACACTCAGCAGCGTCGACTTGCCGTCGCCGTTTTTACCGACGATACCAATACGGTCGCCCTCGTCCACGCCGAGCGTCACGCTATCGAAAATATGCTTGGTGGGAAACTCTAGGCTGACGGAATCGCATCCCAAAAGAATCGCCATATGCCCTGCTCCTTCGTAGAAATACAACGTTGTCCATGATAGCAGCGAGCCCCACCCCAAACCACCACGAAGGTGCCTGTGAACTGCGCCCCGAAACTTGGACTGAATAAATAGCGACTACGCCGCAAGGGCC
>CABRYP010000055.1 GCA_902475245.1 uncultured Collinsella sp. | reverse complement strand
ATACTCATGGAAAACCTCCCATTTCCCGATGTCCAAGAAATGGGAGGCAGTTCACTGTCCCCTTTGTGGTGGTTATAGGTGGCGTGGGCGGTTAGGCCTGGAAGGTGTCGCGGTCGGGGGCGAAGGACTGCATTGCTGCGATGGTGCGGTCGAAGAGCTCGGGGAGCTCCCAACCCAGCATCTCGGCGCCCTGCGAAATCACATCGCGTGAGCAGCCGGCGGCAAAGCGCTTGTCCTTGAACTTTTTCTTGAGCGACTTAGTCGTAAAGTCCATGACGCTCTTGCTCGGACGCATGATCACGGCAGCACCGATCAGGCCGGTGAGCTCGTCGCAGGCAAACAGGATCTTTTCCATCTGTAGCTCGGGCTTGGGCAGCGAAGAGTTGAAATCGGACGTGTGCGTCTGGATGGCGCGGATGAGCTCAGGCGATGCGCCCTCGCCCTCAAGAATCTCGGCCGCATAGATAGTGTGGTTCATGGGGTCGTCCTCATGTTCCTCCCAATCCAGGTCGTGTAGCAGGCCGACGATGCCCCAAAACTCCTCGTTCTCGGGGTCGAACTCGCGCGCAAAGTAGCGCATGGTGCCCTCGACCGTTTCGCCGTGGGTGATGTGGAACGGGTCTTTGTTGTGCTCGTTGAGCAATTCGAACGCACGGTCGCGGGTGATTCCGGCGGAAAGCAGCTCTGCCATAAAAGACTCCTTGTGTTCGTAGGTATCGCTAAGAATGAATACTACTAGAACGACTAGAACGAAAAAACCACCACAAAGGTGCCTGTCCCCTTTGTGGTGGTTTTGGCGTGGGCAGGTTAGTTGAGGGCGGCTTGGGCTAGGCGGGCTTCGGCGGCCTCTTCGGTGACGCCCAGGGCCACGGCGAACTCCTCGATGGAGCGGCGCTTGGCTTCCTTGAGTACGCGCATGTAGTAGGAGCTGGGCTTTTTATCTGCTTCCTCGGCCTGGCGAATACGGTGCATCATGGTTTTTGCCACGCGAACCGTCTCGGGCGCGCCCAGCTTGAGCTGCTGCTTAAAGTGCGTCTCCTCGAGCGAGCTATTGCGCTCGGTAAAGGTGTCGCACTCCAGCTCATCGTAGTGGCTCAGCAGGTGCTCTGCATCTTGCTGGGAGATAGCGGCATGCAGACGGTCGGCCTGCGCCACGGGGTACATGAGAATCGTCTGCGCATGTCCCTGCTTGGTCTCGAGCAACAACATGGGCTGCGGTGTGTCGTCCCTAAAGCCGACGACGGTGCAGACTCCCTGACCCGGATGAATGACGTGTTGACCGATTGAGAACATGCTACCTCCAACTTATACGAATTTACGTATGTTAAGAATACCACGTTGACGTGCGCAAACCATCACTTTATGCAGGAAAAGCACACAACTCCGATAGGTAAGAGTATTCGATAAATAGAACGACTTATTCATACGTTTATGCATTTCTAGAACGTGTATAAACAGCAGGCAAACCGCCAACTTTGTACCGCCGCGCAAGAGCGGTAGTCATTTTTGTGCATATGCAATATCTATTAGCTTTACCCTGCGACAGTAGTTACCGCTTGTGATAGAGTGCTACAAACTCTGGCTTTTGCCCTACGAGTGACCAAGAGCTCGGGGGCTTTAACACAAGGAGGATCTATGCCCGAGAAGATTGAAGAGCTGGTACGCGCTGCGCTTGCTGCGGCCCAGGAGGCCGGCGACCTTTCCGCATTTGAACTTGACGATTGCGCTATCGAGCGACCGGCTGATACTTCTCATGGCGAGTGGACCTCCACCATGGCCCTGAAGTCCGCCAAGCTGGCTCACTGCGCCCCGCGCAAGATCGCCGAGGCCGTCGTTGCCCATATGCCCGAGGATCCCGCGATCGAGAAGGTTGAGATCGCCGGCCCTGGCTTCATCAACTTCTACCTCTCCGTCGCCGTCAAGAACGCCATCTTTGGCGAGGCCCGCGAGAAGGGTATGGACTTCGCTAAGTCCAACGTCGGTGGCGGCCTGAAGACTCAGGTCGAGTTCGTCTCCGCCAACCCCGTCGGCCCCATGCACATCGGTCATGGCCGCTGGGCCGCTCTGGGCGACTCCCTTTGCCGTGTGATGGACCACGCCGGTTACGACATCCAGCGTGAGTTCTACATCAACGACCACGGCTCTCAGATGAATACCTTCGGTAACTCCATCAGCACGCGCTATATGCAGCTTGCCGACATCATCGCCAAGCAGGGCGTGGATATCGACGAGGCTCACAAGCTTCTGATCGCCGACCGCGACGCCTTTGTTGCCGACGAGAGCGACGAGCATCCCGAGACCCATCCGTATCAGGACAACTTTGCCGAGACTCTGGGCAAGGACTCCTACGGCGGCGACTACATCATCGACGAGGCTGCCGAGTTCTGGCGCACCGACGGCGATAAGTGGGTCAACGCCGATCCGCAGGAGCGCATGGAGAGCTTCCGTGAGCGCGGCTACGTGAAGATGGTCGACAACATGCGCGACCTTTGCCATGCCGTCAACTGCGACTTCGATCGTTGGTTCTCCGAGCGCTCGCTGTATGTGAAGGACACCGAGGGCGAAACCGCCGGCACCTCCGCCGTCGACCGCGCTTTTGAGAAGCTCGACAAGATGGGCTATCTCTACACCAAGGACGGTGCCCTGTGGTTCCGCTCCACCGACCTGGGCGACGACAAGGACCGCGTCCTGATCAAGTCCGATGGCGAGTACACCTACTTCGCCTCCGACGTTGCCTATCACTGGGATAAGTTCCAGCGCGTCGACCACGTCATCGACATCTGGGGCGCCGACCACCACGGCTACATCGACCGCGTCCGCTGCGTCTGCGACGCTCTTGGCTATCCCGGCAAGTTTGAGGTTCTGCTGGGCCAGCTCGTCAACCTGCTGCGCAACGGCAAGCCCGTCCGTATGTCCAAGCGCAAGGGCACCATGGTGACCCTGCAGGAGCTCGTCGACGAGGTCGGCTCCGACGCTGCTCGCTACACGCTCATCTCCAAGAGCTCCAACCAGATGGTCGACTTCGATATCGAGGCCGTCAAGAAGCGCGACAACTCCAACCCGGTGTACTACGTGCAGTACGCTCACGCTCGCGTGTGCTCCATCCTGCGCCGTGCCGCCGACGTTACCGCCGAGCAGGCCGCCGAGATGGGCATGAAGGCCGTCGCCGAGAAGGCTATTGGCGAGAACGTCGATTACTCGCTGCTGACCGACCCGACCGAGCTTGCCCTTTCGCGTAAGCTCAACGAGCTCACCGACCTCATCGGTAGCTGCGCTCGCGATCGCGCCCCGTTCCGCCTGACTCACTTTGCCGAGGAGCTCGCCGGCGACTTCCACAGCTTCTACGCCGCCTGCCAGGTCCTTCCGAGCGAGGGTCGTCCCGTCGACCCTGAGCTCTCGCGCGCCCGTTTGGCCGCCTGCGACGCCGTCCGTGTGACGCTCGCCCTGGTGCTTACCCTCGTTGGCGTTTCTGCCCCCGAGCAGATGTAAGCGCTGGTCGTTTGACTGCGTTGGTTTGGCTTGACTGAGCCTCGAAAGCCCGATCTCCCATGCTGAACTGCCTCCCATTTCTTGGACATGAGAAATGGGAGGCTTTCTTTATGCGCGT
>CABRYP010000054.1 GCA_902475245.1 uncultured Collinsella sp. | reverse complement strand
CTGCAACAAGCTGAGTGGTTCGTCCTTCAATGAGCGCAGCCCAACGCCTCCAGTCGAGACCGAAAACATAAAAGATGAGCCACATGGGGCAGAAAACCTGTATTAGAGGCAATGCGATACCGGCAACGGCAGCGAGCTCCCTTAGAAGCAAGCAAGCCGGTGTCACACAATAGATAAAGAACCTATACCGTGAAAGGAGCCTGAACAGTACCGGAGTAAGCAGCACAAGCTGTGAATAGACCAATAGATAGTACATCTGAGCCGATACGGAGCCCACGGCGAACGCCAGAAACCCAGACGCCCATGAAGGGCGGGGAAACGCCGCAAGATAGATAACGCTCCAGAACGCATAAGGTCCGGCAACCTTGCTAATGCGGCGTCGAAGACCCCCCCCCGCATTAAATTTGCGCTCGTCGGTAAGAACACCGGATAAAAACAAGAACAACGCAACAGAAAAGTTGAGGAATGGGCGAATGGCGACCGACGCGGCACATTGAGGAAGACAGTGGATAAGCACCACTGCGGAAATCGCAAGCCCACGAAGAGCTTGAAGGTAGCGATCCTTGGCCATCTAGGCTCTCCTTCCAACGAGTCTCTTTAGTCGTCGTTTAATACCACCAAGCTTGCGGCGGACACGCTGCCAGAGAGTGGGACGGAAATCCCACTTGTCCATGAGATCTGGGATGGAAAGCCCGGCAGACACGTCGTTCAAGAACTCGTCGCGCTTTGGATAAGGCGTGACAGAATGGACGAGGCTAGGGTTGCCCGCGATTACCCCATCAAGCGTCGCCGGACCGTTTGCAGTAAGCCCAGAAATAGCCTCGAATGCCCGCACGCCCTTCTCGGTATTGCATAGGACGGCAGATACGCCCTTGGAGTTGTCGACCTCGGGATGGGTATTCTGGAACCCCCAGAAATCACCGAGCGTGATATCGGCGCCGCTGGAGCGCTTTGCTGGACATGCCAGACAGGACGAACGAAGGCTCGCATTGGCCAGAAACGCTTTCATGTACCAGTCTTTGCCGAATATCTGGGACTCGGTGTCCCCGGTGTTGTCTTTCTCCGCTATGTGCTTGTACATAGCGGAGAAAGACAACCATCCGGTTGTCTTACTCCGCATATTGACGTCGCAGACGTCCGACCCGAAGGCCTCACCACGGTAGTCGACCCAGCGCGACCAGAGCTCTGGAGACGGAACACCGTGGCAGATGACGTCGACGCCGAGGAAGAGGTCAGAGTCGGCGAGTTTCCCCAGGTATGAGCGCATGCCAGCCACCTGACATGCAGTACCGGCAAAGAGCGCCGGCCTGCCTTCACGCAGGGCAGCGCGGACGCCCTCGAAGACGCCGCGGCCAACCGCGCTCTGAACGTATTTCGAGCGCATAACGGCGCCGAGCGCCGGCCTGTCCTCCACGAGCACGTGACGAAGCTCGCGGCAACCGTCCGTCCACGCGGCGCCCGCCACAACACCGCCGCGCGAGAGAGCGTCACCGGCGAGTAGACCGAACACGCCGCCCGACGACGATCTATCGAGCAAGCCGACGTCATGAGCCTTCGCCCAGAGGGCGAACTCGCACCCGTCCTCCCCAGGGGCGTTGAGCGCCGGGCATACGGCGTCGCACGCCCCGCAGCCTACGCACCCGGAGGCGTCGACGGTGGGGTGTAGGAAGCCACAATCATCGGGTTCCATGGAGATGCATGACTTGGGGCAGCGGGCAGCGCACGCGCCGCAGCCGCAGCAACGGTCGCCAAGCGAGACGACCCTCGGGGATTTCTCGGAATCATTCATGATGGACCCTATCTAAGGAACGGGAGACGAGAGACGACCGCGATACGTTCGTCCTTCGTTAGGACGGCGAGCCAAAGGGCGACGGCGAAAAGCGCGCTGTAAACGGCGCCCCACTCGAGGAACGCGGGCCATCCGTTGACGGGCAGGACCGCCGTGCCAGCGAGGCAGGCGACGGTGACGGCAGCCCAGGCGAGCAGCACCGGCAGGTTCCGCTTCCAGAAAAAGAGTATGTCGAGACTGACCCGCTTCTGGTAGTACCAGTTCATCCACAGTCCGTTGCCGAGCACGATGCTGACGACATAGGCGATCGCGGGGGCCCACGGCCCCAGCGCCGGGGCGGCCGCGGCGGTGAAGGCAACGTTCCCGACCGCCATCGCAAGGTAGACGAGACTCCTGGCGTGGTGCATGTTCTTGGCCCTCTGGATCTCGATGCCGACGTTCTGACAGAGGGGCACCATGACGGGTAGCGTCATGGCGAGCACGAGCCAGTAGGCCTCGGCGAAGCCCGGGCCCGCCCACCTCGTCACGAAAAACTTCCCAAGAATAGCGAAACCTCCGTACACCCAGCAAAACAGTACCATCTGGTAGCGGCCCACGCGCGTCATAAGGCGAGTGAGCTCGGCGTTGTCGTCCGAGGTGGCGACGATGCGGTTGACCTTCGGAATGAAGACGTTCGACATCGTGGTGGAGAGCGAGTAGAAGACCTGGCGGATGTTTACGGCCACCGCGAACAGCGATACCGCAGTCGCGCCCGAGATGGCCCCCAGCATGATGTTGGGCACGCTCTGATTGACCATCTCGCAGACCTGGTTACCGAAGATCCAGGCACTGAAGGCGGCGATGCCGCGCATGACGCCCCAGTCGGCGCCCCTGAGCTCGAAGCGCATGCCCAGCACGACGATGGCGTAGCGCGCGTTGAGGGCGAGCAGGACGAGGTTCACCGCGAGCTGTGCTAGGGCAACGCCCACGGGCCCCATACCGGCGGCCAGCAGGGCCCAGGCGCACAGCGGCGTCGCAAGCGTGGTGACGAGCTGCCTGGTCTGCTGGTAGACGAAGCGCTCGTGCGCCGTGATGTAGGAATTGAACACGACGGTGAACAACGTCGAGGCGACGTTGAGCGTCATGATGGCGAGCAGCTCCCGGGCGAGCGAGACCTGCGCCTCGGTGAACCCGGCCGAGAACACCGCGCCGGCGTTTGCGGAGAAGCCCATGCCGAGGGCGACCGCCGCGGCTGTGACGGCGACGTAAAGCGTGAGGTACATGCCGTTCAGGTGCCGGATGTCGCGCTCGCCGCCATGCGCCACCGTCTGCGTGTAGAAGCGCACGTAGGCCTCGGAGAAGCCGAAGGACAGGAGCGTCAGCGAGAAGACAAAGGAGTTCGAGCTCTGGAAGACGCCGTAGTCCGCCTGCCCCACGTAGGACAGTAGCATCGGCGTGTAGACGAGGTTGACGAGGTTCTTTGCGAGGATGTTGGCGTAGCCGAGGAGGGCGCCCGCCTTACGCTGGCTAGCCACGGGCGGCCTCCGAGGGAATGCTCAATCCACATCTATCGAGGAATTCAACAACGATCTTCCTCTGAGCTGCCAACCTGTCATACGCCTTTGAATAGTCACTCTCGAGCAGTTCCGAATTACATACGGAAAGAATTGACCGCTCAACGAAAGAAACACCCAGCTCGCTGGCTAGCGTGTCGAATCGGCTGCTCATGTCTGGACCAGTGGACTCACGAGGGCAATAAATCAGCGGCTTCCCGAACAAGATCGAGAAAATTGATCCGTGATATGAATCTGTCGCTACAAGCTTTGCGTGACGGACGGCATAGAGGAACTCTGAAGGCCCGAGGGCGTAGTAGCGCGCATCCCCTAGTAAATCGACCCTCTTGCAGCTAAGTGAATCACAGATTTCGGCAACCCTCTCTTCGTAAGCTGCACTCCCGAGGAAGTACGTCAATACATAATCATTTGGAAGCCCGCAGTGCGGCTCTTTTTCATACCTTTCCCACCAGGAGCCGTCAAACATCAGTGTTGGGTCAATCAACACCTCGGCCTTTAAGCCGTACAGACTGTTTATAAGCTCGGCGCTCTTCTGCTCACGAACGGACAGCCTATCAAACCCGTCGAAATAGCCGTGGAACAGCTCACGCTTCTCCTCGGGAATCGTCGGAGCTGCCAAGCTTGGCGAAAAAGCAATGCGCTTTTCTCTTGGCGAAAACGTGAGAAACATAGTGGAGTTAGCGTCAG
>CABRYP010000053.1 GCA_902475245.1 uncultured Collinsella sp. | reverse complement strand
GAGATCAAGAAGTATTGCCCCTGGTGCCGTCACCACACGCTGCACAAAGAGACTCGCTAGTCTCTAGTCACATACGCCAGTAGTTCAATTGGTAGAGCATCGGTCTCCAAAACCGAGTGTTGAGGGTTCGAGTCCTTCCTGGCGTGCCAGTCATTATTCCGTAAGCTCCCAATTGGGGGCTTACGGTTTACTCATGTATAAGCGCATTGCGCGGAGGTAACCCAAATGGCCAACAAGAAGAACAAGAAGAAGGCTCAGCAGCCGGCACCTGCCAACAACGCTGCCGCCAACTCCAAGGTTGAGGCCAAGAAGGCCGTTGCCAAGAAGAACGAGAAGGCTGCGAAGTCCAAGAAGAACGAGAAGCCTGGTTTCTTCGCCCGCACCAAGAAGTATTTCGCTTCGGTCAAGTCCGAGATGAAGCGTGTCACGTGGCCCGATAAGAAGGAGCTCGTGAACTACTCGGTCGTCGTTTGCGCTTCTCTGATCGTCGTCGGCGTCGTCATCGCTCTGCTCGATGCTGGCTTTGGCGAGGCTCTTGCTCTGTTCTCTGGATTGAGGGGCTAAACCATGTCTAAGCGTTGGTACGTCGTTCACACTTACTCTGGATACGAGAACCGCGTTAAGTCCGATCTCGAGCATCGCATCGAGACCATGGGCATGCAGGACCGTATCTTTGATATCGAGATTCCTATGGAGCGCGTCACCGAGATCAAAGAGGGTGGCAAGCGCGAGACCAAGGATTCCAAGATTTTCCCGGGTTATGTCCTGGTTCGCATGGAGATGGATGACGATGCTTGGACGTGTGTTCGCAACACGCCCGGCGTCACCGGTTTCCTGGGCGGCAATGGCAAGCCCGCTCCGCTTTCCCGCGACGAGTACAATAAGATGACTCGTCGTCCCGGTAAGGGCGATTCGCCCAAGCGCACCTCGGTTGATATTGAGGTCGGTACGTCCGTCCGTGTCACCGATGGCCCGCTTACCGACTTTGATGGCAAGGTCTCCGAGGTTAACACCGAGGCAGGCAAGCTCAAGGTCACGCTGATGATCTTTGGCCGCGAGACGCCGGTCGAGCTAGACTTTAACCAGGTCGCTGTCATCGCTTAAGTTTTCGTCCGTTCGCGCGAGCGTGCTTCTTCTGTGACTGCTCATCTCAGGAGTGCTTCTAACACGTGCGTGCTTACGATATAGCAAGTACTTCACACTCGTGATTCGAAAGGAATGACCATGGCTGAGAAGAAGGTTGCCAACGTCATTAAGCTCCAGATTCCTGCTGGTGCAGCTAACCCCGCTCCTCCCGTCGGCCCCGCCCTGGGCGCTGCTGGCGTGAACATCATGCAGTTCTGCCAGGCCTTTAACGCCGAGACGCAGGACAAGAAGGGCGACATCATCCCCGTTGAGATTTCTGTCTACGAGGATAAGTCCTTCTCCTTCATCACCAAGACCCCGCCGGCGGCTCACCTCATCAAGAAGGAGCTGAACCTCAAGTCTGGTTCCGCTAAGCCCCAGGCCGACAAGGTTGGTCAGCTCTCCCAGGAGCAGCTCACCAAGATCGCCGAGATCAAGATGCCGGACCTCAATGCCAACGACATTGACGCCGCCAAGAAGATCATCGCCGGTACCGCCCGTTCCATGGGCGTCACCATCGCTGAGTAGCGATTTCTTATGGTAACGACGGGTGCTCCGACCTGGGCGCCCGTTAAATGTGTGCAATAGGGCACACGATACGATGTGGGAGGGCTCACGCCCGTTTAACCACAGGAGGTAATGCACATGGCTAAGCATGGTAAGAGCTATAACGCCGCTGCCGAGAAGATCGATCGCGCCACGCTCTACACCCCCCTTCAGGCTGCCAAGCTCATTAAGGAGCTCGACACCGCCAAGTTCGACGAGACCGTCGAGGCCCACTTCCGTCTGGGCATCGATACTCGTAAGGCTGACCAGAACATCCGTGGTTCCATCTCCCTGCCCCACGGCACCGGCAAGACCGTTCGTGTTGCCGTCTTCGCCGAGGGCGAGAAGGCCCGCGAGGCTGAGGCTGCCGGCGCCGACATCATCGGTTCCGACGAGCTTGTCGCCCAGATTCAGAAGGGCGAGATCAACTTCGACGCCGCTATCGCTACGCCGAACATGATGGCCAAGGTTGGCCGCATCGGTAAGATCCTTGGTCCCCGTGGCCTCATGCCGAACCCCAAGCTCGGCACCGTGACCATGGACGTCGCCAAGATGGTCTCCGAGCTCAAGGCTGGCCGCGTTGAGTACCGCGCCGACCGCTACGGCATCTGCCACGTGCCCCTGGGCAAGAAGTCCTTCTCTGAGCAGCAGCTCGTCGAGAACTACGCTGCCCTGTACACCGAGATCCTGCGCGTCAAGCCCTCTTCTGCTAAGGGCAAGTACGTCAAGTCCATCTCCGTGTCTTCCACCATGGGCCCTGGCGTCAAGGTCGATCCCGCTATCCAGCGCGACTTCCTGGCTGAGTAACTAACAGTTACTGCCTGAGCAAAGCAAGCATTGCTAAAGAGACCCGGTTCTGCCTCGTGCAGGACCGGGTCTCTTGCTTTTGAGTCAACGAAACCACCACGAAGGGGACAGGCACCCTTGTGGTGGTTTTACTTGTGTTGTACTTTAGCGCGATGTAGTACTACCCGAGGCCGAAGGGAGCCCAACATGTTTAAGAACACGCAACAGCTCCTAGGCCTAGCGCTACTAGATTGGATAGCGCGCTAGGGTTGTAATCTCGCTATAACGATTTGTTGTACCCGGGTGCGCTATCGTCTGCCGCTTTCAGGCGTGATGAGCGACACGGGTATTTTTCTATCTCTAGGCCTTCTCTCTCTCCTGAAAGCCATCTGTCATAAAACGGTCAATCAGGAGGAACATATAAGCCGCAAAATCACAATCTTTGACGCCACCCTGTGCGACGGTGAGCAGTCGCCGGGCGCCAGCATGAATACCGAGGAAAAGCTCTTCATCGCCCGCCAGCTGGTGCGCATGAACGTGGACGTTATCGAGGCGGGCTTTCCCATCTCGAGTCCTGGTGACTTTCGCTCCGTACAGGAGATTGGCAAGATTGCGGGCGACCGATGCACGGTATGCGGCCTGACGCGCGCTGTCGACAGGGATATCGAAGTGGCTGCAGAGGCGCTCAAAACGGCCCAGAGGCCCCGTATCCATACAGGGCTGGGTGTGAGCACCAGTCACCTGCGCGACAAGCTCCATATGACTGAGGAAAGGGCAATTGAGTGAGCGATCCATGCCGTCAAACATGCTCGCAAGTTCGTTGACGATGTTGAGTTTTATGCTGAGGATGCCGGCCGCTCCGATCAGGAGTTTCTGGTGCGCATTATCGAGGCGGCCGTAAAGGCCGGTGCCACGGTCGTGAACATCCCCGATACGATGGGCTACAACATGCCGTGGGACTTTGGCGCCCGCATCCGTGACCTGCGCGGGCGCTGCGGGTGCGGCCGGTCAGCGTGCGGTCGACGTGATGGAGTATCGCGAGTACGAGATTGAGCGCATTGCGCGCCAGGCATTTGAGGCGGCGCGCAAACGTCGCGGCAAGGTGACGAGCGTTGATAAGCGCAACGTGCTGGAGACGAGCCGCATGTGGCGCGAGATCGTGCATCGCGTGCAAGACGAGGAGTACTCCGACGTGGAGCTTGAGGACCTGCTCGTCGACAACGCCGCCATGCAGCTCATCAGTCGACCGGCAGACTTTGACGTCGTGGTGACGGAGAACATGTTCGGCGACATCCTGTCCAATGAGGCGGCTCAGATTACCGGATCGCTCGGTATGCTTGCCTCTGCCTCGCTGGATGATGGCGTATCGCTGTTTGGGCCGAGCGCTGGCAGCGCTCCTGACATCGCGGGGCTCGGCGTGGCCAATCCGCTGGCTCAAATCTTGTCGGTGGCGATGCTGCTGACCTACGCGCTCGACATGGGCGAGCAAGCCGCGTGGATCGAGAGCGCCGTGGCGCGCGTGCTCGACGAGGGCTGGCGCACCCGTGACATCGTCGATGTCAACACCCCGGCAGATAAGATCCTCGGCACCACGACGATGGGCGACAAGGTCGTCGCCGCGCTGTAGGCGATGCCGATTCAAGCTGTCAAATATCTCAATCTGTAACATCTAAGGGGCAAAATCGTTCCTACCTGTTACAGATTGAGATTTTCGGCTGAGCATCCGTGGTCTGTCTCGATCTGTAACAGCTAACCGATTATTTGGGCCCTACCTGTTACAGATTGAGACAAACCGTTGGGACAGGTCGGACGAGTCAGCAAAACCACCACAAAGGTGCCGGTGAACTGCGCCCCGAAACTTGGACTGAATAAATAGCGACTACGCCGCAAGGGCC
>CABRYP010000052.1 GCA_902475245.1 uncultured Collinsella sp. | reverse complement strand
CGGTCTTTCATGCAGCAGGGGCTCTCAATGTTTTTATGTCCTGCTCATATCGTCTCTGCCGGCAGTCTGGGACATTCCTTGGGGTAGTCGTTGGGAACGCTCTTGTTTGGCTAGTCGTTTAAGAACGCCCCCAATGACCATACAGAATGAGAGTGGATAATCTCCCGTTTTTGTGGCCTGCTTTTCGAGCGAAAGTGGAAGATTATCCACTCTCATTGAGCAAGTGTCCGAAAATCCACCCTCATTCCTTCTTAGGGCCCTCCGTCCCCGAGGGATCGAGGGTCGTCTGCCGAATGGTCGATACGGCAGTCCTGCGTCCATGTCACACTCAGAGATGGCCTGACCCAACCTGGAAGGAGCCTCCATGAGCCTTGACAACGTAACTCTGCGCGCCGCCACGCTCGATGACCTGACCGGCATCGCCGCCATTTACAACCAGCTGTGGTGCAACACACTACGCAACCGCGGCGACGTCGAAGCCGCCGATTTCTGCGCGCGCTTTAACATCGCTATGCAGCTGCAGCGCTCCCCCATCGCACTCGTCGCCGAGGCCGAGGGCCGCACTATCGCCGCCTGCTGTATCGGCATCTTCGAGGACGGCAAGCCGCGCACCAATCCCACGTGGGAGCCCTGCTACGACGAGATGCTCGCCCAGGCAACCGAGATGGCAAAGACCGCCGATGCCAAGCTCGAGGGCTCGCTCTTTGGCGACAGTCGTGAAAAGGCCACGGCCAACCGCTTTGCCGCCACGGGCAACGAGTATGCCCAGGGCCAGCTCAACCTGATCATCATCGTGCCCGAGTGGCAGGGCAAGGGACTCGGCCGCACACTCATCGACCTTTCGCGCGCCGAGCTCGCCAAGGCAGGCTGCACCAAGTTCTTCCTGATGAGCGACTGCAACTCCGATTGGCAGTTCTACGAGCACCTCAACATGAAGCGCATCCTGGAGGATCACAGCCAAGACACCGGCGACGGCTTTATCGTCTACATGTACGGAGGCGACACGCAGGATTAGCCTGTGTGCCGCCTCACGGGCTTTCTCCAAGACAGTCAGCAATCAGCCAAGAGAGCTAACAGGGTGCGCTCTCCTCGACAATAGGGACATTCATCCTGCGAAGCGTGATATAGATGACCGCGCGGACACTCAACCGTCTCAGACAGATACAGGGCGAGCAGGCGCGCCCATGTGCGCGCATCAAGGCGCTCATGCGCTTTGCCAAAGAGCGACCGGCGGAAAGCCTCGCCCATAAGGTTGCCAAAGTCATTGATCGCAAGAGCGTAACTAGGGACAACATATCCGATCAGCGTCCCCACAAAGGAGCTGCGCCCATTGCACACGCAGCTATTGAGCGGAAGAGCCGGAATATCGTCGTCTAGGTCAAAAATTCTAGGTCCAGCTCGCCAGAACTGTACGGATGAATTCCGCGATTGAGCATCTTGAAGATATGGACCGCGAGTCCAAAGTCGTCCGTCTGAGGTGTAAACACCGGAGCATTCGTGGACGCCGCCAAGCTCTCGAAATCGCTGATGCCGGCTATCTCCATGAGCTAAAGCACTCGGAGGCAATATAGCCGGGAGCGGCGCATGCAGTCCTATGTGTCACATCCGAAAGCGTAAAGCTATACGAATCGGTGTCGAGAAGCATCAGACTGCCCCTCTCCCCCACAAGGATGTTACGGGGATTCCAGCGCCCACGGTGATGCCAATGTCATGGAGCCCCGAGGTGAACTTGCACAGATTGCCAAGAATCGATCGAGTGCCGATGCCCCCACCGGCGCTGCCCGAAGAATTGACGCAGCCATGCGCTCCATCTTGGCGAGATTTGTATAGAGCCGGGTGACCGACTGTTTGTATCCCTTGGCATAATTGGGCACAAGCAGGACTTTTTCGCCATGGCGGCAGTAGTGCACACCGCACAGGAGATGGATGAGCTCGGAACAGTCACACCGCAGAAGCCCCACGAGCGCCTTGATGGTACCCATGCCCGCGCACGCCGAAACCTCGCAGCCCTTCTGCCCGTTGAGCACGCACTCGAGCAGTTTATCGTATGCGCGCTGGGCTTCGGGGGCCAGGTGCGCCCCGTTAAACATGCCCTCGGGTCGCACGCTTCCCTTCGAATCGATCATACAAGCCCCCAATCCGTTTGGTTTCCCCAGATTGTGAGCCCGCACACCCAAGCCGCACGGCCCGCCGTTCAGGTGAAACTACCACACGAAAAGTCCGCCGACCGTTGAAGTCGGCGGACTTTCGTGTGCGGACAATCAAGCCCTGTTCACCATGGAACTGCTATTTACAGCGCGCCTTGGGCTGCTGCTGGGTGATGCAGTGGATGTTGCCGCCGCCGTAGATAACCTCGCGAGTCATGATACCGATGACTTCACGGTCCGGATAAGCAGCCTGGATATCCTTGAGCGCCTGGGCGTCGTTGGGGTCACCGAACTGCGGCACAAGCACCGCTCCGTTGATGGGCAGGAAATTGAGATAGCTCGGCTCGAAAGCATCCTCGGGGGTACGCGGCAGCACGCCCTCGACGGGATCGATTGTAGAAGCCTCCTCCTCGGTCATGTATACCGAGGTCGCCGGCATAATTACCTTGTGCACTTTGAGCTTGCGGCCCTTGGCGTCGGTTGCCTCGGAAAGAGTTTTGTAGGCCTCCTGACACTCCTTGTAGAACTTGTGGTTGGGGTCGTCGGTCCACATGCAGCAAACCTCGCCAGGCGCGCTAAAGCACGCAACGTCGTCCACATGGCCGTTCGTCTCAAACGGGTCGATGCCGTCCTTGATCCAAATAACCTTCTCGATGCCCAGGTACTCGCTGAGTTTTGCCTCGATCTGCTCCTTGGTGTACTGCGGATTGCGGTCCTTGTTGAGCAGGCACATCTCAGTGGTCACCACGGTGCCCTGGCCGTCGCAGTTAAACGAGCCCCCCTCGAGGATGTAGTCCTCCGGGCGATAGCGGTTGACCTGCTCGAGCTGTGCCACCTGTAGGCCGATGCTCGCATCCTTGTCCCAGGGGAAGTACAGACCGTCAATGAAGCCGCCATACGCGTTGAAGTGGAAATGCGATAGCGCCACATCACCCTTGTCATTAACGAGGAACGCCGGACCGGGGTCGCGAATCCAGGAGTCGTTGTACTCCATGTGGATTACGCGCACGTTCTCCACGCCGTCAAAGATCTCGCACACCGCGGGGAAGTCCTCAGCGTTGACGCCCACCGTAATGGGCTGGAAGCGTGCGACCGTTTTAATGATCTCGGTAAAGACCTTCTGAGCGGGCTTGGCACCGCAGCGCCACACGTCGGAGCGATGCGGCCAGAGAATCCAGGTGCGCTCCTGCTCCTCGTACTCGCCGGGCATATAGAAACCGTCTTTTTTGGGCGTTGATTCGCTCTCGTAAATGGTCTTCATGTTGGCTCCTCACTTTGGGTCGAACCTGTTTGATGACACCCCCATTGTGCTGCGGCGACAACGGCGTCTCAATGGGCCTTGGGTACCCATTCGGCAGCCAAAAGTCGACCGTTCACTGACCTAAAGTTCTAGTGGACCGGCACGCATGCCATACTGGCTAGATGGCACGAAAGGACTCCCCATGACACATGCGAACAACGCAGATAACCAGAACGTTGAGCTCTTTGCTCAAGATTGGACCGCTCTCAACGAATGCGCGCTGTGGACACATGAGCAGGGGTCGCTCAGCGCACTGCAGGAAGGCCTACTCAAACGCATCGCAGACGTGATTGCGCACCGTGTCTCGATGTTCGATATCGCCCAGACGGGGGCTCACGGACAAACGCAATTTGTTCGCCCCGTCGCATACGGAATGTCCGCACAGGCGCTTGATGATTATTACGAACGCTACGCCGCGTATGACTACACCATTTGGAGCTTTGACACGCGGGTGGTCGATGTATATCGCGATCTGGACCTGGTGGATGTCGAGCGCCGCAATGGCACGCCCATCTACCTGGAATGGATGCAGCCCCTGGGAATTTATTATGGCTGCACGGCCACACTGGCGCACAAGGCCACGCCGCTCGGCTCGATTACGCTGTTCCGCGCCGAGCAAGACGGCGACTTTACCGATTCGGAGCTCGAGATCCTCCGCCAGATTGCCCGGCACCTGAGCTTGCGCCTGCATCAGCTACTCCCACACGGGTATGCCGAGGGCGCAGATGAAAGCCCCGCCAGCGTGCTTGCCATCAAGGCCGCTCTGCTCCCCCGCGAAGGCGAGGTCCTCAAGTTCATGCTCACCGGCAAGACCAACCACGAGATAGCTGTTGAGCTCTATATCTCCGAGTCGACCGTCAAAAAGCACGTCAACGCCATCTACCGCAAACTCGGCGTCAAAAACCGCATGGGTCTCATGGCGCTGCTGCAGCCGTAGTGCACTCCCTCTCGGGACAGCATGGATCCACTTTGGTTTACAAACGGCGGACGAGCCAGTTGTAAATGACTTGGCCGATAACAGATGATGTTGACCAACTGTTATCGGCCAAGCGGATATCAACATGCAGCCTTTGTTTGCAGAAAAACCTGAGACCCTAAAGGGATGAAATCTAATAAAAGGTCCTCGGTAATTACCATAATCTTGTAGTAGTGTTTTCCACAATCTTATAGTAGCCCAGTTCAAAAGCGTTATTTATAGAGCCGAAATCTTAGACCCTCAATAACAATAGCCACCACAATGGGAACTGTGAACTGCCTCCCATTTCTTGGACATCGGGAAATGGGAGGTTTTCCATGAGTAT
>CABRYP010000051.1 GCA_902475245.1 uncultured Collinsella sp. | reverse complement strand
GCGACCGCATGGAAGGCCAACGCCACCGGTCCGGCCCTTCTCGCCCGCACCTGCGCCGGGCACGGCATCACGCTCGTGCACGTGTCCTCCGACTACGTCTTCGACGGCACCGCCGAGGTCCACGACGAGGGCGAGCCCTTCAGCCCGCTGTCCGTCTACGGCCAGACCAAGGCCGCCGGAGACATCGCCGTGGCCGGCTGCCCGCGCCACTACATCATGCGCAGCTCCTGGGTCATCGGCGAGGGGCACAACTTCGTCAAGACGATGAAGGCGCTGTCCGACCGAGTCGCCGACCCCGAGGACGGGCTCGAGCAGGTCACCGTGGTCGACGACCAGCTGGGCCGCCTGACCTTCACGCGCGACATGGCAGCGGCCATCTTCCACGTGCTGGACGCGAAGGCCCCCTACGGCACCTACGGCTGCACCGGCTCCGGCGCCGTGAAGAGCTGGGCCGACATCGCCCGCGCCGTCTTCGAGGCAGCCAACGGCAACGGCGGGAAGGTCGTTCCGGTGTCGACCGCCGACTACTACGCCAGCGCCGCCGGCCCCATCGCCCCGCGCCCGGTCCACTCCGCGCTCGACCTGTCCAGGCTCGAGGCTGCCGGCTTCAGCATGCCCGACTGGGAGGAAGAGCTGGGGGAGTACCTCGAGACGCTCTAGCCGCTCTTAAATATGCGAGAGTTAAAGTCGCCGTTCTCTAACGGCGACTTTTCTTGTGCCTAGCGTAAAGTCCTGCCGCGGCAAGCGCGGCTGCGGTCATCAAGCGAGAACAGCCTGTCGAGCTCATGCTCGGAGATCGCGACGGGGCGGTTGACGGCGACCCCCCGTCCCGGGTGAGCATGCAGGCTCAGTGGAGGGCCTTCCCGACGTCGAGCCCGAGGACGGTCCTCCTCGTGGGCGCTGCGTTGTTGGCCATGGTATCCTCCAATCGTCGGTCGATCGGAAGCCGTTTCCCGCGACACCCACATTACCTGGCCGTGGCCATCTTCCCTGAGGTCCGGCAGTTTCCTATCAGTCGTCTGAAACGGCGGCGTCCGCGCCGGCAACGCCCCCCGGCCCTCTTCGGGGCAGGGGCAGACGGCCGTACGTGGGCGCCCGATCGGCGGCCCTTTCGGGCTTGCTTGCATCGTGTCCAACACCGGGGAAATACATCAACGGGATATCGAATAGCTCATTTCTGACTGTAATGGGAGGTAGTGGCCTTGGATAACTCCAACTTATCTCTTGCCACCGATACGCCAATCAAGGCGAGGGAGCAAGATCTTATCGGAAGGATCCCTTTCGCTGAGAGGCTGGCTGATATTTTGAAATCCGCAGCTGGCCCTGAGTCGCTTGTCATTGGTTTGTACGGGCCTTGGGGCTCAGGCAAGACTTCGGTTATAAACCTCGTTGAAAATGCGCTCTCCCGAAAAGACGATGACGGAAAGGCGGGCGTCTCGGTCGTCCGTTTCGAGCCCTGGAATTACCTCACGGCCGAGCAGCTGCTCGCTCAGTTCCTTAAGGAAGTTGAGGGTGCGCTTGATAAAGATGCATATGGGCGGCGCAAGCTATTCGGCAAGCTGCGCGGTAAGCGCCCCGAGGTGCTCAATGCCTTTGCGGCATATTCTGAAGCCTTGTTGATGACCGCCGGCGCCGCTGCCAGTTTAGCGGGCGCGCCGCTTGCGGGCGTTGCTGTGCCCGCCTTCGGCAATCGTTTGACGAGCAGGTTGAGGAAATCTGCAGATAGGGCGGGAAGCGTCTCCGCGAAGAAACAGAGACTTGAGGAGGAGCTCCTCAAGTTCGATGGGCGGGTCGTAGTGATTATCGACGACATTGATCGGCTGCCGAACGATCAGGTGCGTATGGTGTTTCAGCTCGTCGCCTCTCTGGCGAAACTTCCCAAGATAAATTACCTTCTTTCATTCGATGAGGAGGTGGTTACGCGGGCTTTGAGTGAAGTCCAGAAGTGCGATGGCGCCGAATACCTAGAGAAGGTGGTCCAAGTCCCTGTGCGCCTGCCGTCCATTTCATCGGGCGATTTGGAGCGGATACTCCTCAAGGACATCGACGCGATTTTCGAAGCGTTTTCCTACAGGCGAGAGGACCTTGACGACAAGAGGTGGAACGGCGTCTGCCTGACGTTTCTGAACAATCGGTTCTCCACCATAAGGGAGGTTCGGCGATTCTCGAACGCGCTGAAGGCGAAGTTGAGCATCCTGCCGCGATTCTGCTGCTTCGAGGACGTCGTCGCCTTGGCGGTACTGGAGCTCAAGGTGCCAAAAGTCGTCGATTGGGTTCGCGTGCACAAGGACTTCCTATGCGGCACGATTGGATCGTCGTCGTATACGATTAGCGGTGATCCGAAAGACACCCTCGCCAATTTGAAGGAGCGGTTTTCTGGGCTAGTCCCGAGCTCTGAGGCCAAGTGGGCGGTCGAGGCCGTATGCAGGCTCTTCCCGCGGGTGGCAAATAAAACTGGCATGAGTCATTGCGTCTATTACTCAAGGAAGAGCTTGAACGCAATCTGGCGGGCCGATTCCTTCGATCTATACTTCCATTCGAACATACCGGACGGAATCGATGTTCACGAGGTGCTGGATGCGTTGAACGTGAGCGAGGGCGGAGTGTTGCTCGAAGACCTGCACAGGCACGCTGAAGCGGGGAGCATGATCGACTTTGTGTCGGCTATGAGGGCCCATGTATCGACTTTGGAGGAAGGACGTGCCGAAATCGTCACCAGGGCGTGCCTTTTGGTCTTGGGTCTGAGCAAGGAAAAGCGCTACGCCCCTTTTGCCTCGACGAGTGCCGACCTGGAACTCATCAGACTCATCGAGTTACTGTTCAAACGGTTGGGGCCTACTAAGTCTGACGAGATTCTGCGAGCGTCGGTGGACGAGAGTAAGGGGAGAGTTATCTATCCGCTCGCGCTTTTCTTGATAGGGCAGCTGAACAGTCTGAACCATACGGGAAACGGCGGCTGCAAGACACTTTTACCCGAAGGAGGCATTTTCGAGCTTTCCGATGCCGTTTGCGCCAAGGTAGGCGAGGACGCCGCCGCAAGGAACCTGTTCCTAGACGATGAGTGTCATTATGCGTTGATTTTGCTCAAGGAGCGTAAACCCAATGAATTCATGGCTTATGCGAAAAGAATTGCCAATGCTGACGGGGCGGGGTGCGCGTCTTTTCTCTCGTTCGGGTCGAAGCGCTACACCTTGCTGGGCAGCAACGAAGTAACGAGCTTCTCATTCGATAAGACTGCTGTCGCAAAGGTGGTCGGACTCGCAAAGGTCGACGGTCTTCTTGCTGAGGCTTGCACAGACGGCAGCTTTTTTGAGTTGCCGGAAGACTGCCAGCTGGTTGCGGCAGCTTTCTGCGTTGCGATTAGAGACGATGATGATAGGAACGAGGTCACTGCCGTAGAAGCTGGTATGCTCCTTGCGCGTTGGAGACGAAATTGCAGGAGGGTGTGATGGGGATTCGGACGTTTCTTTGGACCGGCTATGTGACCGTGACAGGCGCGGTCGACCGTCCCCGGCCCTCGCTGCGGCTCTTGATGTAGGTGGCGTCGAGCCAGATGTAGGAGAGCCGGTACCGGCCTCGCATGCCTCGTCGGCATGGGCGTCCATAATCTCTTAGATGAACGACTCGGCCATCAGCCTTATGGGCTCGGCCATGTTCACCATGCCGTCGTCGAAGCTCGGAATCAGGGCCTGACGCCCGCGATCTCGTGTATCTTGTCCATATGCGGTTATTGCCTTTCTTCGAATCCTAACTTCAACAATTAGAATTCCAGGCGATAGCCGCTCCCTGCATTCTGCGGCAAGGGAAGCGGCCCCTTACACCAACACTGATAATCATATGCATCCGATTGGCGTTGAATGTCATCCTGTTGCATAGACGCTATTTGGATTGCGTCCGGCGGCAGGGGCTGACTCATACACCAACCGTCGCCGCGAGGCTGACCTTCGAAAGACATGTCGCCCCTGCCGCCGACGCTCCGAGACGCCAGCCATGACCTAATAGGAGCCTGGGTGCACCACGGAACCGCAACGCCCCTATAGCACCCCCGTCAGTGTAGTGTCTGGCATCCGATCCCGGAACGGCTGGCTTCCGATGGGAGAGGTGGAGACATGCGGGAATGCGCAATGATCTACGCGGGGGTGGACACCCACAAAGACTTCCATGTCCTGGTCGTCCTCGATGGGCTCGGCAGACCCGTCTCTTCCGGGTCGTTTTCCGCCGACGAGAGGGGCTACAGACAACTTGCGGAGGAAATCGGCGACCCGTCGGGCAGCACGGCGGTAGGCATGGAGGGAACGACGTCGTATGGCGCCGGCCTCTGCTCCTACCTGATGAAGACCGGCTATGCCGTCTTCGAAGTACTTCGTCCCAAGAGGGAAAAGAGGCGGGTCGGAGAGGGCAAGACCGACGGCATCGACGCCGAGCACGCCGCCCGCGCGGTGGCTGCCGGAAAGGGCATAGTGCCGAAGTCCCACAACGGGTGGGTTGAGGGCCTGCGCGCCCTTACGGTGGCCAGGTCCATACACGTCAACACCATGACCAGCGTATCCAACGCCATAGGGTCCCTCCTGGTGTCGGCCCCGGAGCGGGTCAGGACCAAATACCGGCCGCTCAAGGGAGTGGGCCCGGACAGAAAACTGGGGTCTTGCCGCCCGGATGCGGAAGACGACGTCGCCGGGCCGCTGCCTGCGTCCCTGAAGGCGCCCGCCAGGACCTGGCTGGCGCTCGATGAGGAGGCAGGCCGATTGGAGGGCGCCAAGCATCGGATCATCGAGGCCAAAGCACCGACCCTCCTGCAGGTGAAGGGGTGCGGCACTGTCAGCGCCGCGGAACTCGCGATCGCCGCGGGCGACAATCCCGAGCGCATCCCGAGCGAGGCAAGGTTCGCTTCGATCTGTGGCGTGTCCCCCATCCCCGCCTCCAGCGGAAAGACCGACAGGCACAGGCCCAACCGCGGCGGGAACAGGCAGGCCAATAAAGCCCTCCACATGATTGCCGTAAGCAGGATGAGCGGGGACGGGAGAACGCCCGCCTACATGGCGAAGCGCAAGTCCGACGGCAAGACGAAGCGAGAGGCCATGCGCTGCCTAAAGAGATTCATAGCCAGGGAGGTTTACTCGACGTTACGGCACCCCATGAGGCTGAAGTACGCCCGGGGCGAGGAGCTTGCGGCGATGAGAAAATCGCTCGGCCTGACCCAGCGGCAGATTGCCCGGGAGCTCGGAGTTCCGAATGTGAGGCTCAGCGAAATAGAAAGAGACGTATGCCCCCGCGAGGAAATCAGACGTGAATACGACCGCTACCTGAATGCTAAAATGTCGGCCAATAAAGGACTTGACAGCCTATAGGAGCGTCTTTCTCGACACTACTCCAAGGGCGTGCCCGTGGTGGTCTACGAGCCCACGCTGGAGGCGCCGGAGTTCTTCGGCTCCGAGGTGACCCACGACCTGGAGGCCTTCAAGGCCGGCTGCGACGTGATCGTCGCCAACCGCTGGAGCGACGAGCTCGCGGACGTGGCGGACAAGGTATACACGAGGGATCTGTTTAAGAGGGACTAGGGGAGAGGCTGTGCTGGGTGGGCGCGGGCTTCGGCAAGTTTGCTGGGTTGAAAGCGGGGTGGTATCGGCGTTAGCCGATACCACCCCGCTTTTGTTTAACACGAATGAAACCAACACAAAACATTGGTCAACAGTTTCAGA
>CABRYP010000050.1 GCA_902475245.1 uncultured Collinsella sp. | reverse complement strand
TGGGATCTCATCTTGAGTTTCGTCTAGTTCAAACAAACTTTCTGTGGTGTACTGCTCTTCTTCTGATTTTGTCTGCTCAAGTGCTATGTCGACCGCGGGCGATGGTTTAAAAACCGAGAACCATCCGCAGAACTCGTACATAGCCAGAACCAGGTCGCATGAAGACACGCTTCGAGTCATGGTGAATAGCGTATTAAGAGGGTCAGTGACGCTAAAGCCCATACCCGTGTCGATGGAAACCTTCTCTGTATAGGCGCTGTTCCATCGGATGGTCCGTCTTGTCTCGGAATGCAGGTTACTTCGTGTTGATGCTGCTGTGATGACTGGCGTCTTGAGGACGTCGACTACGAAGGGCGCTTGGGATAGAGCTCGCCAGTTGTCTTCGGCGTTAGGTAGGCGCGGGTAAAGGTCGCGCACTTGCGGTGGGCAACGCCAGTAGCGGAATGCGGTGTTTGCGCATACGATTTCGTCCATTTGCGCCTCCCCTGGTATCGGCCGTAGGCCGTGCTGATTGCGGGCATGGCCGATTATCTACCGGGGCATCATGCGGGTAAGTACCGGAAGCAAACCAAAGGCTTGACGAGTTCTGCCGAAAAACCACCGTGTGATAGAAATCCGCTGGAAGGCGCTTTGGGCATGTGGTCCCTATCTCCACATTTGTGCTCGGATCACAGGGGGAATTCAATGAAAATACGCATGCGTTTTATACAAAACGGGCAATGGCGTCAGCAAAAAGGATGCGATAAAAAATGGCGCCATAGACGACTACGATTTGTTTTTGGTGTCAGTTTTGGTGTCACCCTTGGTGTCAAAAAGAAAAAGGCCAGAGGCTTAACACCTCTGACCTGTGCTTTTGATGGTGGGCGATACAAGATTCGAACTTGTGACCCCATCCGTGTGAAGGATATGCTCTACCCCTGAGCCAATCGCCCGTCGCCTTTCGGCAAAAGAGATACTATCATAGCCGCGCGTGGTTTACCAAGAACTTTTTGCCCCCGATTTTAAAATCGTTGACGTAATCGTGGGCGCAGACCTCGTCACCGCAATCAGGGCAGCCGACAAACCAGCAGCTAAACCACCCTTTATCGCTTGATCCACGAGGTCTCGGGGCGGCAGATAAGTCGCGCGTTGTTGTAGGCCATGTCGAGCGTGAGACAGGTACGCGCGGCGTAAAAGCCGTCCTCGCGCTGGATAGTCAGCGCCAGCTCGGGCTTGTTGCCGGTTAGGCACAGCGGCAGCAGCAGCTGGATCCGGCCGCCATAGAACTGCGGCACCGCGAGCGTGTAGTTGGCTGCGGCGCGGCGGGCGGCCTCGACGACGGCGCCCTCAAAGGCGCGGCGCAGCAGCAGCGAGTTGTCCTCCCCCATCAGGCTGGCGGGGATGCGCGTCAGGTTTTCCTCGTCGCCCAAAATGTGGTCGATGTTGAAACGGATGGGCAGGCGGTAGTCAAAGACGAGCTCGGAGGGGTCCTCGGCAAAGCGCACGCGGCACGGCAGGTACTCAAACGAGACCAGCATGGGGTCGCTCTCCTTAAAGAAGCCCTTCAAAAACCAGCGCTGGCGTGCGTCGGGCTTGGTGTTGGGCTCAAACAGACCGTAGATGGTCTCGTAACGGCGTGTATACAGGCCGGTGTTAAACAGGCAGCGGTCGTCATCGAACACCAGCGGCAGGTTGGACGGTGCGGTCTGGTCCACGTCGCGCTCGGTCAAAAACACCGCGCGGCTAAACGAAAACGACAGGTAGTTTTTGAGGATGCGGTTGCTGGGACCCCAGTCCTCGGGATCGGCGAGGTCGGCCAGGCGGTCGTAACAGGGCTCGGGGCAAAACGCAAAGTCGTAGACATTGCTGCACAGGGTGCTGGGGATTTCCATATGGTGTCCAATCCATTCAATAACTGGCGTGCGGATGCTTAGATTCTATACGCGCGAGGGGTCGCCCGAGCCTACAACACAACCGCGGCGCAGCTCTTCGGCTAGCTCGCTGGTCGTGCGGCGACTGGAAACGAGGTCCTGGATCCAGGCATAGTATTGATTGTCTTTGGGCTCGGGGCCATCGGACAGCACGACCGGAGTGCCGGCGAACCTTAAGACGGACAACGCAAAGACAAGGCTGGTGCGTTTGTTGCCGTCCTCAAAGATGTGGTCCTTGACCATGTGCTCGGCCACGTAGGCGACCTGGTCAAAGATGTCTGCGAAGCGATCGGCCGGCGATTGGCCGAATATCGTACAGAATGAACCTGCAAGTACGGACTCGACGCGTCCAAGCTCAAGTGCGGCACGGTCGCCCGCGGCGTCGGTCGTATAGCAGCGCCCGACGGTCATCAGCGTGCTGTGTAGACGCATCACGGCCGCGGCCATAGCTTCGAGCGAACCGGCATCGTCGAGCACGAGCGGTGCGAACGGATGTGCCCGGCGCGGCGCGACCGTCGTCATGAGTTCTCCAAGAGCCTGAGCGCGTTGGGCATGCCCGCAATGGTTAGCCGAACAGCTTCGTCGATTAACGTGGCGCCGTCGCGCAAAATCAGTGATGCTGAATTTGCCACGTGCGCAGTTGAATGATCTTCTTGAGCAACGCAATCAGCGCCGTCATCTTGTTGAACATTGCTCCAAAGCATGTCTGCCTCCTTTATAGCTCTATGGATGGAATAGCCCGCGAGTCGTACTCCAGGGCAACCGGTTGCCAGACGAGGTCTTCGATGGCGCAGTCTAGGGCATTTGCAAGCGCCAATGCCGAGGAGACCGAGGCGCGGCGTAGGTCGAGTTGGTTCTGCTCGTAGAGTTGTATGGCGCGAAGCTTGACCCCCGATTGGGCGGCGAGCTGTTTTTGCGTTAGTCCGGCAGCCTTTCGTGCCGCCTTGAGGCCCTATTTGTCTGCCTGGGCGTTGTTCCATTTTTCGATGACAATCTGGGCGAATTTATCTTCGGAGGCCTCGTGGAGCGGATGATACGAGCCGATGATCCAATCGAGCGGAGCGACTTCGAGTAGCTTATTAAAGCCCAAGCTGCTCATCCATTGTGTATAGGCCATAACCCACCCCGCCCAATACTGAGGCGAACGGTCGAACGGATAGGTCTCCCTGCATTTGACGGGGGTCAGTCCCGCATGGGCGATAATATCGCGCGCGAGCTCGTCGCCCGCCATGCCGCAGACGACGAGAGGCGTACCGCGCTCAAACTGTTTCATCTCAAAAGCGTTCGACAGGATGGCCGTCAACTCGGCCGGAGTCAGCCCTTGGTCACAGAGGGCAAAATCGACCGCCTCGCCCAGCGTTCTCATGGCATCCTCGAGATACATCTCACTGTAGGCGTGGATCATCGTCCGTCATCCCCTCTCGAATGATATCGACGATACGGATTCCCTCAAATGGATTTTCGGCAAGTGGCTGCCGATATTCAATACTGGCTTCTAAGACTCTCCGAGTTCGGAAGTGCGGGGGAAGACCGAGTTCCGCCAACCAGACCCCGGTTATACCCTTTCGTGACCTGCGGTTTTGACGCCAAAATTTGGTTTGTGCTCGGCTGGTTGCGATTTTTCCCCGCACTTCCGGAAATGGGCGTTATGGCTGTGTTGTGCACGGCAAGAAAAGCGCCGAGAAAAGGGCAATCAAGCGGCAGCCGGTAGTCTTGGGAAGCGTTATGGGTATTGCGGTGGCTGCAAGCCTTTACCGGATGAGGTCTGCCAGGCACAACTCGCCCTTGGGGATCTTCGAAAGTCGTTTGTATTCCCTGGCGGCTTCCGTAAGCGAATCGGCATCCCAATAACTTTTGAGGAAGCCTTCCCTCTTTACCTCGTGCATGCCGAGCTCCTGTTTGCAGAAGTCGCTCGGTTTCATGCGTCCGCCGTGCCAGCGTCTCCACGAGCCCTCTCGAATAATGGTCAGCACCTCTATCTCGGGATGGGTCACGTAGCTAACCACCGGGAAGCGGCCGGCGTACAGGTTGCCGAGTTTGAAGCGTTCTTTCCTCGAGTCCAGCACCCTGACGATGCAGACTGGCCAGTCATAGTCTAAGTTGAGGTAGTTATCTTGGATATCGGAGGCTTTGCGCAGGCGGGTGACGTCCACGACGTCGGCCTCTGAAAAGACGAGCGCGTCCGCCTCGAGGAGAATGTCCACGGCCACCTGTTCCGCTGTTCCCTCGCAGGAGATGATCGGATGATATCCCGCAAAGCGAAAACCGTTATCACCGCTCATCGGACACCTCCTCTGCGACGAGCTCTTTAAGCGTGCGCACGTCGGCGTAGCGCGGAGCGGTCCCCTTCACAAAGTTCGAGGCGAATACCTCCGATTTCTTGTTCTCGATGCGTTTCACGCGGTCGGCGTACTTCACCACGCGCGCACCGCTGTTGCGTCGGGCGAGAAAGAACACGTTGTCCTTGCGATGCACGTGATCGAGGAGCTGCGGGTAGTGAGTCGTGAAAACCAGCGTCGCGCCGTTGGGGTTGGTCCCGCGGGCGGCAAACAGATCAAGCACGACGTTAACCAGTTGGCGGTTAAGGTGGTTCTCCACCTCGTCGACTAAAAGGTAGCCGCCGGAGCGCAGTACCCTCATTGCGCGCTGCACCAGCCCTAGGCCACGTACAGTGCCGGAGGAGAGTACCTCGGTGAGCCCCCGCTCGGAGATCGTGATGGGCTCGCGACCTGTAAACGTCAGTACGAAGGCGCGACCGGAGTCCCGGACCTCGAGGTGCTCGATGCCAGAGTCGAAAACACGAAGCACGTCGTCGAGACCGTTGAATTGCTCAGTGAGGCGGAAGCCACCGTCGCGCAATGCTATCGCTCGGATGCGATGGCCGAAGTCCTTGGCGAGCACAGCGGCTGCGACGGAAACGTCAGGCGGCGTAAGCGCCGCCCAAGAGTCCGGCATCTGAGCACGGTCGCACAGCGGGGACGCGAGTTTCTCGATTTCGGCCCAGGATGCCAGGGTCGAGCGCTTGAGGGCCTTGGCTGGCAGCGAAGAAATCACCTCATCGGAGAACGTCAGCTCGGGACCGTCGTCGCCTCCTTCGACAGTCTGCAGCACCGACTCGAGCAAGTAAAGACGATCTGCGTGCCATATGACGCACTTGAGCTTGGACGGGCCGTCGAACGCGGCGGGGAACGTTGATGGGAGCCCGCCGCCGCGCGCCGGAGAGCCGTCAACAATGCGGCAGGCGAGCTCCAGCAGGTTCAGTGCTGTTGTCTTGCCCGTAGCGTTAATGCCCGCCAGCGCAACGACGCTATTCACGTAGAGATGGTCCGCCAGTTCGAAAGCCGACTCATCGGAGGCCGTCACGCGGTCGGAGGCGAACAGGTCGATTTCGAATAACCCGTCTTCGAACATCGAGAGATGGTCGAAGCAAACCTTTAACAACTTCATCTCAAGCCTTTCGAATACTTGAAACAGAATTTATGGCTCAAGTATAACACATGAAGGATATCGCGAATTAAGCCTGCCACTAGGCAGAAAAGGCTTATCCGCATTGCCGACCTCGTCGATATGCAGGTTCAAATGCTTAGACATTTGATCAAATCGTACAAAAATGGCGAGGTACGTACCTCGCCGATCTGGCACCTCCAAGACGACAGTCTCTTCGGTGGTTAAATTCTCTCACGCTTCAGGAGCTTTTAGAGCTGCATCGATTAGATCGGCGCCGTTGTCGAAGCGACCGGACTCCCTTGCTGCAAAGAATGCGTCACCTTCGCGGATGGCCTCGAGGGTCTCCGGGTTGGGTTCTTTGGAAGGAAAAGTTTGAGGGCTAGTATTCGCAAGCTCCCCGTCCTGTTTACAGCACTTCATAGATGCGCACCTCTTCCTGTTCGATGCTTTTGCGGAAGGTCGGGCGCATGTGCTCTGGTGGGTTGGTGACGATATCGACCTTTCGCCCAAGTTCTTTCTCAAGCTCATGGGAGATTTCGTAAAGCGTGCCGAACGTCATGGTGTTGCCGCAGACTAGGCGCAAGTCAATATCGCTATCGGGCGTTTGCTCGCCTCGGGCAAACGAGCCAAATAAATATGCTTCGCTGACGTCGTATTGAGCCAGTACGCGGGAGACCGCGGTGGATATGTCGGTAGGCGAAATCATGTCTCAATCGGGCGCTCGACGGCTACGCGAACCGTTCCGTCTTCTCTTGTCTCTGAGTAGGCAAACTCGGTGCCATCATCAAGCTGGACATAGCACCAAAACATGACTGCCTCCTTAGTGTTTATATCCGAGTATAAAGAGCAGACTAGATGTAACGCGGCGTGAATTGGATTATTCCTATAAGACACGAACTCTGACAGCAAGCCCTGTCTGTTGCCCTATTCAAAGAAA
>CABRYP010000049.1 GCA_902475245.1 uncultured Collinsella sp. | reverse complement strand
AATAGTTAGAGCAATTCACGCCGCCAGCAATACAACTCAGGTAGTGCTCACCAACCCACACACCCCCATAAACCTGCGGCAATGTGTGCAATGCGGCACAATATCCCTCATAACCACGGCAAATAAACAATATGTTGCTCAACACACCCCAAAACGCATGGGTCACCTGCTGTGCTAGGATACCTAACGTTACATGGGTTCAACTGTGCTCACGGCTCCAGCAAGCCGCAATGCACAGGGTCGATCAGCATCCGGCCGTAACGGCGGTGCCAGAAAAACCACGAGCTCCAATAGCGTCGTCATGCGCATCGCATCGAATGACTTTGTTCTTGTCTATGTGCAAGTTGTTCTTTCGAATCGATATTTCATGACAAATCGCAGCAGTCCTGCAGCTGTTTGCGTGCGGTCCAGTTTTGTTCCCGCTTGACTGGATCTCACGCAGCCAGCTGGGGACGCGGTCATTTTTGCGATACACGTCCGCGTCTCTAGCAACTGCACTCATACATACCGTTCACGGTGAGGCAGAGCCACGTGCTTGTCTAACTGGGCTCAGGGTTTGAATATGGAGCGCCTTCGCGCACAAGCGCCCTGGCGAAGCCATACCCAAACCCCGTAAGCCACACGTAAGACAGCAAGGGGGTGGTGCTCGTGTGGTATGTGATCCAGGTCATTAACGGTCGCGAAGACGTAATGCGCGAGCGCATCGAGCGTGTGGTGCCAGTTGGTGCCATGCAGGAGCTCTTTTATCCCCAATTTCAAACCGAGATTAAGGTACACGGCGAATGGGTCAACACGACCAAGCCGCTCTTTCCCGGTTATCTGATCTGCGATACGGCAGATCCCCGCACCGTGCAACAGTATCTGCTGCGCATGGACGATTTTGCCCGGGTGTTATCCCAGGACGGTCAGTTTGTGCCGCTGGCAAAAGAAGAGGTTCAGCTTATTGGCGGCTTTACGCATAAGGGAGATCGCGTAGTGCCCATGAGCGAGGCCCTAAAAGACGGCGACCAGGTCGTAGTGACGGCGGGTCCGCTGCTGGGCCACGAAGGCCTTATCAAAACCATTAACAGACGCAAGAGCACTGCTTATTTGGAGCTCGACCTGTGCGGCCGGCGCGTAACAACTCGCGTTGGCCTTGCCGTGCTTTCAAAAGAGCAGCGCGTCATGCGCAATCACAGAAGAGCGATCGCCTAGCTGCAAGCTCGCAAGCGGACGACCGAAGGCAAAAAGTATTGGGGGAGGGGCTCTTGGAGCCTACGATGATGACCATGGCACAGGGCGCGCGGGAGACGCGCACGGCCGCCACGGCGAATTCCGTCACTGCCGCAGCCGGTGCTGCGGGGGATTACCTTACAAACGAAGAAGCGTACAAGATGCTGCGCGGTGCCAACTCCGGCGTGAAGCCCGAGCTTGGGCACAGGCTCTACCGCGTTGTTAAGCGTACGGTGGACATTGTCGCCGCCGGCGGAGCCCTGGTGTTGCTCTTTATTCCCGGGGTAATTCTGAGCGTGGTCATTTGCATAAAGAGCCCGGGCGCCAGCCCCCTATATTCACAGTGGCGCGTGGGCCGCGTGCGCAAAGACGGCACGTTCTACCTGTTTAAGATCTACAAGTTCCGCAGCATGGTTCCCAACGCAGACCAAATGCTCAAGGACTTGCAGGCCCAAAACGAGGCCACTGGCCCCATGTTTAAAATGAAGCACGACCCGCGCATTATTCCCGGTGTGGGTAACTTCATTCGCAAGCACAGCATCGACGAGCTGCCCCAGCTCATCAACGTGTTCTTGGGCCAAATGAACCTCATTGGCCCGCGCCCCGGCCTGCCGCGCGAGGTTGCCCTGTACAGCGAGCACGACATGAAGCGCCTGACGGTAAAACCCGGCTGCAGCGGTCCTTGGCAGGTAATGGGCCGCAGCCACCTGGGCTTCAACGAAATGGTTGAGCTGGATCTTCACTATATAGAGAATCGCAGCCTGCGCCAGGATCTGCGGTTGATATTCGGCACGCTGAAGACGATGTTCTCTGGGGAAGGTGCCGTGTAGCATGCGCATCGCCATGATAGGCCAAAAGAGAACGGGTTCGCGCGAGGGCGGCGTAGAAGTGGTGGTAGGCGAGCTTGCTCGCCGTATGGCAGACCTTGGTCACCAAGTAACCTGCTACGACCGTATGGGCGAAGGAGCTCCTTCCGAGCCCTACGAGAAGGATGGCTACCGCATCGTTCCCGTAAAGGCTCTGGACATCAAGGGGCTCTCTGCGCTCACGAGCAGCTTTGCCGCAACAAGGGCCGCCATCAAAGACGGGGCAGACGTAATTCACTATCACGCAGAGGGGCCGTGCGTCCCCCTTCGTTTTGCGCGTTCCACGGACATCAGGACCGTGGCAACGATCCACGGCCTGGACTGGCAGCGTGCAAAATGGGGCGGCTTGGCTTCCAAGTACATCAAGTTCGGCGAGACGACGGCGGCCAAGTGCGCGGATGCGCTCATCGTGCTTTCCCGGGGCAATCAGGAGTACTTCAAGGAGGCTTACGGCCGCGAGGCTACGCTCATTCCCAACGGCATCACTCCCGAGGCGGATCTTCCCGCGAAGGAGATCTCCGAGCGCTGGGGGCTCACCCAGGGCTCCTATGTCCTCTACCTCGGTCGCATTGTGCCCGAGAAGCGACCGGAACTGTTGTTGGAGGCGTACAAGCAGGTAAAGACGGATAAGCGCCTGGTTATCGCGGGCGACTCCTCCGATACGGACGACTACGCCGTGGCGCTCAAAGAGGCTGCCGCGTCCGACCCCCGCGCGCTCTTTACCGGCCACGTTGAGGGCAACCTGCTCTCCGAGCTGTACTCCAACGCGTATTGCTACGCGCTCCCCTCCGACGTTGAGGGCCTGCCCATGAGCTTGCTGGAGGCCATGTCTCACGGTGCGGCATGCGTTACCTCGGATATTCCCGAGTGCGCGGATGTTCTGCAGGGTTGCGGGCTCACGTTCCCACACGGAGACGCGGGGGCGCTGCGCGACGTGCTTGAAGGCCTGATAGCGGATTCTGCCCAAGCGGAGAGGCTGGGCGCCATGGCACGTGACCGCGCGATTAATGGCTATGACTGGAACAGCGTCGTCCAAAGGACGCTTGCTTTGTATGAGGGTGTTGCGTAATGAAGATCCTTCTTGTAAATAAGTTTCATTGGCGCAAGGGTGGAAGCGAGACGTACTACTTTGCTCTTGCCGATGGTCTTCGCGCTCTTGGGCATGAAGTTGCCTTCTTCAGCATGGAGGATGAGCGTAATGAGCCGACTGAGTGGTCGCGTTACTTTGTAACGAATCGCGACTATAACGGACCGAGCTCTATTGTCGATAAGGCGAAGGCCGCGCAGGCACTTGTGTATTCCAAAGAGGCGCGCGAGAAGTTCGATGCGCTGTGCCGTGAATTCCAGCCCGATGTAATCCATCTCAATCTCACTCATAGGCAGATTACGTTTTCCATCTTGGACGCTCCTTGGCTAAAGCAGCATCCAACGCCGGTTGTGTATACCTCGCACGACTTGATTCTTGCTTGCCCGAGCTATCTTATGCTTGATTCCGAGGGCAACGTTTGCGATTCGTGTCTCGGGGGTCATTTTGGCAATTGCCTTAAGAAGAAGTGCGTAAAGGGTTCGATCGCAAAAAGCGCGTTAGCGGTGGCTGAGGCGGAGTGGCTTAAACGGCACAAAACCTATTCACGTCTCGATCGCATCATCTGCCCGAGTGAGTTCATGCGGAACAAGTTTATTGAAGCGGGGCTTCCCGAGCGTCAGCTTGTCCTCATGCGGAATTTCCTGAATCCCGATTCGATGTCACGGGAAGTTGCCAACCAAAATAATGAAGATCCCTACATGCTGTATCTGGGACGCCTTTCTCGCGAGAAAGGCGTGTTAACGCTCGTGCATGCTTTTGAGAAGGCGGCACCGGTGATCCCTGATTGGCGTCTTGTTATTGCAGGCGATGGCCCTGAATGTGATGCTGTGAAGGTCAAAGTTTCCGCAATGCCAAACGAAATAAGCTCGAGGATTGAGCTGGTTGGATATAAAACCGGTGACGCCCTGCGCGGACTTGTGAATCGAGCCACTCTGGCGGCTGCGCCGTCAGAGTGGCTCGAGAACGCGCCATATGCGGTTCTCGAGGCACTCGCCGCGGGCAAGCCCGTTATCGGTACGAACATGGGCGGAATACCCGAGCTGGTACGTGAGGGTGAAACGGGCTTCCTGGCTGAAGCCCACGATGAGGCAGGACTCGCAGATGCAATCCGTAGGGGTGCGGCGGTGGCCGTCGATCCTGCGGCTTACGCCGCGATGAGCGCGCATTGCCGTTCATTCGTGGCAGAGAACTGTAATCAAGAGAAGTACATCCGGAATCTCGTCTCCCTGTATCAAGAACTAATTGACCGGAAGGTGGTGGCCTAACCCATGGCCGAGAAGAAACTCAACGGAACCGTAATCGTAACGTACCGCTGCAACGCGCGCTGCACCATGTGCAACCGCTACAAGGCTCCCAGCCGTCCGGAGGAGGAGCTCTCCCTCGACGTGATCAAGAAGCTCCCGCGCATGTACTTCACCAACATTACCGGTGGCGAGCCCTTCATCAGGACCGACCTTGCGGATATCGTGCGCGAGCTGTACAAGAAGTCCGACCGCATCGTCATCTCCACCAACGGCTTCTTCACCGACCGCATCATCGCCCTTGCCGAGGAATTCCCCCAGGTGGGAATCCGCATCTCCATCGAGGGCCTGCAGCAGACCAACGATGAGATCCGCGGTCTCCAGAACGGCTTCAACCGCGGCTACGAGACGCTCAAGAAGCTCGTGGAAATGAAGCACCCGGACGTGGGCTTTGGCATGACTGTGCAGGATCGCAACGCTGCGGACTTGGTGCCGCTGTACAAGCTTTCCGACGAGCTCGGCATGGAGTTCGCCACCGCCAGCCTGCACAACAGCTTCTACTTTGTCGAGGCGAAGAACATCATTAAGGACCGTCCCATGGTGGCCCAGAACTTCGAGGACCTGGTAAACGAGCTCCTCAAGTCCAACGAGCCCAAGAAGTGGTTCCGCGCGTACTTCAACATGGGCCTCATCAACTACATCTATGGGCAGAAGCGCCTGCTCCCGTGCGATATGGCGTTCGACACGTTCTTCATCGACCCCTACGGCGACGTCATGCCCTGCAACGGCACCAAGGAGAAGCTCGTTATGGGCAACCTTAACGACGAGTCTTGGGATGAGCTGTGGGAGAGCGCCCAGGCCGAGAAAGTGCGCGGCTGCGTGCGCCACTGCGACCGCAACTGCTGGATGATCGGCTCCGTGTCTCCGGCCATGCACAAGTACATCTGGAAACCCGCGTCGTGGGTGCTGGCGCACAAGCTCAAGCCCGGCAAGAAGTTCGACATGCACGAGCTCCCCATCGTGCGCGACTACGAGTCGGGCAAGGTGACGAAGGAGGAGCTGGACGCTCTTTCCACCTGCGACATGCACGCCGCGATCAACGACGGCCTTTCCGACGCAAGCCGAGCCGACGCGCACGTGTACGAGACTGAGGAGGCGCTGTAGTGCAGCCGGGTGGAAAAATCGAATGCAAAAATTCAGAAATGGCGGTTGCTCGATATCAATCGGAGGAAACACGTGAAAGTATCCTGCATAACCAGGCACGCAATCTCTAATTATGGCTCCCTGCTCCAGGCATATGCGACACAACGAGCGGTAGAGAGCTTGGGGCATGAGTTCGAGATTATGGACTATGTACCTGCTTGTGAGGACGTATCCCAGCAGGTGAGGACGCTTCTTTCGACAAAGCCGTCCTGGAACGGGAACCCGTTGAAGAAGTCTGTCTACAGACTTCTGATGGAGCCTGAGACAAGGGTGGCGGGCAAGCGGTTTGCGCGTGAGCGTTCCCAGCTGCTTAAGATGAGCCCTCACTATGCATCCCTGGAGGAGCTGAAGGCTAATCCGCCCAAGGCCGATGTCTATATGACTGGAAGCGATCAGGTGTGGGGTCCCATCAGCTCGGGCGCATACGACCTGTCATACGCGCTTGAGTTTGCTCCCGAGGGCGCAAGGCGCATCTCATATGCGGCAAGCTTTGGTAAGAAGAATATGCCGGATAGCGTGCGCCCCAGGTTTCTCGAGGACCTTCGAGCATATGAGGCCGTGTTCGTACGCGAGGATGCCGCGCGCGAGCAGCTTGCCTCGTGGGGCATAGTGGCCGGACAGGTTGTCGATCCCACGCTGCTGCTTGATGGCGAGGCGTGGAGAAGGATGGCGGCACCTGCCCCGAAGGGCGAATACATCCTCGTCTACCAGATTCACAGCGACCCGACGGTGGGGCAGTACGCCGTGAAGGTTGCCAAAAAGCTTGGCTTGCCCCTGATACGGATCTCCGCAAGCCTGCACCAGGCCTCACGCGAGGGCAAGTTCAAGTGGCTGCCGACGCTTGCTGAGTTTCTCTCGTATGTCGACAACGCAGCATGCCTAGTCACGGACTCGTTCCACGGTACGGCTTTTGCCATAAATCTCAATACGCCGCTGGTAGAAGTGCTGCCCAAGAACGGAACCTCGAGCAGGAACGTGAGTATTCTGCGACTCACGGACCTCACGGACAGAGTGCTTCAGAATCTAGATGATGTCGAGTTAGCATCCAAGCAGATTGACTTTGGTCGGGTCAACGACGTGATGGGTGCGGAGAGGGAGAAGTCCCTAGCGCAGCTCAAGAGCATGATTGAGGAGTAGGGCATTGTCAAACGTTGGCACTAGGACGGTATGCAAGAAGGATATGTGCGCTGGCTGTATGGCCTGCGTCGATTCATGCCGACATGGAGCGATTGCCATTGAGGATACGATTGAGGCGTATAACGCCCGTATTGATCCTACAAGGTGCGTGGGATGTGGACTGTGCGAGAAAACGTGTCCCCAGATGGTATCCCCATCTTCGTTGCGTCCTCTCGAGTGGCTACAGGGGTGGGCGAAAGATACATCGCTCAGGATGTCATCTTCGTCCGGGGGTCTGGCTACGGCCATCTCGGAGGCGTTTGTGGCGTCAAATGGATTAGTGTGTTCATGTGCACAGGAGGGCGGTGAGTTCCGGTTCCACCTCACTTCTGATGCGGATTATTTGAGGAGGGCCCAAGGCTCCAAATACGTCAAAAGCAATCCGCTTGGTGCGTACCGCGAGGTTAGGGAGGCCCTGCAAGGTGGTCAAAGGGTTCTCTTTATCGGTCTTCCTTGTCAGGTTGCTGCGATGCGTAACTTCGTTGGAAGCCGTTTAGCCGATTCCCTTTACACCATCGACCTTATCTGTCATGGTTCACCGTCCCCCAAGGTCCTGAGCCGATTCTTGGAAGAGACAGGTAACAACCTGTCTAATGAGCTGATACTGGACTTTCGAAAGAAAGTCCAGTATCAGCTCCGCTATCGCGGAGCTGAAACTGTGGGTAGGACGGGTGTCCGCGATCGCTACTCGATTGCTTTCCTCTCGGGTTTACCGTATACGGAAGGCTGCTACTCCTGCCGCTACGCCAAGGGTGATCGTGTCTCCGATATTACGCTTGGCGATTCATGGGGTAGCGAGCTTTCTGATGAGGTCGCGAACGGGATATCCCTCGCACTTGTGCAGACAGACAAGGGTCGAGAACTGTTAGAAATGACGGACCTTGAGCTTTTGCCGGTTGATCCTGGTCTAGCTGTGGCCAACAATGAACAGCTTCAACGTCCTTCGACGAAGCCTATAGAAAGAAATACCTTTATGGAC
>CABRYP010000048.1 GCA_902475245.1 uncultured Collinsella sp. | reverse complement strand
CGAGGCCGAGCGCAAAATGGATTCTAAAAAACACCTTGCCAAATAGGAGCGTCAGGACGGAGGAAGCCCCCGCCGCACGTAGTGCGCAGCGGGGGCTTCCGACGTGTCCGAGGACGTTTTCAGAGCTTTACCCTGTAGGGTCCCGAGGGGATCCGTGCGCTACTCAGCCATCTGAGCCTGGACGGCGGTGATGGCCACGACACCCACGATGTCGTCGGCAGAGCAGCCGCGCGAAAGGTCGTTAACCGGCTTGGCGATGCCCTGCAGGATGGGGCCGTAGGCGTCAGCGCCGGCGAAGCGCTGGACCAGCTTGTAGCCGATGTTTCCAGCCTCGAGGTCGGGGAACACGAGCACGTTGGCCTTACCGGCAACGGAGGAGCCGGGAGCCTTGAGCTGGGCGACGGTGGGGACGATGGCGGCGTCGAGCTGCAGGTCGCCATCAATGGCGAGCTCGGGAGCCTTCTCCTTGCAGAACTTCACAGCCTCCTGGACCTTCTTGGCGACCTCGCCGCCGGCGGAGCCCATGGTGGAGTAGGAGAGCATGGCCACGTGCGGCTCAACGTTGCCCATGAAGGTGGACCAGGAGTGAGCGGAGGCGATGGCGATCTCGGAGAGCTCATCGGAGGACGGGTTGATGTTGAGGCCGCAGTCGGCGAAGATCAGCGTGCCGTCGGTACCGAACTGCGGGGTGTCGGTGCACATCACGAAGAAGGCCGAGACCAGCTTGGTGCCCGGAGCGGTCTTGAGGATCTGCAGTGCGGGGCGCAGGGTGTCGGCGGTGGAGTGGCAGGCGCCGGAGACCAGGCCATCGGCGTCGCCCATCTTGACCATCATGGTGCCAAAGTAGGTAGCGTCCATCACCTGGGCGCGAGCCTGCTCGATGGTGACACCCTTCTTGGCGCGGAGCTCGGCAAACTTCTGCGCGTACTCCTCGTGCTTCTCGGCATTGCGCGGATCGATGACGGTAGCGCCGGGAACGTCGATCTCGTCGGGGTTGCCCAGGATGACGAGCTTTGCCAGGCCCTCCTCAATGATTTTGTTTGCCGCGACGATGGTACGCGGATCCTCGCCCTCGGGCAGGACAATGGTCTTAAGGTCGGCCTTGGCGGCAGACTTCATACGGTTTAGGAAATCGCTCATGTTACTCCTTACAAGCGTTTCGCTAAGCTCCAGGCGCCCGGCTGTTCACGAATAAACCCGCTGCTAGCGGGTTTACCTTTCAATTATGTACGCCGCGGTGCTTGAGCTTTCCTTGTGTGTCAAGCTCATTATAGGACGCATTAGCGCTATAATCGCTCTGATAAATATGTCTCGAAGAATGTTCGAGAAAAGCCCAGCTAACGAGCCCGTGGCTTTTGACAAGGAGTATCGATGCAGATTACCTCAGGCCTGCCTGAAGGCTTTAACGCCGGCTTATACGACATGATTGTCGTCGGTGCCGGATATGCTGGTGCCGTTTGTGCCCGCCGTCTCGCCGAGACCATCGGCTATCGTGTTGCCGTTCTGGAGCGCCGTAGCCACATTGCGGGCAACGCCTACGACTGCGCTGATGAGGCCGGGATCCTGGTCCACGAGTATGGTCCGCACATCTACCATACCTTTAACGAGCGCGTCCACAATTTCCTGTCGCGCTTTACCAAGTGGACGGACTACCAGCACAAGGTGCTTGCCAATATCAACGGCACCCTTATGCCCGTGCCCTTTAACCATGCGAGCCTTAAGCTCGCCTTTGGTGATGAGCGCGGCGAGGAGCTGTATCAGAAGCTCGTGGAGACCTTTGGCAAGGACGTCAAGGTGCCCATCATGGAGCTGCGCAAGAAGAACGACCCGGATCTTGCCGAGGTCGCCGATTACGTCTACGAGAACGTCTTTTTGCATTACACCATGAAGCAGTGGGGCCAGACGCCCGAACAGATCGATCCTTCGATCACCGGCCGTGTTCCCGTCTTTGTGGGCGACGATGATCGCTACTTCCCGCAGGCTCCCTTCCAGGGCATGCCGCAGGACGGCTATACCGCGCTGTTCGAGCACATGCTCGACCACGATCTGATTGATGTGTTCTGCGACGTGGACGCCCGCGACCTCTTCGAGATCGACGAGACCACCGTCAAGATCGACGGCAAGGTCTATGGCGGCGAGATCGTCTACACCGGTCCGCTCGACGAGCTGTTCAACCTCGACCTGGGCGCTCTGCCGTACCGTACGCTCGACATGAAGTTCGAGACGCTCGATATGGACCAGTTCCAGCCCGTGGGCACCGTCAATTACACCACGAGCGAGGATTACACGCGTATCACCGAGTTCAAGAACATGACTGGCCAGGTCCTGCCCGGCAAGACCACCATCATGAAGGAGTATTCCAAGGCCTATACGCCCGGCTCGGGCGAGACGCCCTATTACGCCATTCTGGAGCCCGAGAACCGTGAGCTCTATGAGCGCTATCTTGAGCGCGTCCAAAACCTGACGAACTTCCACCCGGTGGGTCGCCTGGCCGAGTATCGTTACTACGATATGGATGCCGTGACCAACTCCGCCCTCGATCTTTCGGATGAGATTATCGCCTGCCATGCATAAAGTCATATCATTCGGTATTCCCTCGTATAACGCCGCCAAGGACATGGACCATTGCATCACCTCCATTCTGGAGGGGAGCAATTACGCCACCGATATCGAGATCATCATCGTCGATGACGGTTCCAAGGATGAGACTGCAGCTAAGGCCGACGAGTGGGAGACACGTTATCCCGGCATCATTCGCGCGGTGCATCAGGAGAACGGCGGCCACGGCATCGCCGTCCTTTCGGGCTTGCGTGAGGCGCAAGGTACCTACTACAAGGTCGTCGACTCGGACGACTGGCTCGATGGCGCAGCCCTGTCGACTATGCTTTCGATCCTTCGCGGTTTTGAGGAGCGCGACCAGCGCGTCGACCTGTTCATCTCGAACTATGTGTACGAGAAGGTTTACGAGGGTACGCACACCGCTATTGGCTACAAGTTTGCCCTGCCGCGAAAAAAGATCTTTACCTGGGACCAGATTGGTCATTTCCGTCTGGACCAGAATCTGCTCATGCACAGCCTGTGCTATCGCACGGATGTGCTGCGCGCGTCCAATCTGCCTATGCCGCCGCACACGTTCTATGTAGACAACATCTACGCCTACGTGCCGCTGCCGCGTTGCAAGACCATGTACTACGCCGACATCGACCTCTATCGCTACTTTATCGGCCGTGAGGGCCAAAGCGTCAACGAAGCCACAATGGTCAAGCGTCTGGACCAGCAGTTCCGCGTGACGCGCATCATGATGGAGTCGTTCCATCTGTACGGCGATGTCGAGTCGTCGCGTCTGCGCTCGTACATGATGGGCTATTTCACCATGATGATGGCAATCTGCTCGGTGCTTACTAAGCTTTCCGACGAGGATTGTGCCGACGAGCGCCTGAAGACGTTGTGGAGTGATTTGAAGGCCTACGACGAGCGCATGTATCGTCGTGCCCGCTACGGCGTGGTCGGCTTCTTCACCAATCTGCGCGGTCGTGCCGGTGACAAAACCACACTCGGCCTATACCGTCTTGCCTCAAAGATCTTCAAATTCAACTAGCTGCTGAGTATTCGCTGCTGATAGGTTGACTGGGCCCCTTGGCCTTTAGTTTGCTACCACGAACAGTCCTGCTCGCACGGAAAGCACATTAAGTGCTTTCCGGCTCGTGCGGAACTTGTATCAAACTAAAGGCCAAGGGGCCTCTGCTATAAGAATCGATTGTCAGGCAGCTGAATTTGAAGATCTTCGACGCGCGGTACACAGGGGCCTGGGCTGAAAGGGATTTAGTTGAGTAGGTTGCCCGGTGGGTCTTGGTTATGTTTGTCGCGAGTTCCGCACGAGCCGAAGAGCACTTAATGTGCTCTTCGTGCGAGCCAGGACTGTAGAGCAGCAAACATAACCAAGACCCACCGGGCAATCGGACGAGTTAGTTTACTTCGCGGCGCCGGGGATGCCGTGGGAGGTTTTGGCGTTTTTTGCTCCTTTTACGATGGCGGTCTGTAGGGCCCTTACGGCGAGCATGCCCAGCAGGTCTAGGGGAACGGCGGCGCTAGCCTGGGCGCCCAACTTGCCGCTGGCGAGGGTGTAGATGGTGTCGCCGTCGTTGGTGGTGTGCGTGGGGCGGATGGCGTGCGCATAGGCGTCTGCGGCCATTTGGGACACCTTGGTGGCCTGGGCCTTAGTGAGCTCCACATTGGTGACGATACAGCTGATGGTGGTGTTGGTGCGGTCGAGCGGCATCTGCATAGAGCCTGCGGCGGCAAAGGCGGCGAGCTCCATGTCGACGATCTGCTCGCTATCGGCTGCGGCGCGCATGCCCGCCACCCACTTGCCGGTGAAGGGGTCGACGACGTTGCCGCAGGCGTTGACCGAGACCACGGCGCCCACCTTGACGGGGCCGAGTGCCACGGCAGCAGCTCCGAGGCCGGCCTTCATGCAGGTGGCAGGTCCCATGAGTTTGCCTACGGTGGCGCCGGTGCCGGCACCCACATTGCCCTGCTCGAGCGAGGCAGGGGTGTGGTCGAGCGCCTCACGCACGGCGGCGATGCCGGCCTCTATGTCGGGGCGCACGGTGGGATCGCCAAAGGCGAGGTCGAAGATGCAGCTGGAGCACACGATAGGCACCTGCGTGGGGCCGACGGGAAGGCCGATGCCGCGGCTCTCAAGCTCGCGAGCGACGCCGCTTGCAGCCTCGAGGCCAAAGGCAGATCCACCCGAAAGGCAGACGGCGTGGACCTTGTCGACGGTGTTCTCGGGACGCAGCAAATCGGTCTCGCGCGAAGCGGGGGCGCCACCGCGTACGTCAACGCCACCAGTGGCACCCTCGGGCGCCACGATTACGGTACAGCCGGTGCCAGCCTCCTCGTCCGTATAGTTGCCAAAGCAAAAGCCATCGACGTTGCAGACATCGATGGCTTCGAGCAGTGTGTCCATATTTTCTCCTATAGGTTTTCCGCCGGGCCTTATGCCCGGTCGGGATCCGTACGGTACGGCAAAATTGTAGGCGCTGGGGGATACCCAGCGCCAGATGCAATTACGAGAGTTTTTGAATCGCGCGTGCGACGCGGGCGATGGGCAAGCCCACCACGTTGTAGAAGTCACCCGAAATGTCGTGCACGAGCATGCGGCCGCCTGTGCCCTGGATGCCGTAGGCTCCGGCCTTGTCCATGGGTTCGCCGGAGGCAACATAGCGCTTGATCTGCTCCTCGGTAAGCTCATAGAACGTCACGTCGGTCACATCGACAAACGACAGGCTCTCGGCGGCATGCGGAGCTGTAGCGTCGCCGGCTTTAACGATGCAGACGCCGGTCGCCACCTGGTGCGTGCGGCCCGAAAGCTCGCGGAGCATGGTGCGCGCCTCGTCCTCGTTTGCCGGCTTACCCAAAATCATGCCATCGAAGGTGACGATGGTATCGGCCGCGACGGTCAGTTCGTTGGGCTCGGCATGCTCGGCCGCGACGGCAGCAGCTTTGGCACGCGCCAAGCGCTCGACGAGCGTAAGCGGAGCTTCGCCATCAAAAGGCGTTTCATCGATGTCTGCGGGAATTACGCGAATGTTATAGCCCGCCTCGCGCATCAGCTCTATGCGGCGCGGCGATTGCGAAGCCAAAATCATAGTTGGATGCCCTCGGCGACCTTCTCGACGGCCTTTTCGCCGGCGAGCGTGCGCAGCAGCTCCAAGGCAAAGGGGAGTGACTGTGCCATGCCGCTAGCAGTGATGATATTGCCGTCTTGCGTGACCTTCTCGCCGGTATAGGTGCCCTCGGGGAAGCTCTTCTCAAAGCCGGGGAAGCACGTGGCGCGGCGTCCCTCGAGTAGACCAAGCTCGCCCAGGATAAACGGGGCGGCGCAGATGGCGGCAACGTGCTTGGTCGCGGCGAAATCGCAGACTACGTCGCAGACGCGCTGGTCGGCGCGCAGGTTGGTGGCACCGGGCAGGCCGCCGGGCAGCACGACGCAGTCGTACTCGTCAAAGTTGATTTCGTCAAAGAGCGCATCGCAGGTTACGGGAATCTGCAGCGAGCTCACGACCTCGCGCGTGGGCATGATCGAGACGAGCGTGGCGCGCACGCCGCCGCGACGCATGACGTCGACCATGGTCAGGCATTCAATCGTTTCAAAGCCATCGGCGGCGAGAACGGCAACGCTGGGCATGAGAGTTCCTTTCGTAAGGCGGCATACAATTAGGCGTCTTATACCCCGAAGACATGCGCTTGCCACGCTCGATTTCCCAATGTTTAAAAAGGGACGGGGATTAAATAATCATTTGGTACAAATTGATTATTTAATCCCCGTCCCAGAAAAATCATCGGGCGTGGCCTTGGGCAAACAGTCTAGTTGCGCCTAAGGTGGACGACGGTCTCGCAGTGGAAGGTTTGTGGGAACAGGTCGACCGGTGTGATCTTGACGGGGGAGAAGGTGCCTTCCTCGACAAAGCGCTTAAGGTCGCGTGCCAGGGTGGCAGGGTCGCAGCTCACATAGGCGACATCGCGCGCACTCGTGCTGGCGATGAGGTCGATGGCCTCGGGCGCCAGACCTGCACGCGGCGGGTCGACCACCAGGACATCGGCATCCTGGTCGGGGAACTCGCGCACGGCATCGCCGCCGATGACGTCGACGTTGTCGAGCTTGTTGATCTCGAGGTTACGGCGCAGGTCGCGCACGGCCGGACCGTAGGCCTCGACGGCGGCAACAAAGTCGCAGCGGCGGGCGAGCGGCAGGGTAAAGGTGCCGGCGCCGCAGTACAGGTCCACGGCAAGCTCGTCTTCCTGCGGATCGAGTGCGTCCATAACGAGCTCGATCAAAATCTCGGCACCCTTGGTGTTGACCTGGAAAAACGATGGGGCGGACAAGCGCATCTGGCCGTCAGCGATGTTCTCGGTCCACGAGCCCTCACCGGCGAGCATCTCCACCTTGGAAACGCGGCGGGCCTTCTTCTCGCCCTTGCTCATGACGCGCACGACGCTCGTGGGGTGTGCGGCGTCTGCCAGCACGCGCGAGACCTGTGAGCGCGGGAAGGAGCCCGTGGGCGTCCAAAGCGCGATCTCGAGCGCCTTGGTGCGACGCGAAGCGCGAATGCCCACGCGCTCCAGATCCAGGTCGTGGCTGCCGCTTAGATAGTTGAGTGCGCCGACGACCGATTTGAGCGCCTTCGGGAAGCGCTTGTCGAACAGCGGGCACGTATCGACGGTCACGATTTTGCTGGGGTCGACACCGTGCATGCCAAGACGCACGCGACCGTTGACGACGGTCGGTTCGAGCTCGATTTTATTGCGGTAGCCCCAGTCGTCCTTGGTGTGGCAGATGGGCTGTACCAACTCATCGACCTGCTCAGGAGCGAACTTGCCGATGCGCTCGAGCGTGGAGCGCAGGTTTTGCTCCTTGGCGGCGAGCTGTGCCGTGCGTGAGAGATTGCCCCACGAGCAGCCGCCGCAGATGCCCACGAAGGGGCAGGGAGGCTGAATGCGATCGGGGCTTGGCTCCAGAATCTCGGTGGTGCGGGCACGCATGAACGACTTGCCGTCCTGTACGACCCCGGCCTCGACGGTGTCACCTGCCACGGCGCCCTGCACAAAGACGGCCTTGCCGTTGTCGGCGTGCGCCAGCCCGTCGGCGCCGTAGGTCATCGATTCTATAGTGAGCTTCATATTCCTGCCTGTCATTCGCGTTGTTATTCGCACCATGGTAGCAGGGAAAAGCGCCCCGCATCCGAGGCTTTCCTCAAATGCGGGGCGCTTCTACAAACGACTATTTCGTCTTGCCGGTAATGAGCGTCTTAAGACCCAGGCCGATCAGGCCCAGGCCTATGCGCACGCGACCGGGGCGATGGCGCTCGATGGCCTTGGTCTTGCCGGCGGGCTTATCGCGACGGGCGCTCGTCTCGGGTGCGGGCTTGGTGACCTGCGGCTCGGGCTGAGGTGCAGGTGCAGGCTTGGGCTCAATGACGGTCGCCTGGACCTCTTGGACCTTGGGTGTGGCCGGCTGCGGCTCAGGAGCAGGGGCGGGCTTTGCCTCGGCGGCGGGCTCCGGAGTCGCAGTAGCGGCCTCGGGCGCTTTCTCCACGGCGGGCTCTGCGGCAGCCTCGGGCTCATTCACCGGGAGAGCGGCAACCGCTTCCGGTTTGGCAGCCGCCCCATGTTCAATCTCGTCCTGGATAACTTTTTCGGCCACACGTTCCTTCTCCTGTGCGCGCTGCTGCGCGGCGGCCTCGGCGTTGCGATACGCGCGCTCCAGCAGAGCTTCTTGCGAGTTGAAGGGTTTCTCGTCCTCTTTGCGCTCCACCGGAACCCAGGTGCCGTCACTCGTCAGGCTGCGTGCCTTCACGTTGTCGCGCAGCTGCATGCCCATGTACTCGTGCACCAGGGCGCGGCAGGTGGGGTCGAGCACGGGGAAGGCGATCTCCACGCGGTGCTCGGTGTTGCGCGTCATCATGTCTGCCGAGCTCAGGTAGATCATGTCCGAGTCCACGCCAAAGGCATAGACGCGCGCATGCTCCAAAAAACGTCCGACGATGGATCGCACGTGCACGTTCTCGGTCTTGCCCGGAACACCGGGCTTGAGGCACGAGATGCCGCGAATGATCATGTCCACGCGCACGCCGGCACACGATGCCTCGGCAATCTTGTCGATGACCTCGCGGTCGGTAAGCGAGTTGAGCTTAAAGAACACGCGGGCGGGCTCGCCGACAAGGGCGCGCTGAATCTCGCGGTCCAGGCCGCGCATGATGAGCGGCTTGAGGCCCACGGGCGCCACGCCCAGGAAGCGGTAGTCGCCGCGCAGGTTGCCCAGCGACAGGTTGCGGAAGAACAGGTTGGCGTCCTCGCCGATGCCGGGATGCGCGGTCATGAGCATAAAGTCGCTGTAGAGCTTGGCCGTCTTCTCGTTAAAGTTGCCGGTACCCAAAAGCGTCAGGCGGGTAAGCGCCATGCCCTCGCGATAGGTGAGCTGGCAGATCTTTGAGTGGCACTTAAAGCCCTCGGAGCCGTAGATAACGGTGCAGCCGGCCTCTTCCAGGCGCTCGGCCCATTCGATGTTGTTTTGCTCGTCAAAGCGGGCACGAAGCTCCATGAGCACCGTGACCTCTTTGCCGTTTTCGGCAGCATCGATGAGCGACTCGCACAGACGGCTCTGCTTTGCCACACGGTAGAGCGTGATGCGCAGCGAGATACACTCGGGGTCATAGGCTGCTTCGTGCACCAGGTCCAAGAACGGGTTCATTGCCTCGTAAGGGTAAAAGAGCAGCTTGTCGTGCTGCAGCACCTGCTCGCGGATGGAGCGGGCCATATCGATGGTGGGATTGGGCTGCGGCTTAAACGGCGTAAAGAGGAGCTCATTGCGCAGGTGCTCGGGAATCTTACCCTCAATGCCAAAGACGTAGCCAAGGTCAAGGGGGATATCGCAGGTAAAGACCGAGCGGCGAGAAAGCTCGAGCGCCTTGCGGATGGTCTTGAGCGTTGCCTTCTCGAGCGAGCCCGATACGGCGAGCACCACCGGCTGCAGGCGCAGGCGCTTCTTGAGGATGCGCTTCATGTGCTGGCGGTAATCCTCTTCCTCCTCGACGCCTTCGCCGTCCGGGTCGATATCGGCATTGCGGGTGACGCGGATCAGCGCGCGGTCCAGCGGCTTATAGGAGCCAAAGCAACTGTCCAGGCAGGCGAGGATGACGTCCTCGAGCAAGATGTAGGAGTAGGTGCCGGTGGGCGAGGGGATCTCGACCACGCGGTTCATCGAGGTGGGAATCTCGATAAGGCCCAGCAGGCTCTCCTCGTCGGTGACGCCGTCCAGGCCACAAGCCAGATAGAGTGCGCCGTTGCGCAGGTTGGGGAAGGGATGGCGCGGGTCAATGACCAACGGCGAGATGACCGGCGACACGTAGGCTTGGAAGTAGCGGGTTACGAAGGTGCGCTCCTCGGGCGTAAGCGAATCGATGCGGGCGCGGTGAACGCCCAGAGCGTCGAGCTTGTCCTCGATGCTCTTAAAGATGGACTCCCAACGGGTAAGGAGCCCGGGCAGCTCTGCCATGACAGCATCGACCTGTTCGGAGGCGGTCATATTGCTCTTGTTGTCGACAGGCTGTTTTTTGAGCTCTGCAAGATCGGACAGGCCGCCCACACGCACCATGAGAAACTCGTCGAGGTTAGACTCGAAAATCGACACGAACTTTAGACGCTCGAACAGCGGAACGGTCTCGTCGAAGGCTTCGTCAAGCACGCGGTTGTCAAAGCGCAGCCAGCTAAGCTCTCGGTTTTGCGTGTACGAGAAGTCGCGCGGCGGCTTGCGCAGCTTAGCGGCCTTTTGTTTCTTTTCGATTTTGCTCGGCATATGCATCTGTCCGTTCAGTCCCCGCAGGGGACGGTAGCCTAACTCTAATTCACTATTGTCTCAATTTAGTCGACCGCTGGCACGGACGTATCGCGTGAACGGTATCTTTACCTACTTCTTACGCTGACAAGCCGAAGCACTAACGTCCGGTGCTTTGAGCAAGCGATCTATATCCCCACTCAACTGGTGAGAATGTATGAATAAGAATGATAGCAAGCTGAATATAATCGAATGTAGGTCGAATCGAGGGCAAGCGTCATTTATATGCAGAAAACCGTTTTCACTATGCAATTTTGAATCATGGATAACTTTGAGTGTTCAAGCTTGATTTCCTAGAAAAATAACGTTTACCTAGGAAAATCTGCTTTACGAAACTGAAGTGCATCATGGGAAATCATATGCGATATACCGTTCATCGTACTTTGCTGACCGTTCGGGGGCGAGGTAGCATTACGAATGGAATTTGGATATAACTAGAGCTGTCAGCAAGCAGCGTCCCATATGGAGGGGCGCTGATACATTCGGCCAGTAAGGCCCGAAAGAAAGGTAGGAGGCCATGACGAAAGGTCTGCACGTGCCTTCCGAGA
>CABRYP010000047.1 GCA_902475245.1 uncultured Collinsella sp. | reverse complement strand
GTCCCATCTCATTTATCTATGGCCGAATCCTGTATATCTTGTGGGATATAGACGTCTCAACCCTTCGTTACATTGCGGATTAGGCGCCGAGATACAGCATAGCCGTATACCGTTCGCGGTTCTAGATAGTAAACCCCCTGCAAGCTGGCTACCTGCGGGTTTATATTGGTTTAGAGGGGGTGTAACTCCGTGAACGGTCTTTAATCCCGAATAAACTAGGTAAAAATTGCATACGGGTGAATGATGGTCTTGTCAACACGAGGCGTGATGTTCGAGCGCCTCATAGTAATAGTCGGCATGACCGGCGGAAAGGAAATCGACATGGCACTGCCTAAGGATTTCATCGACACCAACGACTTCACCAAAGAGCAGATCCTGGCTATCGAGGATCTTGGCCTGGCAATGAAGAAGGCCATCAAGGTTGACGGTTATTATCCGCACCTGCTCCGCAACAAGAGCCTTGGCATGATCTTCCAGCAGGTTTCCACCCGCACCCGCCTTTCCTTCGAGACCGCCATGTGCGACCTCGGCGGCCACGCTCAGTTCTATGGCCCTGGCACCATTCAGCTCGGTGGTCACGAGTCCCTGGGCGACACCGCTCGCGTCATGGGCGACCTGCTCGACATCATGATGGCTCGCGTTGACCGTCACAAGGACGTCGTCGGCCTCGCCGAGGGCTCAGCTGTGCCCGTCATCAATGGCATGTCTGAGTTCAACCATCCCACGCAGGAGATGGGCGACCTCATGACCATGCTCGAGAACCTCCCCGAGGGCAAGAAGATCGAGGACTGCACCCTGGCCTTCATCGGCGACGCCACCCAGGTCTGCGTCTCCCTCATGTTCATCGCCTCCAAGGTCGGCATGAAGTTTGTCCAGTTTGGACCTAAGGGCCACCAGATCCCCGACGGCGGCCTGCACGTTGGCACCGTTGAGGAGCGCGCCGAGTTCGGCAAGCAGATGATGGCCATCGCCGAGGAGAACTGCAAGGTCTCCGGTGGCTCCGTCGTCATCTCCGACGACATCGAGTGCATCAAGGGCGCCGACTTCATCTACACCGACGTGTGGTATGGCCTGTACGACGAGGAGGTCTCGGGCGAGAACTACATGGACGTGTTCTATCCCAAGTATCAGGTCACCATGGACATGATGAACTTCGCCGGCCCCAACTCCAAGTTCATGCACTGCCTGCCGGCCACCCGCAACGAGGAAGTCGTCGACGAGGTTATGGACGATCCCGAGCGCTCCCTGTGCTGGGTCGAGGCCGAGAACCGCAAGCACTCCATCCGTGCTCTCCTCGCTGCCCTGGGCAAGCGCACCCCGCTCAACGACGAGGGTGTCGAGTACTCCGCCAAGGCCGAGCTTCACGCCGCTCTCGAGGCTCTCGAGCAGCTCTAAGCCCCAAGGCGCCTAAAAGCACGTTTGCGGGCGGCGGATGCTCGTCTCCTGTCGCCCGCCCACCGAGGCTCAAGCAATTGCCTTAGTACCTTGGGCCTCGGATCTGTCCAAGACTGAGCGAAGGAGCTCATCATGAGCGACGGAAAGAAAAAGCTTTCCTTTTTGACGGTCATTTCGACCATCATCTGCGTCGTCTTCGTTTGCGAGGCCGCCGCTCCTGCTGCTGCCATTGGCAACCAGCAGTTCTTCTGGTGGATCTTCCTGATCCTGACCTTCCTGCTCCCTTACGGTATGGTTGTCGCCGAGCTCGGCACCACCTATGACGGTGAGGGCGGCATTTACGACTGGGTGCGCGATGGCCTGGGCGACAAGTGGGGCGCCCGCATCTCGTACTACTACTGGGTCAACTACCCGCTGTGGATCGCCTCGCTGGCTACCATGTTCCCCGACATCCTGGGCATGGCCTTTGGCGTCGAGTTCAACTTGGTCGCCAAGATGGGTATCGAACTTGCCTTTGTGTGGATCGTCTACCTCATGGGCCGCTCCAAGGCGGCCGACTCCGAGTGGGTCCTTAACGGTGGCGCCATCATCAAGGTCACCGTCGCCGTTATCGTTGGCGCTTTGGGCATTTGGTATGCCATGGAGAACGGTTTTGCGAACGACATGTCCGCTGCCACCTTCCTGCCCGAGCTCACCAACACCAACGCTCTCGGTTACCTGTCGATCATCATCTTTAACTTCATGGGCTTCGAGGTCATCTGCACCATGACCGACGACATGGCCGATCCCGCTCGCGATATCCCCAAGGCTATCATCGTCGGTGGCCTGTCCATCGCCGTGATCTACCTGTTCGCCGGCTTTGGCATCGGTGCTGCTGTGCCGGCCGATTCCATCGACCCCGACTACGGCATGATCGTCGCAGTCCAGACCATGGTGGGCGACTCCATGATCTTCAAGGTCATCTGCATCGCCTTCCTGATCACCCTGTTCGCAAACATGGCCGCCTGGTCCTTCGGCGTCAACTCCGTCGCTCGCTACGCTGCCGAGCACGGCAACATGCCCAAGGTTTTCGCCTCGATGATCTCTGACGACGATATGCCCAACGGCGCCAACCTGGTCAACGCCGTAGTTGCCTCCCTGGTGCTGTGCCTGCAGCTGGTTCCCATCGACGCCATCTCCAACGGTGTCTTCTGGATGCTCTTCGGCACCTCCGTCGTCTTCCTGCTGCTCACCTACATCCCGATGTTCCCGGCGTTCCTCAACCTTCGCAAGAACGACCCGAACCGTGAGCGCATCTTCACGTTCCCGTTCAAGGGCGCCATGATGAAGGTTATGCTGGCCATCCCCTGCATCGAGCTGATCCTGGCCATCGTTGCAACGCTGGCTCCGTTCTCCGTCGATGAAATTGCCGACAAGATCCCGATGATCGTCATCTTCATCGTGCTCGTGCTCATCGGCGAGATCGTCCGCGTCGTCAGCGCCAAGGGCCGCGAGACCGAGTACAAGGGTCTCACCCCCGAGCTGGCTGCTCAGCGTCTCGCTGAGGAGGCCGCCGAGGCCGAAGAGGACTAGAGCACCCAGAATTGGGATCCCTACTTCTCAATTGTCTAACCATTCCCTGGGGCGGGTGCGAGCGATAGCTCCGGTAACCACCTCCCGCCCCAACCTCTCTCTTTCGTATCCTTCGTGCGCATGTCTCCGCGCACTTGGCTACGTCGTCGCTCGCCGGTGCGGCTCCGTGAAAACCGGCACCGGGCGCCCCGACCTTTGCCGGGGGACGGGCGCCCACTATCTCTTGGTTTTAGGCCGCGGGTAACCCGCCCGCGGCAAGCGATCGTTCGATTTGGAGGAAATCTTATGCGTACGATCACCGAGTCCGAGTCCACTCCCAAGGCCGACGGCTTCTTCATGCCTGCTGAGTTCGCCCCGCAGGATCGCGTGTGGATGGGCTGGCCCCACCGCACCGACACCTGGGCCCACGGCGCCAAGCCGGCTCAGAAGCAGTATGCCGCCATCGCCCGCGCCATCGCCGAGTTCACCCCGGTCACCATGTGCGCCAACCAGGCCGACTACGCCAACTGCAAGGCCGTCTTCGAGGACGACGAGAACGTCACCGTTATCGAGATGACCACCGACGACGCCTGGTTCCGCGACACCGCCGCCACCTACGTCATCAACGGCAAGGGCGAGAAGCGCGCCAACCACTGGCACTTCAACGCCTACGGCGGTCTCGTCGACGGCCTTTATTTCCCGTGGGACAAGGACGAGCAGATCGCCCTTAAGATGGCCGAGCTCTCCGGCTGCCGTCGCTATCGTCCCGATGACATGATCCTCGAGGGCGGCTCCATCACCGTCGACGGCGAGGGCACCCTTGTCGTGACCGACCAGTGCCTGCTTTCCCCGGGCCGCACCTGCTCTGCGGTTCTGGAGGAGGAAGAGGATCCCGAGTCCATCTGGCCCAAGTACCACAAGAAGTTTGAGCCCTGGAGCGAGGAGCTTCGCGCCTACATGGACGAGCACCTCAAGGATTACCTGGGTGTCGAGAAGGTCATCTGGGTCAAGGAGGGCATCGACCCCGAGGAGACCAACGGCCACATCGATGACGTCGCCACGTTCATCGCCCCGGGCGTCATGGCCTGCATCTGGACCGACGATCCCGAGTATCCGTTCTACGAGCAGTGCCACGCTGCCTACGAGACCCTCTCCAACGCCGTTGACGCCAAGGGCCGCAAGATGAAGGTCTACAAGCTCTGCATGCCCGTGAACCCGCTGTTCATGGACCAGGCTTCCTGCGACACCATCGACGCCGATGAGAACGCCGAGCCGCGCGTTCCCGACGAGCCGCTGATCGCCTCCTACATGAACTACCTGGTCACCAACCACGGCGTTATCGTCCCGCAGTACGGCGACGAGAACGACCAGCTGGCCGTTGACACGCTCCAGAAGATCTATGACGAGGTCTGGGGCGAGGGTGTCTACAAGTGCGTCGGCGTTCAGTCCGAGCAGGTCGTCTTCGGCGGCGGAAACATCCACTGCATTACCCAGCAGGAGCCGTCCGCTTAATCGTCTGACTTTCCGAGGCACCCCATCTCGCCGCTCAAACCGTCGCTCGCGTACCAAAGTACGCTTCGCTCCTCTTTCGCGGCGACCTGGGGCACCTCGAAAACCCAGCCAATCAATCGGACAGGGGCTACCTGATTGGTCGGTTGGGTTTTCTTTGGGCACTCCGTTGCCTCCACATCGGAGTGCCTTTTTTCTTTGATTGAATACGCGTCTGGCCTGGGATTTTTTGCGGGTTAGGCCAATTGTTCGCTTGAATTTCCCAGGTCAGACGCGTCTTCAATCGCCGAAAGTTCCCGGTCGCGAACGCGGCCGTTTTGATCGGAGTATCTATGTACCAGCGTATCGTCATCTACACGCGTCTGTTCCGCGAGCGTTGGTCCAACAACTGCATCCTCTCCTCTCTTTGGGATGGCACCTGTACCGGTGACGCGGCCTGCAACCCTACCTTGGGCTGCGCCTTCGGTACAGATGCCATCCTTTTTGCTGCAGGGGGAGCGCGCCATGGCAGGTAAAAAGTTCTCCCTGATCGAGGTTATCCTTTCGGTTATCTGCGTCGTGTTTACCATCGAGGCGGCGGCTCCGGCATCTGCCATGGGCAACGTGCAGTTCTTCTGGTGGATCTTCCTTATCATTACGTTTTTGCTTCCCTATGGTCTGGTGGTGGCCGAGCTGGGTACGGCGTTCGACTCCGAGGGTGGCCTGTACGATTGGGTTCGCCTGGGCTTGGGCGACCGTTGGGGCGCTCGCTGCTCCTGGTGCTATTGGGTCAACTTTCCCCTGTGGGTGGCAAGTATCGCCTGCATGTTCCCCAGTGTCATCAATGCGGTGTGGGGTATCGAGTTTTCACTCGGGATCCGAATTGCCATCGAGCTTGCCTTTGTATGGGGCGCCACGGTCATGGCAATGCAGCCGGTGGCCGAGGCCGATTGGGTCATGGACGGCGGCGCCGTCATCAAGGTGCTCATTACCGCTGTGGTGGGAATCGTCGGCATTTGGTTTGCCTGCAATAACGGCTTTGCCAACGACATGTCGTTTAAGACCTTCATTCCAGATCTGGGCGCCACCAATTCGTTGACGTACCTATCGATTATCCTGTTCAACTTTATGGGCTTCGAAGTGGTCGCGACCTTTGCTAGCACGATGAAGAACCCGTCGCGCGATATCCCCAAGGCGGTTATTGCCGGTGGCGTGGCCATTGCGGCAATTTACATCATTTGCGGCATTGGCATTGGAGCCGCGGTTCCCACCGAGCAGCTTTCACTCGATTCGGGCATTGTGGACGCAGTCGCCGCTATGGTGGGGCGCACCCACCCGCTGACGATGGTCGTGGGCATGGCCTTTTTGGTGACGCTGTTCGCCAATATGATCTGCTGGAGCTTTGGCGTCAACAACGTAGCGAGCTATGCCGCGCGCCATGGCAACATGCCGCGTCCCTTTGCGTTGGTGTCCAAAAAGACCGGCATGCCCAACGGCTCGGCGCTCATTAACGGCTGTTTTGCCAGCCTGGTGCTGCTGCTCCAGATTCCGCTGGGTGAGGGTTCCGACGTCTTTTGGGTCTTCTTCTCGATGAACGTCGTCTTTCTGCTCATGAGCTATATCCCCATGTTTCCAGCGTTTTGGCGTCTGCGCAAGCACGATAATCGCTCGCGTGTGTTCCGTGCGCCTTTCGAGGGCAAGGTGCTCGCGGTGGCGCTTGCGATTCCCGTGGTGGAGCTCGTGCTTTCGATTGTTGCTACGATTGTGCCGCTCAACAGCTCACCTGCCGAGATGGCAAAGTTGCCGATTCTCGCGGGCGTAGTGATTGGCCTGTTGTTGGGCGAGGTTTCGCGCCTCATATCGCGCCGCGGCCGAAGCGTCGACAATCCCGGCGTTGGTGCACGGGGGTCAGGTTACTTTGCACCAAAACAGTAAGCGCCGCGAGTTGCGCAGCGCTTGGTGCATCTTGGATTATTGTTCGCGGTGCTCGGGATCGGAAACGAGCTTAGGCGCAAAGTAGGGGACGTGGCCCAGGTAGGGGCAGCTGTCCGAACGCTCCTCGACGACACAGGGGACGTCATTGTAGGTAAGTGAGTCGCTCAGGTGGACGATGGCCTTGGCGGCAGGGGCAACGAGTATTTTGAGCGGTGCGATAGGCGCCATGGCATCTCCTTTCATCGGCGAGACGCAGTTTGTCTGTTTAAACGATACTTTACGTTTAAACGGTGAGTCTAATATTGCGGCAAAGAATCTGTCAACATCCTCACAGCATCTGAACAGGGGGAGGACATGAGCTTCGCATTCTATGTCTACACCACAATTATCATGGGCGTGGCCCTGGTGACCAGTGCCGTGGCATTGGTGATTTGGCTCATGACGCACCGTCGCGATAGCCTGGTAGCTGCGGCGGGATTTTTGCTCTACATGCTAGATATGTCGGTCATCCTTTTTGACGAGTACAATCGGCTAAAATACGACTACGCCGTTACCTTTACCGAGCCGCTGCAGCACCCCTTGCTGCGTTGCGTGCTCGGTATTGCCATCTATTTCTGCATGGTGCTGTGGATGTATTCGCGCTTGCGCATAAGGCCGACGTCGCGCATGCTCGGACTCGCTATCGTGCCCTTTTCAATTTTACAGTTGGTGCTGGTGCCCCGCAGCGGCGCTGCCGGAGAAGCGCAGCAGTATCTCTTTTGGCTCACGCGCGACCTGGGCAATGTAGGATGCCTCGCCTATGCCGCCTGGCATTACCGGCACAGGGCCACGCGTGTTGAGAAGCTCGACCTTGACCGCTCAAAGCTCTTTTGGAAGGTGGCCCTCGTTCTTGCGTTTTGCATAATCGCCGAGGACACCTACATGATCTTGCTCTGCCGTCCTAACTTTCAAAACCCCGCCATCGCTCTCTTTTTATGGTACCTGTCCGAGCGTAACATCTCTGAAAACGTGCTACTTGTTGCATGCGCGGTCCAGCTCTTTTGCCGGTTTAGCCACATACTGCGCGTGTATGCCCGCCATCCGCGTGCCGATGAGGACGTGGCGGCCGAGAGCACACACTCTGAAGACGACCTTACGACACGTGTGGTGATCTATGCCGATGCTCATAAGCTGTCGCGGCGCGAGCAGGAGGTTCTCACGCTGGTGCTGAAGGGCAACGACGCCCAAAACATCGCCAGCGAGTTGGTCATCAGTCCGGGCACCGTCAAGGCCCACTTACATCGCATCTACGTCAAAAGCGGCGTCTCCACCCGAGACGACCTTATAGATGCCTTTTGGCGCTCCTAGCCCTATTTTTCCTTGAATGCGAGCCTTGCCGATAAGGCGGGCGCCGTTGGGCGTAATGAAGCGGCATTAATCTCAGACAATAAACCCGCAGGTAAAAAGTGTAAACCGGCTTAAACTGACCGTTTGCGGCCCCTGACCTTGGCATGGGTTTGCCCCTGTGTATCAATGGATATAGCGCGAAGCCGCGGACGTGGGACAGACATCTGAGTACGGCTTACAGGCACGCGCCGATGCGGGAGTGCTTTGCTCCCGACCGAAAGCCAGCGCGGGCGGTGTACCCGCGTTACATCCTAAAACGTCTGAGGAGGCTCACATGGAGAAGGCTGATGTAGTAATCAAGAGCAATGCCGTTTTTACCGGCGATGGGATCGAACCGTTTAAGGGCGGCGTTGCCGTGCGTGGCGATAAGATCGTTGCCTGCGGTGACGATGCCCACTTGGCGCCGTTTATCGGCCCCGATACTGAGGTGCGCGACTTTGGCGATCAGCTCGTTATGCCTGGTCTGATTGACTCGCACACGCATTTTGCTCAGGGTGCGTTTATGACCGACCCCGATTTTGCCGTCAACCTTATCGATTGCACCAGTTTTGAGATGGCGATGGAGCGTGTTGTAGCGTTTGCGAACGCCCATCCCGATAATGAGTGGATTCTGGGCTGCCAAATCATTCAGTTCCAGTGGGATATCCCCGAGATGCCCACGGCCGCGATGATCGATGAATACATCTCCGACCGCCCGGTCTTCCTGCAGCAGGTTGACCTGCATACCTTTAGCGCCAATACCTGTGCCATCAACAAGGTGGGAGTGACTTCGCAGACGCCCGATCCCGCAGGCGGCAAGATCCTTAAGGATGCCGACGGCAACCTGACGGGCGTGTTTTCCAACAATGCCGGCTCCTTCTTTATGGATGAGGTCTACGACCCCGCGATGGACGTTGCGGAAGCCTCGTTTACCAAGACGGCAAAGCGCGCTAACAGCTTTGGCATCACCACTGTCGGCATGGTCAATCCTACGTTTGTGAGCATGGAAAACCCGTATGCAGTGCTTGCGGATCTTAATGCCAAGGACGAATTGCCGCTGCGCGTCTTTTTGTACACCGATCTGTTTGAGAACGAGAGCATGACGCTCGATCAAATCAAGGCCAAGTACAACTTCCCTGGCACGCTGGTTGAGTGGCACGGCTTTAAGCAGTTTCTTGATGGCGTGTGCTCCGACCACACCGCTTGGATGCTTGAACCCTATTCCAACGCGCCCGATACCTGCGGTGAGCCCGCGGAGGATCCAGAGCGCATCCGTGCCGCCATTGTCAGGGCGCAGGAATGGGGCGTTGACACGCGCGTCCATACGATCGGCGATCGCTCGGTGCGTTTTGTGCTTGATTGCTTTGAGGAGGGCGAGCGCTTGCATGGTAAGCGAGGTTGCCGCCACTCCATGGAGCACAACGAGACGGTTCAGCCCGAGGATCTGCCGCGCTACGCGGAGCTTGGTATATGCCCCGGCATGCAACCGTGGCACATGCTGCTCGATATGGCTGACCTTGCCAAGGACGATGCCGTGGGCCCCGAGCGTGCAGCGCTTTCGTGGCCCCTGCACAGCCTGCTTGCAAGCGGTGCCGTGGTGCACTTGGGCAGCGACTTCCCCGTTGTGGGCTTGGAGCCCATGGAGGAGGTGTACGGCGCAGTCTTCCGCATGCTCGAGGACGGTTCCAACCCAGAAGGGTGGTTCCCGCAGGAGCGCATCACCATGGCTGAGGCCCTGTGCGCCTACACCTACGGCAGCGCCTACGCCATGCATGCCGAGGATCGCATCGGTACGCTCGCATGCGGCAAACAGGCTGATATCTGTGTGCTCGACCGCAACCTCTTTGACTGCGAACCGGCTGAGGTCCTCGAGGCCACGGCGTCTCTCACGATGATTGCCGGCAAGGTGGTCTACGAGGCCTAGCGGGGCTGCTGCATCGCTGGGCGGTGCAGCAGCCTGTGCGTGCCGCCCATCCATCCATTCATCAATCTCTCATGGAAAGGGGAGAACAATGGCAGAAGAAACAACCGCCGCTGTTGAGGAGGAGCGTGAGCTTGCCTCGCAGCCGATTCCCGGCCTGGTGCGCAAGTACACCATCATCACCGGCCAGGGTATGCTCGCCCAGATTATCATGGTGGTCCTTGAGGGCCTCGTGATGGGTTGGGGCCTGGGTGCCCACGGCCTGGCCTGTGTCTCGATCATTATGTCGGTCGAGTACATCAACCTGGCCTTTGGCAACCTATTTGGCACCGGCGTACCCGCCGTGGTTGGTAACCTTTTGGGTGCCGGCGACATCAAGGGCGCAAGCAAGGCTTTTAGCCAGGGCTTCTGGCTCACCACGATCGTGAGTGTGCTGCTAGCTGTGGTGATGGCCGTGTTTACCGAGCCCATCTGTGCATTTTTTGGCGCCACGCCCGACATCATGGCCGATACCGTTGCCGGTGTGCGTACCTTCGCCGTGCTGCTGCCGCTCACGGTCATCGGCCAGATGGTCACCGCCGTCATGCGCGTGGACGAGAAGGTTCAGATCCAGGCCAATCTCATGACCGTGTCTGCCATCGTCGCCATCTGCTGGCTTGCGCTTTCGACGTTTGTACTCAAGCTCGGCGTTATGGGCGCTGGCGTGTATTACGGGCTTTCCATCGGCATCTGGGCCATCGGTATCTTCTGGTTCATCGGTGGTAAGAAGTCGCAGCTCCAGATCAGCGCCGCCGACCTCAAACTCGACATGGCCATCTGCGGCCAGATCATCAAGATTGGTTTCCCGTTCTTTTTGGTGCAAGCTGCCACGTTCATCTTCAACACCGTTGCCAACTCGTTGCTTGGCCAGCTCGGCGGTGACATGGGTTCGCTCTACATCGCGGCCTTTGGTGTGATCAACGGCTATATCCTCTACATAACCATGATGGTCGCCCAGTGCTTCTCGTACGGCCTGCAGCCCATTGCCGCCTTCAACGCCGGCGCCAAGGCGTGGACGCGCCTCAAGGAAACGCTCTCTTGCACGCTTAAGTACCAGGTCGTGACGCTTGCGCTCGTGACCATTGCGCTGTGGCTCGCTGCCACGCCGGTCTGCGCGTTCTTTGCTGGCAGTGACCCCGAGCTTGTTGAGGTTGCCGCGTCCGCAACGCGCATCGTGGTGCTCGCCGTGGCCCTTGGTTACCTGGCCATGACCATGTCGATGTACTTCCAGGCGGTTGAGAAGGTGGGTATCGCCACGTTCACCGGTCTGCTCCGCTACGTGATCTGCTCCGTGCCGCTTATGTACCTGCTTGGCAACATGATGGGCGTTCAGGGTGTCTGGTTTGCCTTGGTGGCGGCTGACGCCATCACTGGTCTTATCTCCATCGCCCTCGCCGTCCGCGAATCCAAGCGACTTGCCACGCTCTAGACTCGGGCACGGCCGGCGCGCGATAGTCGAATAAGTCAACTCGTCTGCAAGCCACCACAATGGGGACAGTGAACTGCGCCCCGAAACTTGGACTGAATAAATAGCGACTACGCCGCAAGGGCC
>CABRYP010000046.1 GCA_902475245.1 uncultured Collinsella sp. | reverse complement strand
CGAGGCCGAGCGCAAAATGGATTCTAAAAAACACCTTGCCAAATAGGAGCGTCAGGACGCAAAGGGCTCCGCCGCGCGAAGCGCGCAGCGGAGCCCTTTGCATGTCCGAGGACGTTTTGGAAAGTAACCCAAAGCGGCCCGGCGATCCTGCGGGAGTTAAACCCCTTTAGAACTTGTCGTGGAAGGTACGCGAAATGACCTCGTCCTGCTGCTCCTTGGTGAGCGTGTGGAAGTTCACGGCGTAGCCGGAAACGCGGATGGTCAGCTGCGGGTACTTCTCGGGGTGAGCCTGAGCGTCGAGCAGCGTCTCACGGTTGAAGACGTTGATGTTCAGGTGGTGGCCACCCTTCTCGGCGTAAGCGTCGAGCATGTGGACCAGGTTATCGGCCTGAGTCTCGGAAACTTCAGAAACCTTCATAATGTGTCTCCTTCGATTAATAGGCGCCGGCCGAAACCGGCGCACTAATCAGTAATCGTTATTGTTAGTATAGCACTAACAATAGTTACTCGCCCAGCTGATCAAGGTCGATATCGCCAAAGAACACCTGATCCTCTTTGCCGAGCGCACTCGGGATGATGGAGAAGGTGTTGGAGATGCCGTCCTGAGCATCGCGGAACGGGAGCTTGGAAACCGAAGACAGCGAAGCGATGGCGCCATGGCTATCGCGCTTGTGCATGGGGTTAGCACCCGGGGCGAACGGCTGGCCAGCCTTGCGGCCGTCGGGCGTGGAGCCGGTCTTCTTACCGTACACGACGTTGGAGGTAATGGTCAGAACCGAGGTCGTGGGCACGGAGTTGCGGTAGGTGTCGTTCATGCGGATGTACTCCATGAACTGGTGCACAACGTCGTGAGCGATCTGGTCGACGCGGTCGTCGTCGTTGCCGTACTTGGGGAACTCGCCCTCGGTCTCGAAGTCGACGATGATGCCGTTCTCATCACGGACGGGGTGAACCTTGGCGTACTTGATGGCGGACAGGGAGTCAGCCACGACGGAAAGGCCAGCGATGCCCGTAGCGAACCAGCGGTGCACGTGCTTGTCGTGCAGAGCCATCTGGATGCGCTCGTAGCAATACTTGTCGTGCATGTAGTGAATGATGTTCAGCGAGTTGACGTACACGCCAGCGAGCCACTTCATCATGTCGTTGTACTTGGCCACAACGTCGTCGTAATCGAGCGTATCGCCCTCGACGGCGCGATACTTGGGGCCGACCTGCTTCTTGGAGACCTCGTCAACACCGCCGTTGAGTGCGTAGAGCAGGCACTTGGCAAGGTTGGCGCGGGCGCCGAAGAACTGCATCTCCTTGCCGATGCGCATGGAGGACACGCAGCAGGCAATGCCGTAGTCGTCGCCGTGATAGACGCGCATGAGGTCGTCGTTCTCGTACTGGATCGAGGAGCTGGCGACGGAAGTCTTGGCGCAGAACTTCTTGAAGTTCTCGGGCAGACGGGTCGACCACAGAACGGTCATGTTGGGCTCGGGGCTGGTACCCATGTTCTCGAGCGTGTGCAGGTAGCGGTAGCTCATCTTAGTAACGAGCGTACGGCCGTCAACACCCATGCCGCCGATGGACTCGGTGACCCACTGCGGATCGCCGGTGAACAGGGCCTGGTACTCGGGGGTACGGGCAAACTTGACCATGCGGAGCTTCATGATGAAGTGATCCACGAACTCCTGGATCTGCTCCTCAGTGAAGGTACCGTTGGCAAGGTCGCGCTCAGCGTAGATGTCGATGAACGTGGAGGTACGACCGATGGACATAGCGGCGCCGTTCTGCTCCTTAACGGCAGCGAGGTAGGCGAAGTACATCCACTGGATGGCCTCCTGCGTGTTGGTAGCAGGGTTGGAAATATCGAAACCATAGGTCTCGGCCATCATCTTGAGCTCGCCGAGGGCGCGGATCTGCTCCTGCAGCTCCTCACGGTCGCGGATGTTGTCGGCGGTCATGACCGTCGGGGTGGAAGCCTTCTGGGCCTCCTTGTCCTTGATCAAGTAGTCGACGCCGTACAGGGCAACACGACGGTAGTCGCCGATGATGCGGCCGCGGCCATAGCCATCGGGCAGACCGGTGATGATGTGAGCCGAGCGGCAAGCACGCATCTCGGGGGTGTAAACATCGAAGACGCCGGCGTTGTGGGTCTTGCGCTCGAAGGTGTAGCGCTCGACAACGTTCTCGTCGACCTTGTAGCCGTGCTGGCTGGCAGCCTGGCAAGCGATGCGGATACCACCGTTGACGTGCAGCGCGCGCTTGAGCGGCTTGTCGGTCTGGAGGCCGACGATGGTCTCCTTCTCGCGGTGGGCGTTATCGATGTAGCCAGCGGGGTGGCTCACGATACCCGTGACAGTCTTGGTGTCCATATCGAGGACACCGCCCTGCTCGCGCTCCTTGAGCAGCAAGTCGAGAACCTCGCCCCACAGCTCCTTGGTACGCTCGGTCGGACCGGCGAGGAACGACTCGTCGCCCTCGTAGGGGGTGTAGTTCTTCTGGATGAAGTCTCGGACGTCAACTTCTCCCGTCCAGATGCCTTCCTTGAAGCCTTCCCATGCCTCCTGCATTGTGTAACCACGCTCCTAGTTACGTGTAATGCGGCGCTCTCTCACACCGCTGCTTATTGAATTCTTGAATTTTCGGCTTGCACTACCGGCTTCTTCCGTTCTTCACCACATGTTGGTGCAGGGAAAAACGTTTGTCCACCTTGGAACTGCAACCCAAACCCAAGATTTCACCCGTCTGAGAAGGATAACATAGCCACCCCCTTCATCAGGGCTGTTATATGTTTCTTTTTTCATACCATTATGGCGTTTTTAACAAATCCGCAGGAAATGCGAGCGCGAACAACTACCGTTCACCGATTTGTTTGGTATTTTTCCTTGCCTTTGTACGACGTTCACTCTAGCTGTTATGCCAGCTTTAGCAGGGTAAAGTGTCCCAGAGACCCTACAGAAACTGCAGGGCGGCCGCGAGATCCCCCGTGGCCGCCCTGTGGCGTAGCTAGTTTTTAGCTTTGATTGCCGCTTGGCATTAGGCGGCTGCGGCGGCCTTGTCGGTCGTTGCCTTGCTATCGCCGTTGCCCTGGCCCTCAAAATTCTTGTAGCAACAGCTGGTGACCAGCGGTGTCAAAATAGCCGTCACGATTGCGCAGGCAGCAACCTGTGCCGTAGCCGTCGCGAGCACGGCGCCACCGTACATGGCCCCATTGACGCTTGCCATGGCAGCAGGCGTGGCCACATTGGCTCCGGCGCAGCTTGAAATGGCCGCACCTGCGACACCCGTACCGCCCGTGAGCTTATCGACCGCGATGACGGGAATTGCAAAGACCACCGAGCAGATCACGCCGAGCAGGATGCCGGGAAGACCGCCGTTGATAAGCTGGCCAAAAGTCATGGTCGAGCCCATGGCAAAGAAGACGAGCACGATGATGGCGGAAAGTGCCGGTGCCATCATCTTCTTAAAGCTCGGGAAGAGGTTACCCAGAATAATGCCGACGACGATCGGCAGGATGGCGCCCACGAGCGACCAGCCAATCGGAGCCTGTCCGGCAGCGCCAAGGACAATCATCGTGACCGGAGGGCCGACAACCAGCGTGGTGATGGCGACGGCGCCACGCTCGGCCTCGTTGCCCATGGTGCCCATCAGTCCAGCGTACATAGCGTTGTTGGCACCCGTGCAAGCGGCCAGCATCACCATGGCAGAGATGCCAAACAGGTTGTCGTTGAACACATAAAGGATGAGCAGCGACACGGCAACGACCACGATCTGCTTGACGGCGATGATGATGGCGCCGCGTGCAGCGGCGGCAGGAGCGCTCTTAAACGAAATCGTCGTGCCGACGATGAGCAAAAAAGCGCCCACGAGCGGGCTTGCACCCTGCTGGGTCATGCCGAGCGTAAAGCTGCCGAGCGTTTTGAACAGATCGGGGAATAGCGTGTTGAGCAGGCAGCCCAGCAAAAGCGGCACCAAAATATTGGCACCCGGGATGGAGGACATCTTAAAGAACGGCTCCTTTGCCGCCGGCGCCTCCACCGCAGTCGATTCACTCATTTATATCTCCTTTTGATGCGTGCCGCACGCGGCCGCACGCTCCTTTGTCAGAAAGAAGGCGACGGTCCCGAGTCGCAGGAGCCGTCGCCGAATAATCGTCGCGGGGTATTACCCGTCCAGAACGATGCCACCGTCGCAGTCACCGATCTCGCCGTTTACGAAGCTGGCAAGGTCGGAAGCGAAGAACAGCACCATCTGTGCAGGCTCGCTGGCCTGGGCGGCGCGGCCCAGAGGGATACCGTTAATGATGCGCTGAGAGTTCTCGTCAGAAAGAATCGAGGTCATATCGGTAAGGGTGAGCGACGGGCATACAGCGTTGCAGCGGACGCCAAACTTGCCGCCTTCCTTGGCGACTGCCTTGGTTAGACCGTTAACACCTGCTTTGGAGCTGGCGTAGGCAGCGGTGCCGAGCAGGCCACCACCGATCTTGCCCGCAACGGAACTCACGTTGACGATAGTGCCGGCATGGGCCGCCTTAAAGTGCGGGTACACGGCATTCATCATAGTGAAGGTACCGTTGAGGTTGATGTCGATGGTGTGACGCCACTCGGTGTCATCGATCTCGTCAAACTTCTTGGTGCTGATAACGCCAGCGCAGTTAATCAGGATGTTGGTTTGCGGCAGGTCCGTAAAAATCTGCTCGACGGTCTCGCGCGCCTTGGGTGCATCGGCAACATCGAGCTGATAGAACTTGTTGCCCTCGCCAAGCTCGGCCACCGCGGCCTCGCCCTTAGCAGCGTTCCTTGCGATGAGCGCGACGTGTCCGCCGCCCGCGACGATGCCCTTGGCGATCTCGAGGCCAATGCCCTGAGTGCCGCCCGTGACAATCGCGGTCTTGCCCGTGAAGTCAAATGCCATGACTCCATCCCCCTTTATGTAAGGTGTCTCCTTGCGGGAAGTTGGAGCATCGCACGTGGCGATTATATGAGTCTCAGTCGTCATGGTGGTGACAACCCCTCGCCTAACCGCGTGCATAATAGTTCTTTGAAACGCTTCAGCAATTGAATTATTTTAAGTCTTTATGCGCTCTTTATATTGCCTAGTGGCCAAGTAGATTTTTGGGACATGCCTAGAAATCTACCGAATGGGATGGTTGAGCGGGGGTATCATCTTTCACCGAAAATAGTTTCTAGTGTTAGGGGTTTTCGGTGGAAGATACCGATTTCCGTGAACTTGGGCGTCAGCTCCTTACCGAGTTCGGCAGCATGCATCAGCGCATTTCGCGCTTTGCGGACAAAGCCCTCGGCGGCGAGATGGCCGTCATGCGCGCCCTCATACTCGCCGGCGGTTCGCTCACGCCGAGCGAACTCGCTGATCGCGCCTGGGTCTCGAGTGCCCGCATCGCCAATATCCTACGCGCTCTCGAAGCCAAGGGCTGGGTCGAGCGCGAGCACTCAAAGACTGACCGTCGTCGCGTACACGTCATAGTGACCGACAAGGGATTCCAGGATCTCGAAATCAAACGCCGGGAATTCGAGAACCGCACCGCGGCTTTCCTCGAGCAGCTCGGCGAAACAGATACCCAAGAGATGGTGCGCCTTCTTAGACGTGCCAACGAAATTATCGACCGCAATCAAGAAAGGAGAGATGCCGAGTGAGGATTCTCAAGCTCTTTAAAAAGCATGTCCTGGCACTGTTCGCAGCTATCGTACTTATCGTAATCAGCTGCAACGCCGATCTGGCACTGCCTACCTATATGAGCGACATCGTCGACGTGGGCGTGCAGCAAGGCGGCATCACCTCGCCCGTGCCCGACACCATTCGCGCCGAATCGCTCGACGACCTTGAACTCTTTATGAGCACCAAGGACGCCAAAGCTGTGGAGGCCGTGTTTAGCAAGGCTGACAAAAATGGCATTCGAACGTATAAGGGTACCGAGGAAGAGCGTGCCGATGGAGGCAAGATTGCCGACATTATGAGCCTGCCCGAAACTGTCGTCCTTTCGCTCAACCAGGGCATTGACGCCGACTCCATGGGCGACATGACCGGCGCATCCACCGAGGCAAGCGATGGCGGCGCCGCTCAGGCCATGCCCACCCCCGAGCAGATGGCAGCGATGACGCCCGAGCAGCTCGCCGAAATGCAGCAGAAGGCCGCAGCCGCGCAGAGCATGCAAAAGCAGATCGACGCCGACGGCGGTAAGATCACCATGAAGAGCCTGCGCCTAGGCGTTGAAGGCGGTCTTATCGATCAGGGCAAGCTCGTCGAGGGCGCCAACGATATGGCTGACAAAATGGGCTCCATGTCGGGCTCCATCGTCACCCAGCGCGCCGTGAGCTACGTGCAGGACGAGTACAAGGCACAGGGCATCGACCCCGCTGACGTGCAGAACGCCTACCTGGGCCGCATGGCGACCACGATGTTTGGTCTGTGTCTGGTGTCGCTGGTCGCCACCATCCTGACCGGCGCCGTGGCTTCGCGCACCGCCTGCTCCATCGCCCGCGACCTGCGCCGCGAGACCTTCAACAAGGTTATGCACTTCTCGCCGGCCGAGGTGGGCAAGTTTAGCCAGGCCTCGCTCATCACCCGCTGCACCAACGACATTCAGCAGATTCAGATGGCCGCAACCCTGTTTATCCGCATGTGCCTGATGGCTCCCGTCATGGGCATCGTCGCCGTCATGCGCGTCCTGGCCAACCATACCGGCCTGGAGTGGACCATCGCTGTGGCCATCATCGCGGTTTCGGCTGTCGTCGGCGTGCTCATGGGCCTCACCATGCCCAAGTTCAAAAAGATGCAGAGCTTTGTTGACCGCGTGAACCTTACCGCCCGCGAGCTGCTCGACGGCCTTATGCCCATCCGCTCGTTCAACCGCGAGAAACATGAGCTCGAGCGTTTTGACAAGGCTTCGCTCGACCTGATGACCACGCAGCTCTACACCAACCGCGCCATGAGCTTTATGATGCCGCTCATGATGCTGGTCATGAACTGCATCACCGTGCTCATCGTCTGGTTTGGCGCGCAGGGCGTGTCCGACGGCGTGATGCAGGTCGGCAACATGATGGCGTTTATCTCCTACACCATGCAGATCGTCATGGCGTTTATGATCCTCACCATGGTTTCGGTTATCCTGCCCCGTGCCGAGGTCGCAGCCGAGCGCGTGGAAGAGGTCATCACTTGCCCCACCAGCATCAACGACCCCGCCTCGCCCAAACTGCCCGCGGCCAGCGCGCCGCGCGGTGAGCTCACCTTCCGCGACGTGAGCTTCCAGTATCCCGATGCCCGCGCCGACGTCATCAGCGGCGTGAACTTCACCACGCACGCCGGTCAGATGCTCGGCATCATTGGCTCCACGGGCTCGGGCAAATCCACGCTCGTGCAGCTGATTCCGCGCCTGTACGATGTCACGGGCGGCAGCATTTCGCTCGACGGTATCGACGTGCGCGACATGACCCTTTCCGAGCTGCGCCACCGTATTGGTTACATCCCGCAGCAGGGGCGCCTGTTCTCGGGCACCGTCGAGAGCAACCTCAAGTTTGCCGGCGACATGGTAAGCGACGAGGACATGCACCGGGCGGCACGCATCGCCCAGGCCGAGGACTTTATCGCCGAGCGCGAGGGCGGCTACGACTCCCCCATCAGCCAGGGCGGCTCCAACGTCTCGGGCGGTCAGCGCCAGCGTCTGGCCATCGCCCGCGCGTTGGCCAAAAAACCTGAGGTCGTAGTGTTCGATGACTCGTTTAGCGCGCTCGACTACAAGACCGACGCGCGTCTGCGCGAGGAGTTGGCCAAAAACGTCACCGACGCCGCGCTCGTGGTCGTGGCGCAGCGTATCGCGACTATCATGCACGCCGACCAGATCATCGTGCTCGACGACGGTCACGTGGTGGGCACCGGTACGCACGAGGAGCTGCTGCACAGCTGCCCGGCGTACCTGGAGATCGCACAGTCGCAGCTTTCCGCCGAGGAGCTGGGGCTCACCCAAGAAGAGATTGCAGCCGTTATGGAAGGAGGCGAGCGCTAATGGCAGACGAGACCAAGACTCAGATTCCCAAGCCCACCCGTCAGCGTGGACCCATGGGCCGCATGGGTGGCATGCGCCGTGGCGAAAAGGCCAAGGACTTTAAGGGCACCATGAGGCAGCTGCTCGGCTATATCGGCCAGCACAAGATTGCCGTGTTTACCGCCGTCGCCTTTGCCGTGTGCTCGGTCATCTTTAACATTGTGGGGCCCAAGGTGCTCGGCCAGGTTACGACCAAGCTGTTTGAGGGCCTGGTTGCCAAAGTCAACGGTACCGGCGATGTCGACTTTAACTGGATCGCCAAGACGCTCGGCTTTTTGCTCTGCCTGTACCTGGCGAGCTCTATCTGCAGCCTCATCCAGGGCTGGCTCATGACCGGTGTCACGCAAAAGATTTGCTACCGCATGCGCAAGGAGATCGCCGCCAAGATAGCCGTCGTGCCGATGAGCTACTTCAACGGTCACAGCAAGGGCGATGTGCTCAGCCGCATCACCAACGACGTCGATACGCTCGGCCAGTCGCTCAACCAGAGCGTGACGCAGCTTATTACGTCCGTCACGCAGATTATCGGCGTGCTCGTCATGATGCTGTCGATCAGCCTGCCGCTCACCGGCGTCACCGTGCTCACGCTGCCGGCAGCCGCGATTATCCTGACTGTGATGATTCACTTTTCGCAGCCGTACTTCCGCGAGCAACAGCAGGTCCTGGGCACCGTCAACGGCATTATCGAGGAGGACTTTGCCGGCCAGAACGTCATTCAGGTGTTCGACCGCGCCGAGGCCTCAATCGAGGAGTTCGACCGTCAAAACAACCGCCTCTTTATTAGTGGCTGGCGCTCGCAGTTCCTGTCGGGCCTGATGATGCCGCTTATGAGCCTGGTGGGCAACATGGGTTACGTGGGCGTCGTCGTGGTGGGCGCGCAGCTCGCGCTGACCGGCAATGCCACGCCCGGCGACATCCAGAGCTTTATCCAGTACGTTCGCAACTTTACGCAACCCGTGCAGCAGCTGGGCAACGTGAGCAACACGATGCAGTCGATGGCAGCTGCCACCGAGCGTGTGTTTGAGTTCCTGGCCGCGCCCGAGGAGGAGCAAAAGACCGATGCGCAGATCCCCGAGAAGCGCCCCGGCCACGTGGAGTTTGACCATGTCAAGTTTGGCTACACGCCCGACAAGACCATCATCCACGACTTTAGCTGCGAGGCGCAGCCCGGCCAGACCATCGCCATTGTCGGCCCCACCGGCGCCGGCAAGACCACGCTCATTAAGCTGCTGCAGCGCTTCTACGATGTGGACGGCGGTTCGCTGCGCGTCGAGGGCGTCGACGTGCGCGACTGGGACCGCGCGGCGCTGCGCGGCGAGTTTGCCATGGTGCTGCAGGATACCTGGCTGTTTAACGGCACCATCCGCGAGAACATCCGCTACGGACGCCCCGATGCGAGCGATGCCGAGGTCGAGGCCGCCGCTCGTGCCGCGCGCTGCGATCACTTTATCCATACGCTCGCCGGCGGCTACGACTTTATGATCAACGAGGAAGGCACTAACCTGTCGCAGGGTCAGCGCCAGCTCGTGACCATCGCCCGCGCCATTTTGGCCGACCGTCCGGCGCTGATTTTGGACGAGGCGACCTCCAACGTGGACACCCGCACCGAGGAGCTTATTCAGCGCGCCATGGATGCGCTGATGCAGGGCCGTACCAGCTTTGTTATCGCGCATCGCCTGTCCACGATCCGAAACGCCGACGTAATCTTGGTGATTCGCGACGGCGACATCGTCGAGAAGGGCACGCACGACGAACTGCTCGCCCAGGGCGGCTTCTACGCCGATCTGTACAATTCGCAGTTCGACGAAGCGGCGTAAATTCTGCCGCAGGAAACGAATAACGCCCGAGAACGGGGGCGCAGGACAACCTGCGCCCCCGTATTTTGTTCTGCGGCCCTCGAACCGCCTCCCCTGGGGTCTGATTGACGATCCTTCCAGGCTTCGTGGGCAAAAAATGGCAAATATGAGTACTGTTACATTTTTAGTAGCAGCCAAAACAGCCCCAAATACCGTTCTCACGACCTGCATGAGCCCCTAAATTGATCAAACAGCCTTATAGCGGGCTTATATATGCTGGCATTAATGAACATATTTGTTGTTATGTCTATTATCTTATAAGCTCGATATGATACCTCATTAACAACACTACTCATATTTGGCATTTTTGCCCACTGGGTGCTCCCCGGGGAACCGGCGACAGGCTTAGAACCCACACGGCATCTTCCCCTCCCGGCGAGCGCCAACGTTTGCCCAGATAAAACCGACCAAAATAAACCTGTCCCTTTTTGGCAGGTTTCGGGGCGGCGAGGGGGTTGCACTTTAGTGTGCGACAGCGGATAATGCCGAGCATTCGACAATTCACACTTTGACTTATTTGATTGAGGAGGCCCCGCATGGCCATGGATTTCAAACGCAGGCTGCCGATCCCCATGGAGATCCGCGAGGAAATGCCGCTTTCCGCCGAGCTTACCGCCAAAAAGCAGGCATTCGACGCCGAGGTCGCCAAGGTCTTTACCGGCGAGGACGCGCGCAAGGTGCTCATCATCGGCCCGTGCTCTGCCGACCGCGAGGACTCGGTGCTTGAGTACATGAACCGACTGGCCAAGGTCGCCGAGGAGGTCAAGGACAAGCTCATCATCATTCCGCGCGTCTACACCAACAAACCGCGCACCAAGGGCACCGGCTACAAGGGCCTGCTGCACAACCCCGACCCCGAGGCGCCCGATGACCTGCTCGAAGGCGTTAAGGCCATCCGCCACATGCACCTGCGCGTTATTGAGGAAACAGGCTTCTTCACCGCCGACGAGATGCTCTATCCGTCCAACTACCAGTACCTCGTTGACCTGCTGAGCTATGTTGCCGTGGGCGCGCGCTCGGTCGAAAACCAGGAGCATCGCCTGGTATCGAGCGGCATTTCGGTGCCCGTGGGCATGAAGAACCCCACTGCCGGCTCTACCACCGTCATGCTCAACTCCATTTACGCCGCCCAGGCGCACCAGAGCTTTATCTTCCGCAACTGGGAGGTCGAGTGCGACGGCAACCCGCTCGCACACGCCGTCATGCGTGGCTACATCGGTCTCGATGGGCGCACCTACCCCAACTACCACTACGAGCACCTGGAGCGCCTGGCCGAGCGCTATACCGAGCATGCCGGCTACGCCAATCCGGCAGCGGTTATCGACTGCAACCATGACAACTCGGGCAAGCGTCCGCTGGAGCAGTACCGCATCTGCAAGGAGGTACTCGACAGCTGCCGCCGCAACGAGTCCATCTCCAAGCTGGTCAAGGGCTTTATGATCGAGTCCTACCTTGAGGACGGCAACCAGCCAGTCGATGGCGGCGTCTTTGGCAAGTCGATCACCGATCCGTGCCTGGGCTGGGAAAAGACCGACTACCTCATCCACGAGATCGCAGAGCGTGTTTAGGTTCCGCCGTTCTACCGAACGGCGGACCGGCCGACGCTGCGCGGGCCGCATTTGGACAATCTGACGTTCAACTTCAAGGGCGCGACCAGAAGGTCAGCGCCCTTTCGTTTCACGTCACCTTGTCTCAAATGTGGCCCGCTCGCTGTCCGTCCTCTACCTGCGGCGCCGTCTTGCTCCGGATGCGGCGGTTAGGGACGTTCCTTTTAATATGAGCAGGACATTGTCAAGAGGCAAAATCGGGCCTGG
>CABRYP010000045.1 GCA_902475245.1 uncultured Collinsella sp. | reverse complement strand
CAATGGTATACGGGTGCATCATCGACGTCTTCAATACAGAAGATATCAGTGCGGAATGTTTTGGAAAGTAACCCAAAGCGGCCCGGCGGGGGTCCTGTGTAGTCACCCTTTAGGCGGAACTCTCCTAATTATTTGGATGAGTCGTTTACTTACTTGTGCTGTTACCGTCTTCCCGCTGTTGTTGGGGTATGCTTTGTTCGTATGTAAACGTTTGACATGTTGATGGGGGAGGGTGCTATGGCTCGCGAGGGCGCTCGTTCTAAGGATTCTGCTAAGCCTGGCATCAAGGAAGTTGCAGCGGTGGCGGGGGTTTCGCCTACTACGGTATCTCGCGTGCTTAATAATCGCGGCTATATTAGCCAAGAGACCCGCGATAAGGTCCATGCCGCGATGGAGCGCATCAACTATACGCCCAACGATATCGCCCGTGCCATGCTCAACGGTCGCCTGAATCTTATCGGTATGATCGTTCCCTTTGTGAGCAGCCCGTTCCATGCTCAGGTTGTGCAGGCGGTCGAGCGCACGTTAGCGGAAAACGGCTTTAAGATGTTGCTGTGCAACAGCGCCAATCGACCCGATCTTGAGCGTTCCTATATTGACATGCTCCGCCGCAATATGGTCGACGGCGTAATCGTCAACTCCCTCAATATCGGTGCCGAGGCATATGCCGAGATGGGCTTGAGCCTGGTTGGCATCGACTGCGATCTTGGCGAGGGCTCTGTCCAGATTGCAAGTGACAGCTATGGCATTGGCGAGCTCGCCACGCGCCGTCTGATTGATGACGGCTGCAGGCGTATCCTGTGCCTGCGCAGCAATAGCCGCATGCGCATGCCTGCCAATAAGCGTACCGATGCCTACCTCGATGTTGTTGAGCAGGCCGGTTTGTCCGCGCTTGTCCGTGAGGTTGAGTTCGTTAAGCCCGACGACGAAAAGGGCGCGGTCGTTGCGAAGATCCTCGATGAGAACCCCGATATTGACGGTATCTTTGCGGGAGACGATACGATGGCGGCCATCTGTCTCAACGTGATGAAGCAGCGTGGCTTGAGCGCTCCAGACGATATTAAGGTCGTGGGCGCGGATGGTGCCCGCCGAACTATGACGTTTATGCCTGATTTAACAACCGTACGTCAAGATATCGATCGCATCGGAGAGCTCGCGGCGCAATCCATCATCGCTCTTATTAACGGCGATAATCCCAAATCGAATATCAAGCTCCCCGTTGAACTCATTGAGGGCAAAACCGCGTAGTTCATCCCGTGCCAAAAGAATTCCTCAAACGCCTCTGATGACCGTTCGCCGGCATATGTCAACCGTTTACCGACGACTGGAACTGCGAAAAGACGTATTGATATGAAAACGTTTGACATATGAAAACGATTGACATATCTTGCCATTGTACCGAGTTAGTATGTCGTGGAAAGGAAGTCTCGGATGCACAAGGTGTATTACCAGCCTGAGGGAATTTGGGTAGGCGACATCATGCCGTACGGCGAGGACGGCACGTTCTATCTCTATCATCAGCGTGACACGCGTAACCCCGAACCTTTCGGAGAGCCGTTTGGCTGGGCACTCGCTACGACCAAGGATTTCGTCAACTACAAGGACTTTGGCGAGAGCCTTGAGCGTGGCGGCGACGAGGAAGTCGACCAGTACATTTATGCCGGCACGGTGTTTAAGGTGGGCGACAAGTACCATGCGCTCTACACTGGTTGCAATCGCGATAAGGTCCGCGCACGTTTGATGAAGCAGGTTCTTCTTCACGCAACGAGCGACGACGCCGTCAAGTGGGAGAAGAACATCGCCGAGACGCTGCTTCCGCCCCAGGAGGGTTACGATGACCGCAACTGGCGCGATCCCTTTGTGCTTTGGGATGAGGAGAACGAAGAGTACATGCTCATCCTCGGCACGCGTGTGGGCGAGGACAAGCGTCTGATGACCGGCCGCCTGGTCAAGTTCACCTCCAAGGATCTGACCAACTGGGAGTTCCAGGGCGACTGGTGGAACCCGGGCCTGTACACCATGTTTGAGATGCCTGATCTCTTTAAGATGGGCGACTGGTGGTACCTCGTCTTTTCCGAGTACAGCGACGGCAACAAGACCCGTTACCGCATGTCCAAGTCCATCAACGGTCCTTGGATTACCCCCGCTGACGACTCCTTCGACGGCCGCGCGTACTACGCCGCTCGCACCGCATTTGATGGCGAGCGTCGCGTTCTCTTTGGTTGGGTTCCTACGCGTGACGAGGGCGGCGACCCCAGCTCTTACCTATGGGGTGGCACCTTTATGCCCCTCGAGATCGTTCAGCGTGCCGACGGAACGCTCGGCACCAAGCTCCCCGACAGCATGCGTGGCGCCTTTGGCGAGGCTAAGGCAGTCGAGACCTTTGAGCTTTCCTGCGAGTCGGGCAAGGTCGAGCAGGTGCTCGCCGCGGATGCCGGCTCCACCTACTTGCTCGATGCCGACATTGAGCTCGGCGGTAACGCTGCCGGCTTCTCGGTGAAGCTTGCCGAGGACGCCGAGACCGGTCTTGCCTATGAGTTCCGCGCCAACCTGCGCGAGGGCAAGCTCGAGTTCACGCCGGCTCCCCAGTACCCGTGGTTCCAGGTCAACAACATGGGCCTCGAGCGTCCGTTGTTCTTTAAGGGCGAGGGCACTCACCATGTGCGTCTGGTCGTTGACGACGATATCGCGACCATCTTTGTCGATGATGTTGCGCTCAACGCTCGCTTCTGCAATAAGCAGGGCCAGGGTGTAGCGCTGACGGTCACCGATGGTACGCTCAAGTGCACAAACGCAACGATTGCGTCTCTGTAATAGTGGCAAAACGTCCTATGATTTCGTAAGGGAATGGAGAGGAACATGGACTACAAAGTAGTGTCTCAGCAGGTCGTCGATAACGTCGGCGGTCTGGAGAACATCGAGGGCGCCACGCATTGCGTTACGCGTCTGCGTCTGGTGCTCAAGGATACGAGCAAGTACAACAAGGCCGAGCTCGAAAACATCGATGGCGTCAAGGGCGTGCTGTACAACAGCGGCCAGCTCATGATCATCTTCGGTACCGGCACCGTCAACAAGGTCTACGATGAGTTTATGGCTCTGACGGGCGTTAAGGAGATCAGCGCTTCCGAGGTCAAGGGCGCCGAGGCGGACAAGAAAGGCAAGTTCTTCTCGGTCCTCAAGGTGTTCTCGGACATCTTTATCCCCATCATTCCCGCCTTCGTCGGTGCCGCTATCATCATCGGCCTTAAGTCGCTGATCGTTGCCAACGGCCTCTTTGGCATGGAGGGCAGCCTCGCCGACCACAGCGAGTTCCTCAAGAACCTCGCAAGCTTCTTTGCCATTATTGCCACAACCTTTGACTACCTGCCTGTCCTGGTTATGTATAGCGCGGTCAAGCGTTTTGGCGGCAACCCGATCCTGGGTATCCTCGTCGGTATCGTCATGGTTCACCCGAGCCTTATGAACCGTAACGCGTTCGTTATGGATCCGTCGGGTGCTGAGTACTGGAACTTTGGTCCGCTCTCCATCCCCATGGTTGCTTTCCAGGGCGGCGTGTTCCCCGCAATCCTGACTGCCTGGTTTATGGCCAAGGTCGAGAAGATTGCCCAGAAGTACATCCCCGAGGTCGTTTCGTTTGTCTTTGTCCCGACCGTTACCCTGATTCTTGCTAACGTTGCCCTGTTCACCGTGTTCGGCCCGCTCGGCAACCTGATCGGCGACGTCCTCGCTGGCGTAATCGATGTCCTGTACAACAGGATGGGCGTCTTTGGCGCCTTTGTCTTCGCCGCGTTCCTGCAGCCGCTCGTCGTTACCGGTACGCATCAGTTCATCCAGGGTATTGAGGCCAACCTCGTTGCCACGACCGGCTTCAACTACATCCAGGCCATCTGGTCGGTTTCCATCATCGCCCAGGGCGGCGGCGCCATCGGCATGTATCTCATTCACAAGAAACACTCCAAAGAGCGCAACATCTGCATGTCGTCCTTTATCCCGACGCTGGTCGGTATCTCCGAGCCCGCAATCTTTGCTGCAAACATGCGCTACTCGATCATCCCGTTCGTCTGCGCTTGCATCGGTGCAGGCTGCGGCGGTGCCTTCGTGAAGCTCTTTGAGGTGCGCGCTATCGGTCAGGGTCTGACCGGTGTGCTTGGCCTGCTCATCGTTACGCCCGAGACGCTCGTGTGGTATGTGGTCGGCAATCTCATCGCCTTTATCGTGCCGATCGTCTTGATCTTTGCCTACAACAAGGCAAAGGGCGTGCCGACCACCGATGAAGAGGGCGCTGGCGCTGGCTTCGACGTTAGCTTCTAGTTGAGCCGTTCAGCGTAATCTGAGGATAAGTCCATTTGGGGAAGGGCGTTCGACTCGTGTGAGTCGAGCGTCCTTCCCCATAGACGAGAAAGTCAACGGCGATGTTTAATCAAAAAAATAAGGTGACACGCGCGGACTATGAGCAATGGCGTGCCGGACAGGATGAGACGGCGGGTCGCATCGCGTCCGACCCCGATAGGCTCCTGTTCCATGTGGAGCCTGAGCTTGGCTGGCTCAACGATCCCAACGGTTTGGTGCAGATCGGTGATACGTATCACATCTATCACCAATACGATCCATTCGATGCTGCGCATGGCGGTCCAGTGCTTTGGAATCATCTGACAACAAAGAATTTTGTGACGTACGAGAATTGCGGCCCTGTGCTGTTCCCCGATTCCGATTTGGATTCGAGCGGAGCGTATTCTGGTTCTGCCTTTGTACACGACGGCAAGATTCACTACTTCTATACCGGCAACGTCAAGCATTTTGACCGCGATGATTACGACTACGTGTTGACGGGCCGTGAGCAAAACCAAATTCATATGGTTGCCGAGAATCCCGACGAATTTGGCAAGAAGCGTGTGGCTGTTGGGCCGGTCGATTACCCCGACGATATCGGTACGCACGTACGCGACCCCAAGATCCTTGAGCACGATGGTATCTACTACATGGTTCTGGGCGCTCGTACGAAAGACGACCGTGGCTGCGTGCTCGTCTATACTTCGCGCGATCTAGAGGGCTGGAGCTATGCGACGCGCATTGAGCTGGGCGAGAAGTTTGGCTTTATGTGGGAGTGCCCTGATCTGTTTGAGCTTGATGGCGAGCTTATTCTCGTTTGCTGTCCGCAGGGCGTGCCCGCCGATGGTTGGCATTACCGCAATCCGCATCAGTGCGTGTGGTTCTCCATCGAGGCCGATTGGGAGGCGCCGAGCTTTAAAATCGTCGGGCAGGGCATGCCCCCGATGGTCGATGCCGGTTTTGATTTCTATGCTCCGCAGTCCTTTGAGGATACTGCAGGCCGGCGTTTGATGATCGGATGGTCGGGTTGCCCCGACGCGACGGCAGAAAACCCGACGGTGGCGCGCGGGTGGCAGTGCGCGTTGACGGTGCCGCGAGAGCTGAGCATACGCGATGGTAAGCTCTGCCAGCGGCCGGCGCACGAGATTGAGAGGATGCGCGGTGACTGCGTTCGCGCGATAGGCGGTGAAACCGTTGAGGAGCCGGGCCGCCTGTTTGATCTTGTGGTTTCCTGCGAGGGCGCCAAGATGGTCGAGCTCGAAATCCGCAAGGGTGTCTTTGTGCGCTATGCAGACGGGATGCTTACCCTCGACATGGGTGACGAAGGCTATGGGCGCGACCAGAGGTCGATTGAGCTCAGCGAGCTTCGCGACCTGCGCGTGCTTTCGGACACTACGATGGTCGAGATTTTTGCAAATGGCGGCGAGGCGGCACTTACGAGCCGTACCTATTCGCCGGCGGTTCCGGCGATGGAGCTGCACGCCGAGGGCGCGGCATCGATGAATTTCTACCGCCTCGCGCATTAACCGTGTGTGGAGCACGATTGGACTTGCTGGGCGGAATGTGTCGCAGTTGCCGCAGCGAACTACCGTTTATCGCGTATAGCGACCGTTTGCGGAGTAAGTAACACTTAGTAATAAACCGTGTAGAATCTCAGATTAGCACGGAGTTTTTCCAGGGAGACGCTGTCCTTTGTTGTGTGCAAGGGGCGGCGTCTCTTTGGCGCTCTGCCGCCGTTGTGCAACAGTGCGGCGGCGCGTGCCATGTGTTGAAAAGCCAATGTTGAGATGGGTCGTGATGATAATGGGCAAGTACGTAATCGTGGTTGAGTCTGGTTCGGATGTGACGCCGGAGCTCTGCGAACGCTACGGTATCGTGCGCGTACCTATGCATGTCACGATTGGTGACGAGACCGTCGAGGACGGCTCGATCGATCCGCTCGAGATTTATTCGCGCTGCAACGAGTTTGGCGTGATGCCCAAGACCAGCGGCTGCGCGCCGGCAGATTTTGCGCACGTGTACGATCGCATCCATGCCGAGCAGCCCGATGCGACTATTCTGCACCTTGCGTATTCCGAGGCCACGACCTGCTCACACCAGTCTTCTAAGATTGCCGCCAAGGGTCGCGACTACGTCTACTCCATGGACACGCGTTTTGTCTCGGTGGGCCAGTCGCTTGTTGCCGTCGAGACCGCCAAATACATCGAGGCTCACCCCGATGCCACCGTCGACGAAATCTTTGCATTTACGAATTCCGTCATGGACCGTGTGCTGCTGGGCTTTGTTCCTACCGACCTAGCCTTCCTTAAGGCGGGCGGTCGTCTATCCAACGTGGCATTCCTCGGTGCCCATCTGCTCAAGATTAAGCCCTGCATTGAGGTGACGGGCGGTAAGTTCGTGGCGACCAAGAAGTTCCGCGGCTCTATGCTCAAGTGCGCCCGCGCCTTTATTGACCACATGGTTGCGAAGGGCGAGATTGACTACTCGCATATTGGCCTGGCGTATTCGGTAGGCCTTTCCCAGGAGCTGCGCGACGACATGGAAGTCTATGCGCACGACCTGGGCTTTAAGGACGTTACCTGGACTCAGGTCGGCGGTGTCATCTCGAGCCATTGCGGCCCGACCGCCTTCGGTGCGGTGCTCACGCTTAAGGCGTAAGGTCTGGCGTCTATCGATTTCTATTGCCTCAGCGGCGGGCGGGTTGCGATAACCTTCCCGCCGCTCTTGCGTAGGGCCAAATAGGACAACCCAATTGACCGCTAAACCGTTTCGCCATCATGCGTATGGGCTAGAATGATTCTGGCATTTATGTAGCTAAAACCAATGAGAGGCAAGGTAGCGGGAATGGCTGAGATGACGCTCGAGGGTGTGGACGCTCGTCCCGAGGACTCTGCGTTTGCCCTGGGCCGCGTACATTCGATTGAGACGATGGGAACGGTCGATGGACCCGGCATCCGCTTTGTGGTGTTTGTTCAGGGCTGCCCCATGCGCTGTGCGTATTGCCACAACCCCGATACCTGGTCGGTTAGCGGCGGCACCATGGTGACCGTCGAGCACCTGATGGACGAGTTCCAGAGCAACCATGAGTTTTACCGCAGCGGCGGTATTACGGTGTCCGGCGGCGAGCCGCTCTTGCAGCCCGCGTTTTTAGCCGACCTGTTCCGTGCAATGCACAACAACCCCGATGGCCGCGTGCATACCTGCCTCGACAGCTGCGGCTATGCGTTTGACCCCAACCATCCCGAGAAGTTCGATACTGTTCTCAACGAGACCGACATGGTGCTGCTCGACATCAAGCATGCCGATCCCGTTGAGCATAAAAAGCTGACCGGTTGCGATCCCGCACGCATTCTGGCGTTTGGTGATGAGCTTGCCCGTCGCAAGATTAAGGTCGTTATCCGCCACGTGGTGGTGCCCGGCATTACCGATACGGTTGAGGAGTGCGAGGCGCTCGGCCGCCTCATCGCTCCATGGCACAACGTGGTGGGCCTGGAAATGCTGCCGTATCACACGATGGGTGTCGTCAAGTACGAGCAATTGGGCATTCCCTATAAGCTCGAGGGCGTTCCACAGATGGATACCGCGCGCATGCCCGAGCTGCGCAACGCCGTCATGACGGGCATGAAAAAGCGTCGCGCGGAACTCAAAAACGCTATCGGCTAGCGAGCCATTTTCGCTCCCCAAAGGCACTCATTGGGGACAGACTTAAATGAGTGCCCCTGGGCACCAAGTTGATTGCCAAAGAGCTCCGTCAAGTTGCGGTGGAATAGTTCTTGTTTTTCGGCTTATGCCGCCCAAATAGGAACTATTCCACCGCAACTGCGTTTTGGGCGGAGATGCGCAACAGAATCGCGCCATTTGGATAAATACGCTTGTGGTTTCTTTAAAGACGCCTTAAACGCCGCTGAATATCTTTGGAAAGAAATGCCTGCTCGGTATTATGCTGCTCGTATATGAACGGTAGCAGTCAGGAGACCACGTGCGAAATAACGCATCGCGGGACGAGTATATGCCGCAGCATAGCAGCAGATATGAGACGAAGGGCACATCTTCGCGTGGCCTTGCCGACGCTCGCGTCCGCGTGACGAAGATTGCCGCCATTGGGATGCTAACGTTGGCGATTATTATCCTCGGAATTACCGCCAAAACCTACGCGTCGGAGCGAATGGCACACTCAGATGCGTCAACGGTACAGACGCAAAACGAGAAGGTTTCAAAGTCCAAAGCGTCGGCAGATCTCAAGACGAGACTTTCGAAGGCGGACTTCAACGATATCCCTTCGGGTGATACCGTTCAGGCCTTCTCGTTGGTGGATAACAAGACTCCTACCTTGGAGGATGAGAGCCTTGCCTTGCTCCAGGATGCCCTGAGTCGGGCGCAGGAGCTAGGCGATGTGGGCGTGGTGTTCTACGACCTGTCAAGCGGCAAGGGCGTGACGTATAACCCCGATGTCGAGGTTTACGGCGCGAGTAGCTACAAGGCGCTCTATGCGTTGTACATCTGCGAATCTCTGGTCGAGACGGGTCAGGTTTCACTCGATGATTCCCTTGGCACCTATGGTGGCTACAACATGGGTTGGCAGACGGTGCGCGACCTGATCGATGCCGCGGTCGTTAATTCGGACAACGATTCGTTTATTGCGTTACGCGCGGCGTTTGACAGTGTCGGTTACGAGGATTGGATTGCCAGTCTTGGCATCGATTACGATACCGCACTCGATCCGATGAGTGATTTTCCCACCTATTGCCCGCGCACCTCGGCCAAATTGTGGCGCGAGATGAGCGAGTATTTGAGCCGTGATACCGAGACGTCGCAATGGCTATCGGATCTTCTGGCCTCTACGACTCGATCGTTTATTCGTAATGGCATTGCGGACGACCAAGCCTTGGTACGCAACAAGGCAGGCTGGATTAGCGAGGATGGTTGCTATTCGACATGCGATGCGTGCCTCATCGATGTCGATGGCGACACCTACATTATGAGTATCATGACATCGATGCCATGGAGCGATCGCTCGAGCGAGCTGGTGGCTGCGATTGCTAAGACATTCTTTGATACCCGAGCTGCGCTGGCCTAACGTGTTCGTTTGACGAGGTCAAACAAAATGCTGGTACCATACCGTGGTTGAGAATTTCGTATAGGTTTGGGGAATGGCATGGCTACCATAGCGATCATCGGTGCACTCGAAAAAGAGATCATACAGATTAAGGAAGAGCTGAGCGACGTTTGCGAGGCACAGGAGGCAGGCTTGAACGTTGTGACCGGCGGGCTCGACGGCCTGACAGTTGTCGCCACAACGGCGGGCATGGGCACGGTGAACGCCGCCGCTGCAGCACAGCACCTCATTAGCAAGTATGCTCCGCAGGCTGTTGTGTTTTCGGGCATTGCGGGCGGTTTGAATCCCAAGCTCCATATCGACGACGTGGTCATCGGCAAACGCCTGCGCTATCTGGATACCGATACCGCGCTTATCGCCGAGTCTGCACCGGGGCTCGAGGAGTTTTGCTCGACGCCCGCGCTGGTCGATATTGCTGCCGATGTGCTTTCTGAGCGTGGCTTTGTCAACGCTTCGACAAATGCAGCCGCCTCGAACGAAGGCGCAAAGCAGTTCCTGGTCGGCACGATTGCCACGGGCAACCGTTTTGTGACGGGCGCCGCCATGCGCAACGACGCTATCGAGGCGACGCATGCCGATTGTGTCGGCATGGAGGGCGCGGCGATTGCCCATGTCGCAACTAAAAATGGTGTCGATTGCCTGGTGTTGCGCGCTATCAGCGATAATTGTGACGAGGCGTACGATGCGATTTGCGACCGCGAGTTCGACCTGTTCGAGTATGCCCGTACCGCGAGTGGCATTACGCTCGATATCGTTAGTCGTATCGCTGCTATCTATTAGCGCGCTCTTTTGTAAAAACCTACGACCAAGGAGTGTCCATGGCCGATTCCATTAACTACCAGCTTGCCAAGTTCGTCGCCAGCTATGGCAAGGTCTCGCAGATCCCCGAGTCCACCTGCCCCGAGGTGAGCTTCGTCGGCCGCTCCAACGTGGGCAAGTCGTCGATCATGAACAAACTCTTTGGCCGCAAGAACCTGGTGAAGGTTTCGAGCACACCGGGCAAGACGAGCAACATCAACTTCTTCGAGGCCGACGATGTGCACTTCGTTGACCTGCCGGGCTATGGCTTCGCCCGTCGTTCCAAGGCCGAGCGTGACCGCTGGGCAGAACTTATCGGCGACTTCTTTGACTCCGAGCGCAGCTTTAACCTGGTCGTTTCGCTGGTGGATATTCGTCACGACCCGAGCAAGCTCGACCATGACATGATCGACTATCTGCAGGGCAACGAGTTCAACTTTATCGTCTGCCTCACCAAGGCCGACAAGCTCAGCCGCACCCAGCAGGCTCGCCAGGCAGCAGCTATCAAAAAGCAGCTCAACATCCCGGCCGAAAACGTAATCATCACAAGCTCCCAGACCGGCACCGGCATCGACGAACTCAAAAAGCGCATCGCCGAGGCTTGCCTCTAGTAAGGGCTCTTGGCAGGCAATAGTTTGCATCTATCTATATCACCCCAGTGATAGTTGTTGGTACACTATCACTGGGGTGATATTTTTGTTTGGAGGTCGATATGGAGCTTTGGCACGGGTCGGAGGTTGTTGTCGAGCATCCGTCGTTGGGTAAATGCAGACAATTCAATGACTATGGGTGTGGGTTTTATTGCACGCCACATGAGGAAATGGCAATGGAGTGGGCATGTCGGACCGAGTCCGATGGTATCGCGAATCGATATGAGCTCGATATGGATGGTCTTGCGGTCTTGGATTTGGAGTCCGGGGAGTTTTCAATTCTCAATTGGCTTGCGATTTTGGCTAACAATAGGGAGTTCAATGTTTCGACACCGCTGGCGCGCGAAGGACTTCGCTATCTGCTGGATAACTGCCTGATTGATATTTCTCCCTATGACGTAATTCGAGGTTATCGCGCCGACGATTCCTACTTTTCGTTTGCAAGACAGTTCGTTAACGGCATGATCTCGCTTAGGCAACTGCAACTCATTATGCGTTTGGGCGATTTGGGCATCCAATACGCTCTTATGAGGGAGCGTGCGTTTTCAGCAATCAGATTCCGCGAATGGAGGCAGGCGTTGGGATCTGAGTATTATCCCAAGCGCTTTAAGCGAGAACAGAACGCGCGGCGCAAGTACCTGGAAACTGTGAATGGATTCGACTCTGAGGGTGTCTACATTAGGGATTTAATGACAGGGAGGGTTGATTTAGATGATCCAAGAGTTGACGAATTGTGGACCGAGTAGAACATATCCCATCTATTACCTCGAGGATGCAATGAGCAACCTCGGCGACTGCTTCGACTATGCCGTGAACGACTATGGAGCGGAAGGGTCCGAGGTCGCTGAACTCTTTTGCCTGAGCGGCGTAGCCCGTGAGTTTGAGCGTGGCAACGCATGGGTCGTATCGGGAAAATCGGGCGTTGAGCTATTCGCGCTTATCGCCGAAAGGTCGGGCTATCAGAGCGGATCTATACCGGATCGCACCTATCGTTTTGAGAAGACGCCAGAGTATTGGACAGGCTGGATACTGGCATATCTGCAGTGGCGTTTAGGGGAGTCTTTCGAAGACCTGCTGCATGTCGTTCCGTTTGACGCACTGCGCAGTCTGTACTATCCCTGGCACGAAGCCTCGGAGGAGCGCGTGACTCGCCTCGTCTGCGATATGGCGAAAAAAGCGTCCAGGCAAACCAAACTTGCGTTAGCAAGAAAGAAGCTTAAGAAAACCCAACAAGACCTAGCATACGAATCGGGTGTGTCACTCCGCTCAATCCAAATGTACGAGCAGCGCCAGAGAAACATCAATGAAGCTTCGGTAACAAGCGTAAGAGCCATAGCAAAAGCCCTTCACTGCAACATCGAAGACCTCCTAGAACCAGTCTTCGAATACAAAGAAACCAGCGCAGCCTAAAAGAGATGCAAGC
>CABRYP010000044.1 GCA_902475245.1 uncultured Collinsella sp. | reverse complement strand
GGCCCTTGCGGCGTAGTCGCTATTTATTCAGTCCAAGTTTCGGGGCGCAGTTCACTGTCCCCTTTGTGGTGGTTTTTCGTTTGCGAGAGGTTTAGGGGCGAACCTGACCGGTACCGCGGAGCTTGTATTTGTAGGTGGTGAGGGCCTCGGCGGCGAAGGGGCCGCGGGCGTGGAGCTTTTGGGTCGAGATGCCGATCTCGGCACCCAGGCCAAACTCGCCGCCGTCGGTGAAGCGCGTGCTGGCGTTGGCGTACACGGCCGAGGCATCGACCGCATCCAGGAAGCGCTCGCAAGCATCCGCGTCCTCGGCAACGATGGCCTCGGAGTGCATCGTGCCGTAGCGGTTGATGTGTGCGATGGCCTCGTCCTCGTTTGCCACGACCTTCACGCTCATCTCGAGAGCCAGGTACTCGCGACCCCAGTCCTCCTCAGTCGCGGCGACGTAGTCATCACCCTCGGCAAGACCGGAATCGGCGCATGTGGCGCACGTGGCCTCGTCGCCGTGAATGAGCACGCCGTGGTCGTGCAGCACAGCCACAGCCGCGGGCAAAAACGCGTCGGCCACGGCGCGGTCGACCAGCAGCGACTCGGCGGCATTGCACACGCCCACGCGCTGGGTCTTGGCATTGACGATAATGTTGAGCGCTTTATCGAAGTCGGCCGACTCATGCACGTAGATGTGGCAGTTGCCCGTGCCCGTCTCGATCACCGGAACGAGCGACTCGCGCACGCAGCGCTGAATCAGGCCCGCACCGCCACGCGGAATGAGCACATCGACGATGCCGCGGAGCTTCATGAGCTCGCCGGTGGCCTCGCGGTCGGTAGACTCGATCATCGACACGGCCTCGCGCGGGAAGCCTTGGGCTTCAAGCGCATCGGCCAGCAGCTCGGCAATCATGGCGCACGAGTGATAGGCCAGCGAACCGCCGCGCAGGATGCAGGCGTTGCCGGTGCGGATGCAGATGCCAGCAGCGTCGGCCGTCACGTTGGGGCGCGCCTCGTAGACCATGGCGACCAGGCCCAGCGGCACACTCACGCGCGTAAGGTCCACACCGCTTGCAAGCACGCGGTGATCGAGCACGCGGCCGACGGGATCGGGCAACTCAGCGAGCTTCTCCAGGCCGGCGGCCATGCCCTCAACGCGCTCGGGCGTCAGCAGCAGGCGGTCGAGGAGCCCCGCCGAGGTGCCCGCATCGCGCGCGGCAGACATATCGAGCTCGTTGGCGGCAATGATGCAATCGACACCATCGCGCAGCGCCGCGGCCATGGCGCGCACGGCCTCCTGGCGCTGGGCATCGCTCGCCGTGGCAAGCGCGGCAGAAGCGGCCTTGGCCTCGACGGCAAGATCGTGAACGTACGTGGCTATATCGACCGACATGGACGGCCCTTTCTCTTAGATGTTTGCCAACCATGGTAGCCGATTTATGCGCATCCTCGCCGACGGCGGTAGAATTGGTCAACCCGAAACACCGCAACGAATGGAAGCATTACATGGCGCTCATCACTTCATACCACATCCCCGGCCTGTATGTCGAGGACCACAGCATCGATGTCCCCCTTGACTGGCGCGGCCTTGAGCCAATGCTTTTGGCCGTCGGCAGCACCATGCGCCGCGGCGCCATGCCGGCGCCCATCGCCGGCGCGCCCGAGAGCATCAAGCTTTTCTACCGCGTGGTTTGCGCACCCGACCGCATCAACGATGATTTACCGCTGCTCCTCTTTTTGCAGGGCGGCCCCGGCGGCGAAAGCCCGCGTCCGCTGTCGCCCACCAGCGATGGCTGGATCGAGGAAGCCGTCAAGCACTTCCGCATCGTCCTGCCCGACCAGCGCGGCACCGGACGCAGCAGCTGCGTAGACGGGCGCACGATTGCCGCACTGGGCGAGTGCGCGACGGCAGCCGGCTCCGATGCCGCACGCTCGCAGGCGGACTTCCTCAAGCGTCACCTCGCCAGCTCCATCGTGCGCGATTTTGAGTACCTGCGCCTGGTGGGCTTTGGCGGCAAGCCATGGGTCACACTCGGGCAGAGCTACGGCGGCTTTTTGACGTTGAGTTATCTGTCGCTCTTCCCCGAGGGCGTGGCGGCAAGCTTTACCTGCGGCGGCATTCCGCACGTGCCGGCGAGCGCCAGCGAGGTCTACGCACACACCTTCCCGCGCATGGCAGCAAAGACGCAGCAGTACTACGACCGCTACCCCGCCGATGTCGAGCGCGTGGCGGCGCTGGCCGATGCGATCGAGGAGCAAAAGCCCGCACTGCCCGACGGCTCGCCGATGACGGTTGAGCGCCTGCAGCTCATGGGAAGCGACTTTGGTATGAAGCCGAGCTTTGAGCGCATGCACTGGATTATCGACCATGCTTTTGTTGACGGCGACGGCACGCTGAGCTGCGGAACGTCGGTATCAGACAGCTTTTTGATGCGCGCCTTCGAGCGCACCAACACGCGCACAAACCCGCTGTACTGGACGCTGCAGGAGTTCATCTACGCCGACGGCGACACCATGCCCATTCGCTGGGCCGCGGCAGAAGAGAAGGCACACCGTGCCGAGTTCGACACCCTCGCGCGCCCGCTCATGTTTACCGGCGAGGCCATGTTCCCGTGGATGTTTGAGCAGATGCCCGAACTCAAGCCCTTCAAGCCCGCCATGGACCTGCTGATGGAAGACACGAGCTGGGACAAGATCTACGATCCGCAGCGCCTAGCATGCAACGAAGTGCCGCTCCAGGCCGCCGTGTACTTCGATGACATGTACGTGGACTCGGGCATGCAGCTCGACACGCTCAGCCGCGTGGGCAACTCGCATGCCTGGGTGACGAACGAGTTCGAGCACGACGGCCTGCACGGCAGCGTGGTATTCAAGCACCTCTTCGACGAAGCCCTCAACCGCGGAGACCTGCGCCGGATCTTCTAGCAAAGGAATGTCCCCAAGTGCCGGACAAGTACCGGCAATGACGATGCCGCAGGTAGAGGACGGAAAGCGAAAACGCCCCTAAGCGAGCAAAGTGACGTGAAAGAGGAGGACATTGACCTTTTGGTCATGCCCGACGATTGAACGTCAGATTGCCGCTTAGGGGCGTTTGCAGCGTCAATTGGTTAGGCGAAGACGATTAAATTATCTCGGTGAATCGCAGGCTTCTCGGCCAGGTTTGCGAGCAGGCGGTTGCTGGCGATCTGGTCCTGGCGGCGGCCGGCAGCAAGTTCCAACACGTCCGAATCGGCCTCGGCGATACCGCGCGCGACAACCATGCCGCTCGGGTCGCACACGTCGAGCACATCACCCTCGGCAAACTCGCCATCGACCTCACGAATACCAACCGCAAGCAGGGACGACCCGTGGCCGACCAGAGCTTTCGCGGCACCGTCATCGACCGTCACCGAGCCGTGGGCCTTGTCGCCCAGCGCAATCCACAGCTTGCGGGGCGCAATATCCAGGCGCTCAGCCGGCGGGTCGAACAGCGTGCCCACGCTCTCGCCGCGGGCAAGGCGCACGAGCGCATCGGGCTCCTCGCCCGAGCAAATCACGCTCTGAATGCCCGCCGTCATCAGAATGCGGCTCGCGCGGATCTTAGTGATCATGCCGCCCGTGCCCACCGAGGTCGAAGAATCGCCCGCCGAGGCGATGATCTTGGCATCGATCTTATGCACGACAGGGACAAACTCGGCCGTGGGGTCCTCATGCGGATTGGCGGTGTAGAGGCCGTCGATGTCGGACAGCGTCACGCACAGGTCGGCGGAAACCAGGCAGCTCACGAGCGCCGCCAGCGTGTCGTTGTCGCCGAACTTGATCTCATCGACGGTGACGGTGTCGTTCTCGTTGACGACCGGCACCACGCCCAGCTCCACCAGACGCAGCAGGGCGTCGCGCGCGTGCAGATAGGACGTGCGACGCGCCGTGTCGTGACGTGTGAGCAGCACGAGCGAGGTGAGCAGATCACGTGCATGGAACTCCTCGTCGTAGGCCGACGAGATGATGCACTGACCGGCCGAGGCGCAGGCCTGCAGGCTCGGCAGGTCACCGACCGGTTTGCGGTCGAAGCCCAGCACGGGATAGCCACAGGCGATGGCGCCCGAACTCACCACGACCAGACGCCAGCCGAGCTTGCGCAGGACAGCAGCCTGATCGGCCAGCCCGCCGATAAAGGCGCGGTTAACCTTGCCATCGGCGCCCACCACCGTGGACGAGCCGATCTTTACCACCATCGTTTTATAAGAAGTCGTCATACGTCAAACCAATCGAATGCTGAGCAAGCGAGCGAACGGGTGAGCGAGAATATAGTCCGCTTTCCTCCGTCGCATGCGGATCATTTTGCCCAGGGGAAAGCCGATGCCGCGGCCATGTTCTTGCGCACGAGCTCGTCGCGCACCTGGGCCAGGCCCTGTTCCATACCCACCACGTAGGTCTGCGGATACAGGAAGCGCTTAAAAGCCGCGTCCAGATGATCGAGCGCCCAAGCACAGCGCTCGCGCGCGTCCTCGATGCTCTCACGCGGAGCCACCGCACTGCCATCGCGCACGATCGGCACCAGCAGCTCGCGATACTCAAGCTCCGACACATCGGTTACCAGGGCGGCATCGTTCACGGCCACGAGGGTATTGCCGCGCGCGGCGCCCTCCCCCGCCAGATGGTCCTCGTCATAGATCATGTCGCAGACCGGGCCGCCAAAGCCGTCGTAATAGCGGCGCACTCGCTGCACGCCCGGAATCGTGCGCTTGTAGGGCTGCTCGGAGAGCTTCACCACCGGCGTCCACGGGTCCGCATCGCTCGCACGACGGGCGGAAAGCTTGTACACGCCGCCCAGCGCCGGCTGATCGTAGCAGGTCGCGAGCTTGGTGCCCACGCCAAAGCTGTCGATGGGCGCGCCCTGGTCGAGCAGCGACTGAATCGTGTACTCGTCCAGGTCGTTGGACACCGAGATTCCCACATAAGGTAGGCCCTCGGCATCAAAACGACCGCGGACATACTTGGAGAGCTTGGCCAGGTCGCCCGAGTCAATGCGAATAGCCGACAGGCGCTCGCCCGCCGCCTCCATCTCCTTGGCAACCGTAATGGCATGCTCGCAGCCCTCGCGCACATCGTAGGTGTCGATGAGCAGCGTGCAATTCTTGGGGCTCGACTTGGCAAAGGCGCGGAAGGCCTCGAGCTCGGAGTCAAAGCTCATCACCCAGCTGTGCGCGTGTGTGCCAAAGACGGGGATACCGTAACGGCGCCCGGCAAGGACGTTAGACGTGGACGAGCAGCCGGCCACATAGCTTGCGCGGGCGACGGCCAGACCGCCATCGGGACCCTGGGCGCGGCGCAGGCCAAACTCGGCGACGGGACGGCCATCCGCCGCCAACACCACGCGCGCCGTCTTGGTGGCGACGAGCGTCTGGAAGCCGACGATGTTGAGCAGCGCCGTCTCGAGCAGCTGGCACTCCAGCGCCGGACCGGTAACGCGCACCATGGGCTCGCGCGGAAAAACGAGCTCGCCCTCGGGCACGGCGTCAATGTTCACGTGCGCGCGGAAGTTGCGCAGGTAGTCGAGGAATGCGGGTTTAAACATCGCACCGCCGGCGGGAGCCTGAAGCGAGGCTAGGTACTCGATATCCTCGGACGTAAAACGTAGATTCTCGACGAGCTCGGGAAGCTCGGCGGTGCCGCACATAACGGCGTACGCGCTACCAAACGGATGGTCGCGGTAAAACGCCGTAAAACAACCTTGCTCATTGGCTTTACCGCTCTCCCACAGGCCCTGGGCCATAGTGAGCTCGTACAGATCGGTGAGCATTGCGATGTCGGTGGGATGCGAGATGTCGGTCAAAGCCATGGGGCGACCTTTCGAATATGTTGTACAGAGGTTGAGGGTTGGGCGGTGCGGAATACGCGAGCGGGGCGCCGGGTGCGGTTCGGTTAGTGCAGCCCCATGCTGCCCGTGATCGTGTAGCCCATAAAGACGATAAACCCAATCAGGGCGAGCGCGATGATGAGCTTTTGAGCCGGCGGCATGCCGGGGATATCGTCCTCGTCCACAGGCTCTTTAGAGGTGACCATGCGCTGGGCAAACGTCATCTCGTCACGGCTCGGCTTAGAATCGACGGGCTTGGGACGAGCGACTTTTTTAGGCTGAGGTTTGGACGCGGAGGGCGCCGGCTCGGATGCGGCCTTGGCAGCGGCCTCATCGGCCTTCGCACGCTCGGCGCGCAGGGCGACCAGCTCCTCACGCTCGCGACGAGCCTTTTCCTGCTCCTCGCGGCGGGCCTTCTCGGCGCGGAGCTCTTCCAACTCGGCGCGCTCCTCGTCAGACAATGGTTGGGACTCAAGCTCGGCCATAGTGCAGCCCTTTCTTTTAAAAAAAGCCGCCGACACAATGTCAGCGGCTTATCAAATCCAAGGGTGGAGACGAAGGGAGTCGAACCCTCGGCCTCTGCCATGCGACGGCAGCGCTCTCCCAACTGAGCTACGTCCCCAGGACAAGTTGATATTTTACCTACGGCTCGCCAACTGTCAACGCCCATTACCCAGTCTTTTTGGGACGGGGCTATTTTGACTACTTTTCGAGCAGGCAATCCTCTCGATGATTTTTTAATCCCCGTCCCAGAAAAATCATCGGCGAACGCGTTGCTTTGCGCTGGTAAGGACGCCGGTGGTGTCAAACGCTGGGGTGAAGCTCTCGTCTACCGCGCCGCCCTCTTGCCAGAACATCGTTGTAAAGCCCAGGTCGTCGGCATGGTCGAGCACCTGCTCGTACTCATCGCGCGTCACGGCTCGTGCCAGGTCGCCGCCCTGCTCGCGCATGAGCGCATTGGGCGTGTACTGGTTCATGACCGAGATCGGCACATCGCCCACCGTCTGCCACACAAGGTCCAGTACGCGACACGAATCGTCCGCATGCCCCGGCAGCACCAGGTGACGCACGATCATGCCGCGCTTCATGAGCCCGTCCTCGTCCACCAGCTCTCCCCCGCGGCGTTCGATCTCGCGTGCCATTTGCGCCAAGCCCGACACGGCCACACGCGGGTAGTCCTTAATGTGGGAGAGCGACTGCGCAAGCCCCGCATCGGCATATTTAAAGTCGGTAAGCCACACGTCGACCAAATCGCCGAGCGCCGCCACGGCACTCGCGCGCTCATAACCGCTCGTGTTGTAGACGATTGGGATGGACAGCCCGCGCGCCCGTGCCGCGGCAATCGCAGCCGGCAGCAGGTGCGCGTAGTGTGTCGCCGTCACCAGGTTAATATTGTTCGCACCCTGGTCCTGCAGCTCCAACATAATCTCGACCAGGCGCTCGGGCGAAATCTCAAGCCCAAAATTGCCCGTCGAGATCTCGTGGTTCTGACAATAGACGCATTTGAGCGAGCAGCCGCTAAAGAAGATCGTGCCCGAACCGGCCTCGCCCGAGATAGGCGGCTCCTCCCACATATGAAGCGCCGCGCGGGCCACCTTGAGCGTGTCGTTAGCACCGCATGCGCCGCGCGCACCCTCATCGCGCGCCGCACCGCAACGGCGCGGACACAAATGGCAGGCGGGCGAAAAAAGTTCGGTCAACGACGTCGGCATAAAAACATGCTCCAAAACAACGATTCAGCAGCTCAAACGCAAAAGGATCAAGCGCACAGACGGCTCGAGCCCAAGGCGCCGTAATCGTCCGACACGATTTTTGTAATGTCAAGACTGGAATCCACAAAGTGCTGCTTTATGATGTAGGTATTCCGCCCCCTGCGGAGCAACTGGGTGAACCGTCGCGTTTATTTAGGGAGCCCACACAGTCGTACCTAGTACAGGTATCCTTCGTTGTTAAGGACGCTGGAACAGTCGATGAGGGCACCCACCTGTTTTAGGTGGGTTCATTTTCGTAACGTGGGGGGTGGTTTTCTTTTGCCGAAAATCGCCATTGCAAATCCCGCCAAGATCCCCAAAAGGCACCAGGCAGAGCCCCACTATCACTCGAATATCTGGTAAGCGCGTGATTATCGCCCCGTGCAATTCCTCACACCCTCCTTGGTCGAGTATCATGGGTCAGCTATACCCTTTGCGGCATGGCATCCTTTGACCTTTTCCTTCGACGCTTGGCGGTTTATCGATTCATGGCTTCCTCCACGAGCTTCATACCGTACCTTTGCGTGGCGGTCGCGGCTTTTATCACGACCTTCCTTGCGGTGCCCCTGGTCAAGCGCCTGGCAATCAAGCTCGACGCCGTCGATTATCCTTCCAAGCGCCGCATCAACACTAAACCCATCCCGCGCATGGGTGGCACGGCAGTCTTTTTGGGCCTCGTCGTCGCCTGCATTGTTCAGATCCTAGGCACCTGGTACCTGGGCTGGCCGCCCGCTTTGGTGCCCCACCCCCGTCTGCACATCAGCTACCCCATACTTGCGCTTTCTTTTACCGTCATCTTTGCGACCGGCGCGATCGACGACGTCTTCCAGCTCAAGCCCAAGCAAAAGCTCGCCGGCCAGGTCCTCGCCGCGCTCATCGCCTGCGTGGGCGGCCTGCGCATCGGCGTCATCGTCAACCCGTTTGCTCCCGGCGAGATCATGCTCGGCTGGCTCGCCTACCCCATCACTGTGGTCTACCTGGTGGCGTTCACCAACATCATCAACCTTATCGACGGCCTCGACGGTCTGGCCACGGGTATCTGCGGTATCGCGTCGTTCACCATGTTTTCGGTCGCAGTGCTCTCGGGCCGCATCGACGCCGCCGCGCTCTCCATCGCGCTCTTTGGCTCGTGCCTCGCCTTCTTGCGCTATAACTTCAACCCCGCGAGCATCTTCTTGGGCGACTCGGGGTCGCTGCTTCTGGGCTTTGCGCTGGGCTCCATCTCGCTGCTCAACGTGAGCCGCACCGCCGCGCTCACCTCGCTCATCATCCCGCTCATCGTGGCCGGCGTGCCCATCATCGATACGTTTAGCGCCATCGTGCGCCGTAAGCGCGCCCACATTAGCATCGGGCAGGCCGACAAGGGCCACATCCACCACCGCCTCATTCAAGAGGGCTACAACCAAAAGCAGGCCGTACTGCTCATCTACGCCTGGTGCATTATGCTTTCGGCCGGCGCCGCCGCCATCAATCAGGTCGAGGTCCCCATACGCGTGCTCATCTTTACCGTGCTCGCCATTGGCTCGGCGGCCTTCGCCAAGCACCTGCACCTGTTTGAGCCCGTGCTACGTCACCATTACAACAAGCGCACGCACGAGGACGAGCTGGTAACCCCCGACGACCCCGCTTTTAAGCAGGAGGAGCAAGCAGCCGAGGAACGTAAAGAAGAGCGCCACCACAAGCTCTAGGATAAGCTGCCGAGGATGCGCCCAGGCGCCGCTGACCAAGCGCGGCCGGGCCGCACCCAGCGCGCAAGCCGCCTCCCCTCCCGCCCCTCCAATAAACGCGTTATCATCTTGACCCATGAATATACGTTAGGAGCAATCATGCCAAACGAGAACAGCTACGAAGTCGCGCTGCAAAAGAGCAACGCCATTCGCGAGGGCCTGGCCAAGACACCCGAGAAGTTCACCATGCTTACCGGTGACCGCCCCACCGGGCGCCTGCACCTGGGTCATTACTTCGGCACCCTCAAGGGCCGTGTTGAACTGCAGAACATGGGCGCCAAGACCAACGTGCTCATCGCCGACTACCAGGTCATCACCGACCGCGACACCACCGAGCATATCCAGGACAACGTGTACAACATGGTCATGGACTACCTTGCCTGCGGTATCGACCCCGACAAGACCATGATCTACGCGCACTCCGCCGTGCCCGCCGCAAACCAGCTCATGCTGCCGTTCCTGTCGCTGGTGTCCGAGGCCGAGCTGGCGCGCAACCCCACGGTTAAGGCCGAGATGGAGGCCTCGGGCCACGAGCTCACCGGCCTTTTGCTCACCTACCCGGTGCACCAGGCCTGCGACATCCTGTTCTGCAAGGGCAATGTGGTGCCCGTCGGCCGCGACCAGCTGCCGCACATCGAGCTCACCCGCACCATCGCCCGCCGCTTTAACAACCGCTACGGCAAGGTGTTCCCCGAGGTCGACGCGCTGCTGTCCGAGACCCCGCTGCTGCCCGGCCTGGACGGTCGCAAGATGAGCAAGAGCTACGGCAACGCCATCAACATCTCGATGACCGCCGAGGAGACGGCCAAGCGCATCAAGAAGAGCCAGACCGATTCCGAGCGCATGATCACGTTCGATCCCGAGAACCGTCCTGGCGTGTCCGGCCTGCTTTCGACGGCCGCCATCTGCACCGGCCGTTCCGAGGTCGAGATTGCCGAGGAGATTGGCATGGGCGGCTCCGGCCAGCTCAAGAAGTACGTGACCGAGGCCGTCAACGAGTACTTCGCGCCGATCCGCGAGCGTCGCCAGCGCTACGAGAACGATCTGGACTATGTGAAGGACGTGTTGCACGAGGGCAACCGTCGCGCCAACGAGATCGCCGAGCAGACCCTGGCCGAGGTTCGGGACGCCATGGGCATGGTGTACTAGACCGATCTGCTGGCTTGAGCTTTCGATTGCTATAGGGCGGACGCTACGGCGTCCGCCTTTTTTGTTGCCCGACCGGTTCGGCTCCGGCCACCGCACTCCCCCGATAAACAGGAACGGGCCCGCCGGCAGTCAGTTGCCAGCGGGCCCGTTCCCGAAGTACACCGTTGAATCGCACAGAGGGGAGGAATGCGAATCAAACTCAACAGGGCAGGCTTTTTCATCGCCTAATGCCTGCTCCGTTGCTGAATACAATATAGTTCACCGTGGTTTACTTTCTAGCGTCAATATGCTCCGCCACACCTTCTCCATAAGTTAGCCCTGGTAAACCTGCAACGGAAAACCACCACAAAGGGGACAGGCACCTTTGTGGTAGTTTTGGCCACGGCAGATCTGTTAGAGTCCGGCGGGCCAGCGACAGGCGCCCAGATCGACGTGCATGGGGTCGACAAACGTCACGCCCTCCCCTAGCAAAAGCTCACGTTGAGCATCGGGACCGCCAAAAGCAAAACCCTCGCATATGCGCCCGTCGGCAAACACCACGCGATGGCAGGGTATCTCGCCGGGGCGCGGATTGCTGTGCAGGGCATACCCCACGTACCGCGCACTTCGTGGACGACCGGCAAGCAGCGCCACCTGACCATACGTGGCGACCATCCCTTCGGGGATCTGCTCGACCACCTCGTACACCCGTTCAAAAAAGCCCTCAGACGCCATCGCTCGCTCCCTTCTCCGCATTAACAGCATAAAGAAATGATCCCTTGGGGACGGAGGAAAACGGATCATTCGCGGCCTCCGTGCGGTCGATGATCCGTTTTCCTCCGTCCCCAAGGGATCATTTGTTGGCAGGTTGGTTAGTTGGCGGGCTGGAAGAAGGCTACGGCTACGGCACCGGGGCCTACGTGGGTACCGATGGTGGCACCGATGGTGTGAACGGGCAGCTCGCCCTCGGTGTGGCCAGCCCACAGTGCCGCGCTGTCCTCGATATACTTCTTGAGCACCGCATCCGAAAGGCCCGTATAGCCGAGCGCCAGCGGCATGGAAAAGTCGATGCCGCCCGCCTTTTCGACCTTTTGGTTCAGCAGGTTGCGGCCGTTCTTGGAACCGCGCGCCTTTCCCAGCTGCACAATCAGACCGTCCTCGGCAGCTACCACGGGCTTTACGTTGAGCAGCGTACCCACGGCGCCGGCAGCAGCAGACAGGCGACCGCCGCGCACCAGGTACTCCAGCGTCTCGAGCAGGCCGATAACCACCACGCGGTCGCGCACGGCCTCGACCGCCGCCGCGATCTGGGCCGCGCTACGGCCCTCGTCCACCAAGCGCAGCGCATACTCAACCAGAATGCGTTCACCCAGGGTGACGTTGTTGCTATCAACCACGTACACATCGCCGCCCGGCGCCTCGGCTAGTGCGGTACGGGCGCTCTGATTGGTGCCCGACAGCTTAGCGCCCACGGTAATAATCACAGCCTCATCGCCGGCTTCGCGAATCTCGGCGATAGCCTGCGAGAACGCGTACGGGTTGACCTGGCCGGTCTTGGGCAGCTCATCGCGCTCCACGAGCATCTCGTAAAAGCGCTGGTGATCGATGTCGACGCCATCCATGTACACATCGGTGCCAAAGGTGACGGACAGCGGCAAAACGTCCAGTGCCGGGTGCTCGGCCGGCGACATATCGCTTGCGGAATCGGTAATAATGCGGACGGACATAGCGAATCCTTTCTTGCGCAGGTCCCGCGCAGGGAATTTTGACAGCAATGCCCCGGCACGGTATACGCGCTCAAACGGGACGATGCAGTTGTTAATGGGAAGCAAATGCCTAGGCGGCCCTACAGCTCGCGCAAGGTGTTGAGAATCGTACGCAGCGACGCATACATCTGCTCACGCTGCTCCACGCCCATGGCCTTGCCGGTGGTGTCGAGCACTTCACGAATAATGCAATCGGCCTCGTTCATGCTCTCGCCGCCCAACGTGGTCAGGCGAACCGGGGCGCGATACTTAACGGCGGCATCGCCCGAATCGTCGACTTCGACGTAGCCGCCCTCCTCCAGATGCGCCAGCGTGCGCGAGACGGCAGCGCGGGTCACGCCAGCCATGCGGGCGAGGTCGGCACCAGTCAGGCCGTCCTTGCTGCGCTCAAGATAGTACAGGCACATGATGTCGGAGCCCTTAAGGCCCAGCCTTGCGCCCTCAGATGTCTTAATGCGCTGGATCTCCTTGTAGAGTCCACTGATCAGTCCGACAAAGTCCTCGAAACGTGTCTCGTCGCTCTGTTGCATGGGAGACGACCGCCTTTCGCTTGCATAATGCTAACGGGTAAACATCTTAGCCGTACCCAGCGACCGCAAGCCCCGCACGCCCTATTTGTTAACTCATCAACATAAAAACCACCACAAAGGGGACAGTGAACTGCGCCCCGAAACTTGGACTGAATAAATAGCGACTACGCCGCAAGGGCC
>CABRYP010000043.1 GCA_902475245.1 uncultured Collinsella sp. | reverse complement strand
GGCTTTTCGTGATTCTCATGTCGGTGAATTTTGCTCTCTCGTGCGTCATGTGTAATGGGGTTTTGGCTACTTTAGATATGGACACGTTCGCTGATTGAAGTAATTAAAAGAGACACGTCCCAAATTAGCTAATGTTCATAGTGCTCAGAAGTGTTCCCTTCAGGCTTTGCTTGGGCAGATGCGTTTGTGGCAATCGAGATTCCGAGATTGGACATGGCGAAATCTGCGAAGGCTTTGTCGTAGACCTCGGACGTAAAGGGGGCGTCTGCAAGAACCGGAATGGCGGCGCAGCAACGGTAGCTATGAGAGGGACGTTGAGCGCGATGGCGTCTGGGGGTACTGTGAGGTTGCAAATCGGCACGCGGAACGTTGGCTGATTGCTCATTTTTCGTTTCGCCTATATCCCCTTGAGCGGCGAGCGCCAGTCCGAGAGCATTGAAGATTGCCAATAGCTTGTCGAGCCGAATGCCCGTGGCATCTCCCAGCTCGAGCGATGCGAGCAGACGCTCCGAAACACCGGCTTTTTTAGCGAGGGTCGCACGGGTGATCCCCTGTGACTCGCGTGCCTGGCGCACATAGATACCAGCTTGGCGCGGTGTGGTGATGGGAAGGGTATCCACGGCGATCTCCTAACGTGCAGACTTTTGCATATCAGTATGACATGCAAAAGTCTGCATGAAAAGGCCTTATGCAAAACTCTGCATGAGACTTCCACGTTGACGTTGAGCTTATGAGAGGCGTTTTTTATATCGCGAGGATCCCCAGATGCTCAAGCAGAATCTTGAGGCCGATGAGGATGAGCACGACGCCGCCCACGATGGTGGCAGGCTTTTCGTAGCGCGCGCCAAAGGTATGGCCGATCGCCACGCCGGCGATGGAGAAGATAAAGGTTGTGATGCCTATAAGCGATACAGCGGGCACGATGTCAACCGAGAGCGCCGCAAACGAGATGCCTACGGCCAGGGCGTCAATCGAGGTGGCAATGGCGAGAACCAGGTATTCTACCAGGTCAATCTTCTCGGCATTCTTGTTGTCGCTCTCATCCTCGTCTTCGGTAAAGGCTTCCCACAGCATCTTGCCGCCGATAAAGGCCAAAAGGATAAAGGCAATCCAATGGTCGATGGGTCCGATGATGCCCATGAATTGACTGCCGAGTGCCCAACCGATCACGGGCATGCCGGCCTGAAACCCGCCAAAGAACAGACCGAGCACCACGGCGACTTTAAGGTTGATCTTTTTCATGCCGAGACCCTTGCAGATGGAAACGGCAAAGGCGTCCATCGAAAGGCCAACGGCGAGCAACACGAGCTCTGCGAGTCCCATAGTCTGGCTCCCTCTCTGCGGGCGGGCCCGCGTGTACCTCTTGGGGGAATAACAAAAAAGACCCGTGGCGTACGCGCTGCGCGCACAACCACGAGTCTCGTTCATTAAGGCAAGCCAGACCGTTTCGGCCAGTATGTTGACTTGCCGCGCCACCGGAGGCGAACCCGGCCACGCGACTACTCCCTCATTCATGTGAATCCCGATACTACCACATAAGCAGCCCATTTGGGTTGGGCTCTCAGCGGTGTTCGCTCATTCTGTAAGCATCGGATTTCGCGAGCGCCACGGGGACAAACCGTGAGAAACTATTTAGCGTTTATGGAGCGTATACGATGGGAGCGATGCCTTGGATAAGAACGAGCTGCAAAAGCGTATGGAACAGGCCATTCGCCTGACGGCACCTGGTCAGCCGATCCGCACCGCCCTCGACATGATCATTGCCGGTCACCTGGGTGCCCTTATCTGCGTCGGCGACACCGAAAACGTGCTCGCCGCCGGTAACGACGGCTTTCCGCTCAACATTTCGTTTACCTCGAACCGTCTGTTCGAGCTCTCCAAGATGGACGGTGCCATCGTCATCGACGGCGACCTCACCCAGATTCTGCGCGCCAACTTTCACCTCAATCCCGATCCCTCGCTCGCCACGAGCGAAACGGGCATGCGTCACCGCACCGCCGCTCGTATGTCGGTGCTCACCGATGCCATCGTGATCTCGGTCTCGGCCCGTCGTGCCGTCGTCAACGTGTACGTCCACGGTAAGAGCTACGAGATCCAGCCCGTCACCACCATCATGAGTTCGGTTAACCAGCTCGTCGCTACGCTCCAGACTACCCGTCAGTCGCTCGATCGCTCCCTGCTGCGCCTGACGGCCCTCGAGCTCGACGACTACGTTACGCTCGCCGACATTACCGGTATTTTCTCGAGCTTCGAGATCATGCAGCAGGCAAAGACCGAGCTTAAGGATTGCATCGTCAAGCTGGGTAATCAGGGCAAGCTCGTGCAGATGCAGCTCGAGCAGCTCGCGGGCTCCAGCATGGATACCGAATACGACTTGATGATCCGCGACTACGCAAGCGATTCCTCTGAGGCCAACGCCGAGAAGATCCGCGCCGAGCTGAGCCGCATGACGCCTAAGGACCTGTCCGACCCGCAGCACGTGGCGGCGGTTCTGGGTTACGACGACCTGGACGAGGACTCCGTCATGACACCGCTGGGCCTGCGCACGCTTTCGCGCGTGTCCGTCGTGCGCGACGGCGTGGCCGAGAAGATCGTCGACGAGTATGGCTCGCTGCAGGAGCTCATGGACGACATCAGCGAGGATCCGGAGCGCCTGGGCGACTTTGGCGTTAACAACCCTGCCATTCTTGCGGACTCCCTGTACCGCATGAAGGGCACCAAACAGGGGAACGCATAATGGCGCCCGTATGCGCCGTGGTCGTTGCCGGTGGCAGCGGCCAGCGCTTTGGTAACCCCGGTGGCAAGCAGCTCGTCAATGTAGCGGGCCGTCCGCTTATGAGCTGGTCCATCCGCGCGTTTGACCGTAGCGATAAGGTCGGCCACATCGTCGTGGTTTGCCCTGCCGAGCGTCGTGCCGAGATGCGCCGCCTGGCCATCGACCCGTTTGACTATGACACGCCCATCAGCTTTGCCGATGCCGGCGATACCCGCCAGGATTCCACCCGTGCCGGCGTGCATGCGGTTCCGGCGGGCTTTGAATACGTCGCCATTCACGATGGCGCTCGTCCGCTCATCACGACCGAGGCCATCGATCATGCAATCGACGTGCTTGTGGGCGACCGCTCGCTCGACGGTGTCGTGTGCGGTCAACCCGCGATCGATACGCTCAAGATCGTTGACGGCGATAACATCGTCGAGACGCCGCCGCGTGAGCTTTATTGGGCTGCGCAGACGCCGCAGATCTTTAGCATCGATGCTATGAAGCGCGCCCACGCTGCAGCCATTGCCGAGGGCTTTATCGGCACCGATGATTCGTCGCTGGTAGAGCGCATGGGTGGGCGTGTCCGCTGCGTCCAGAGCCCGCGCGATAACCTTAAGGTGACGGTGCCCGAGGACTTGCGTCCCGTAACCGCGATTCTGCTCGGCCGCATGGCCGAGGGAGAGGACCTTCCCCATGTTCAGTAACCTGCGCATTGGCCATGGCTACGACGTTCACCGTCTGGTGGAGGGGCGTCGATGTATCATCGGCGGGGTTGACATTCCCTACGAGCGCGGCCTGCTGGGCCACTCTGATGCCGATGTGCTCGCGCACGCGCTGGCCGACGCCATTCTGGGCGCCTGCCGCGGGGGAGACATCGGCAAACTGTTCCCCGACACCGACCCTGCCTACGAGGGCGCCGACTCGATGGTGCTGCTCGCTCGCGTGATGGACTATGCGCGCGAGCTGGGCTTTGAGTTTGTCGATGCCGATTGCACCATTGCTTGCCAGCAGCCCAAGATCACCCCGCACCGCGATGCTATGCGCGCCAACCTTGCCCATGCCCTGGGCGTTGACGTCGAAAACGTGGGCGTCGCCGCCACTACGACCGAAAAGCTCGGTTGGGAAGGCCAGGGCGAGGGGATTGGCGCCTGGGCCGTCTGCCTGCTACAGAAAACCGTTAAGGAGTAACGAATGCGTATCTACAACAGCGCTACCCATAAAAAGGAAGAGTTCCAGCCCATCGAGTCCGGCAAGGTCCGCATGTACGTGTGCGGTCCCACGGTCTACGACAACATCCACATCGGCAACGCCCGCACGTTCATCAGCTTCGATGTGATCCGCCGTTGGCTCATCGCGAGCGGCTATGAGGTCACGTTCGCCCAGAACCTCACCGATGTCGACGATAAGATCATCAAGCGTGCCAACGAGCAGGGCCGTACGGCTGCCGAGGTCGCGACGGAGTTCTCCGACAAGTTCATCGGCGTCATGCGCGCTGCCAACGTGCTCGATCCCGATGTGCGCCCCCGCGCCACCAAAGAGATCGGCCCCATGATCGCCATGATCAAGACGCTTATCGAGCAGGGCCACGCTTACGCAGCCGATAACGGCGATGTGTACTTTGCCGTGCGCAGCGATCCCAACTATGGTCAGGTCTCGGGCCGCAATATCGACGACCTTATGGTGGGTGCGCGTATCGAGGAGAACGAGGACAAGAACGACCCGCTCGACTTTGCCCTGTGGAAGGCCGCCAAGCCCGGCGAGCCCAGCTGGCCGAGCCCCTGGGGCGAGGGCCGTCCTGGTTGGCACACCGAGTGCGCTGCCATGGTGCACCGCTACCTGGGCACTCCGATCGACATTCATGGCGGCGGCTCCGACCTTGCCTTCCCGCATCACGAGAACGAGTGCGCCCAGGCCACCTGCGCCTGGCACCAGGGCTTCTCCAACACCTGGATGCACACGGGCATGCTGCTGGTTGACGGCGAGAAGATGTCCAAGTCGCTCGGTAACTTCTTTACGCTGGCCGAGGTGCTCGAGCAGCACTCTGCCGCGGTTCTGCGCTTGCTGATGCTGCAGACGAGCTATCGCTCGCCGCTCGACTTCTCCTGGGAGCGCCTGGAGGGTGCCGAGAATTCGCTCACGCGTATTGCCGGTACGGTCGAGAACCTGCGTTGGGCTGCGAACCACGCGACGGCCGATGCCGATGAGGCAGCATCCGAGGCGTTTGCCGCCAAGGCCGCCGAGACCCGTGCCACCTTTAAGGAATGCATGGACGACGACTTTAACACCGCTGGTGCCATGGGTGCCGTCTTTGGTTTTGTGACCGAGTGCAACCAGTACCTGGAGCAGGCGGGCGATGCTGCCGACAAGGCCGCCGCGCTTGCTGCCGCCGACACGCTGGCCGAGCTGCTCGATACGTTTGGCATCGAACTTCCCGAGCCTAAGGTCGAGTTGCCGCTGGGCCTGCTGGGCGTTGCCGCCGGCCTGGTTGCCTACACGGGCGATGACGTGGATGAGGCCGCTGCCAAGATTCTCGAGGCTCGCGCCGAGGCCCGTGCCGCCAAGAACTGGGATCTGGCAGATGCCATCCGCGACCAGCTTAAGGACTTGGGCCTCACCATTGAGGACACTGCCGCGGGCACTCGTATTAAGAGTCTCTAGTATTTGTCGACCGTTCGAGGTGCGGCAGATTGCCTTGAAAGAGGAGGGCATAGACCTGGTGGTCATGCCCGACGATTGAAAGGCAAGGTGCCGTGGCTCGGACGGTCGATTCTTGTTCGTTATCTATTTAAGGAGGCCGTTTTATGGCCGACAATCGCAAGCGTGCGCCTCGTGGCGGCAAGCAGGCCGCTTCTGGCTCGCGTCCGATTCGCCGCAATGACCGCGCTGCCACTCCCAAGGGCCAGCGCGATCGCGCCCAGGCCGCACGTCCGCAGCGCGATCGCAGCCGCGACGTTGTCCAGGCTCCCAAGGGCGAGTTTATCGAAGGTCGTCGTGCTGCCGCCGAGGCGCTACGCACTGGTTTTCCCATCAAGTGCGCGCTCATTGCCGAGGGCGGGGAGCGCGATGCCGCCTTGTCGCGTCTGGTCGACGACCTCAACGCCGCTGGTGTCCGCATTAAGTATGTGCCGCGCGCGCAGCTCGACGCACTGTCGAGCCATGGCGCCCACCAGGGCATTGCGCTCGAGGTTGGCAACTTCCCCTATGCCGATGTTGCCGATATCCTCGACCGCGCAGGCGAGGGCCCGGCACTTGTTGTGGTGCTCGACCACGTGACCGACGACGGTAACTTTGGCGCCATCGTGCGCTCCGCCGAGGTCGTGGGCGCGGCGGGCGTCATCATTGCCAACAAGCGCGCCGCCGGTGTGACCGTCGGCAGCTACAAGACTTCTGCCGGCGCCGTCATGCATCTGCCCATCGCACAGGTTCCCAATATCGCCCGTGCGCTCGATGACCTCAAGGCCGCTGGCTTTTGGGTGGGTGGCGCCTCCGAGCACGCCGAGGGCAGCTGCTGGGACGCTCCCTTCGAGGGCCGCGTTGCGCTCGTCATGGGCTCCGAGGGCGACGGCATCTCGCGCCTGGTACTCGAGAAGTGCGACTTTTTGACCAAGCTTCCCCAGCGCGGCATGACCGAGAGCCTCAATGTTGCCCAGGCGACCACGGCGCTGTGCTTTGAGTGGCTGCGCCGCAATGCCGGCGAGCTCATGGGGGAGGAGTAGCGCATGTCCAAGAAGAACCGCGCCAAGTCCAAAGCCAAGCGCTTTGGCGAAGGCTCGGCCAAGCCGATTGTTTCGGCCGCGACCTATGGTGTGGGCGGCAATGCGTTTGCGCAGGCCATCGCCGATCCGGTCTCGACGGTGCACTCCAGTAAGCCCGAGCTGCTGGTGGTCGACGGCTACAACGTGATCCACTGCACGCCGCGCTACGAAAAGCTCGTGTACGACCATTCCGATGACCCGTATTCCAGCGACGTTCACGATATGGCGCGCACCGCACTCATCAACGACGTGGCGGCGTTTGCCCAGGGCCGCTACGAGGCCGTGATCGTGTTCGACGGTGCGGGCAATATCTCCAGCGAGCGCCCCAACCTGCCGGCCCACGGCGTGCGCATCGAGTTTTCGCCGACGGGCGTCTCTGCCGATACCGTGGTACAGAAGCTCTGCATCGAGGCGCGCGAGGAAGGCCGCGCGTGCTCCGTGGTGTCGAGCGACGGCACGATCCAGGCCGTCGTCATGGGCAAGGGTGTTACGCGCATCTCGAGCCGCATGCTGGTGGACGAGATCAAACAGATCGACAACGACGTGCACGAGGCCGAGGAAGCCCCGCAGATCAAGATGACCCTGGGCAGCCGCCTGAGCCCCGAGGCCCTGGCCAAGCTCAAGGCCCTGCGCGGGAGGTAGAGGAGTTGGCGGGGCGATGCTGTCTCGCTAACTCCATTCAGCGATGTCGATCATTCTTTTGAGGCGCCACGTTAGCGCCTCTTTTAGATAAGGCAGTCTCGCTGTTAGAGCATCGTTTTTAGACAGAATCTCGATCGCCTCGTCGACAAAGCCTTCGAGTTTGTCTCCATCGAACCAGTCCATGTCCTCGACGAGCAGCATTTGTTTGGCGGGGCTTGAATGAAACTGCGCGCTGGTAAAACTGTGCCCTCCTGCCCGAAGCTCCTCAAGAGAAATATTGCACCAGAGCGATGAGCCCGAATCGAAGATGGGGGCAGGTCTGCAAGCTAGCGTATTGACGTTTCGCACAAGGCCAAAGTTACGCCAATGACGGTCATAGTTGGCGATGATGTCGTCGCATACGATCATGCGGTCCAGGGCATCCTTGACGCCTGTTACCCCGAGTTTCTCGCAGTTTGCTACATATCGCTCGTAGTCGGTTAGTCTTTCATCTGCGTTTGCGTACTGATTTACATAGAACGCAGGGACATACTCTTCTTCATCAGTTAAGAAGACATCGCATATGCTCAGGGCGGAAGTGCCCGTGCCCTCGAGCGAGTAAGGCACATAATCGCAGGCGTTTAGGATGCGACGATGGAGCGCGGTCGCTACCAGCTCGTTATATGGTTCTTGGTTCAGGTGCGCTCCTGCCTTATGCAGAATTCGACGCCTGCCCTCGCATGTCCAATACTTCTGAAGGTTGCCGTCCGAGGTGTTATCGGGCTTTGCGGTGGCTGCTTTGCCCTCTGGGGCGAAGGGTGCGATGGACAGAGAGACGTCGTCAAAAGCATTATTGAAGAAGTTAATATCCTCCCACGCGAGACCGGAATCTTGGGGTCTAATCCAATACTGGTCGGATAGGGAGAGGCCGAGATTTCGCTGGATGAGTTCGTCGGGAACATCGACTGCTGCTTCTGCCAACAGGGAGGCTAGCCCAATGCGTGCGAGCGGGATACCGCGGCCGCGCCACCAGATGCGGAAGGAGTCGAGCGATATGGGACTATTAGGGCCAAATACTCCAATAGGGGCGTGGGCACGATCGACGTCGGCGCCGATGTGGGTAAAGTCTTTTCGCGATGTGCTGTAGACCAGCTGGGCGACTTCGTGCGTGCGGTTCATGAGGGTAAACGTAATCTCGCTTTTTCCATGGCCTCGACGGGGGCGTCCCCCCGTTTTGGTCACGGAGCGGAGTCGTGCGTTGACGCTGTCTTTGTCGATGAGCCATACACCAGAAGCCTTGCGTGCCTCAAGTGCTCCGTTTTTTATGAGCTCTTGCACCCTGCGCGGGGTGATGTCGAGTAGCTCTGCAGCTTCCTTCGTGGTCAACATCGCGAAACCCTTCGCCAGAACGAATAGTTTTATCTATTCTATTGTAATTAAAACTATTCGTTCTGGCGAATAGTTTTGAGATGTGGTCGGTCGAAGGGTCTGTTGCGCCCCGTCCGTAATTCCTTTATTCTTAACTGGCTTCGCGCGAAAGCGCCAAGTGTGCCAGTGTGGCGCAACGGTAGCGCAACTGATTTGTAATCAGTGGGTTGCAGGTTCGATTCCTGTCACTGGCTCCATGAGAGTTTCGGGCTCTGTTCCTTATGGGACAGGGCCCGTTTCTATTTAGGTGGTGCGCCATCGGGTTAGCGCCCATCCCGTTTTTGGTTTGTCTCGTCCTCCAGTTTGTCTAAATCTGTAACACCAAGACCGATATTTGGCATCTAACTGTTACAGATTGAGATGAAACTTAGGGTGTTTTAGGAATATCTTGATCTGTAACATGTAGAAGCGGAATAGGCCTCTTGCCGTTACAGATCGAGACAAGGGCGGGTACGGACCTGGATGTCCTGCTCGAGCGTGGATAATTAACTTGGATAGGGAGCTAAGGTAAACACCGATTGTCTATCGACGGCTTTAGAAACGACGACCCCGATTCCATTGTGGAATCGGGGTCGTTTGTGCCTCAGGAATCCGAATGGACTAATCGAGCTCCTAAGGGACTTCTTGGGTTCTTGCTAATGGTCTGCCGAGGATGTCTCCAATGCAAACAGCGGGCATCTACTCAATATAGCTGGGGTTCTTCTTGATGATCACGCGTGCAGCGATGAAGGAGACGACGATGGCGATGATGGCGACAACGCATGCCAGCACGAAGTTGCCCATGGACCCATCGGGAGCGATAAAGATGAGTGCCGAAAGAAGGCCGGGGCATGCTCCCGCAACATACTCTTTCAGAACAAAGATGCCTGCAGGGAGTCCAGCGCAGAGCGCGCCGATTGCCGTGCCGACAAGCAGGCGGGGACGCTCGATGAGGCAACCGTAGAACGCGGGCTCGGTTACGCCACAGAGTGCGGTGACGGCAACCGTGGTGACCATACCCCTCTTCTCTTTGTTTCCCTTCATGGCAGTTGCCAGGGCGAGGCTCGTGCCACCAATGCAGAGGTTCGAGATGAATCCAAAGATAATGGGTGCCCAACCGAGCTGCGCCAAGCTCGTAACTTCGATTGCGATGTAAGCCTTATCAAGACCGAGCATGACAAAATAGGGGTTAAGGGCTGCAAGGATTGGAGTAGCGATAAATGCCACGTTATCCATGAGCCACGTGACGGCATCACTCAGCGCGTAGCCCATCATGCTGCCGGCGGGGCCGAGGATAATCAGCTCAACAGGCACGACGATGAACATGGTGAGTAGCGGCTTCAAGAACAGTTTGGTAACGTCCGGGATGATTTTCTGAAGACCGCGATCAACAAAGTACATGAACACAGCGCCCAGTACGATTGGCACCACCGTGCTCGAGTAGTCATTCGTCGGGATGGGGATGCCAAGAAAGTCGAGACCCTCAGCACCGCTAATAGACGAGCTAATCATGATTGCGCCCAGCAGCGCGCCCATGATAGGCTGCATCTTCATGACGGCGGCGAGCTGGTAGCCTAGGTAAACGGGCAGGAAGCTAAATGAGGCACTGAAGATCGCCAACAGAACCTGGGCAGTTCCGCTATCGGTGCTCAATCCACAATAATTGACCAGGAGATTCTTAATCGAAAGAATGAGTCCGCCTACGATGAGCGCCGGGACGATGGGCATGAATACCTGTGCGGAGACATTTCCGAATTTCTCAACCAGGCTCATGGCAGTGTTGCCGCTTTTGATACCCTCTGCAAGATCCTTGGCGGTTTGGGCATCGTCGGCAACCGCGCCGCCGCCGACTTCGATTCCCGCGAAGTCGAGGAAGTCGTTGTAAGCCTCGGTGACGTTGGGGCCGATGATCACCTGAAGCTGGCCACCGCTGACTACTGCCCGAGCGCCTGATCGGCCGATTTGGCGAGCTGGAGATCGATGATCGAGGTGTCTCGTGCGTCGATGCGAAGGCGCGTCGCACAATGAGTTACCGATGTAATGTTCTCTTTGCCGCCAACAGCCTTTAGGACTGTTTCGGACATTGCCTGATATTTCATCTCTTTCTCCTAACCTTCCTGCTCCTGATACTTCGAGATAAGGTCTCGGTACCAATACCAGCTCTTTTTGGGGGTGCGCTCCAGATTGTTCTCGAAGTCGATATGGACAAGTCCGTATCGTTTTTCGTAGCCGTTGATCCAGCTATACAGATCCATCGTCGACCAGAGGTAGTAGCCCTCAACGCGCGCGCCGTCGCGCTTAGCCCTCATCATGTGCTCGATGAACTGGCCCAGAAGCTCGATGCGGTCATCATCGTGGATCATTCCGTCTGCGTCTGGTTGCTCATAGGCGCCATGTCCGTTTTCCGTAATAAAGATGCGGGGCGCGTCATAGCGCTCGTGGACATCCATGATGGTTGAATACATGCAACTTGGGAGTATTTCGCGGCCCCATTTATTGCGGGGAACATTGCTGTCGCGGGCGCTTTCAAACAAGGGCGCAATGCATTTTCCTTCGACTTTTTTGCTCGAACCGCCCTTATTGTTCGCCGAAACGGCAAGCTCTCCACCGTGCCAGTCGGTTACATACTCTCGGCAATACACGTTGAGTCCAATAAAATCGACTTTACCGTCTCTGAATTCTTCTACGTCATTTGGGGATCGATAGAGCGAGACGCCAAGTTTTTCAAGGATTTCGTCCATTTCTGGCGGCAGTTGACCCTGAAGCGCTGGTGCCAGAATCATGCGATTGGCGAAAAAGTCTGCGTATCGAAATACGTCATCGGGGTGCTCGGTTGCCGGGTCGAGTTCGACAACGCCGCCATCGTGGACGGCGCCGATGATGCCGTCGTAGCCCATTTGACGATATGCTCGGACTGCGAGTGCGCTTGCGCGCATCAGGTTGTATTGAAACTGCATGTACGACTGAACGTCGAGCGATCGATTGGGGGGATAGTTGCCCAACATGTTTACGCAGTAGCTGTAGAAATGCGGCTCGTTAACGGTAGCCCAGATTTTGACGCGGTCTCCAAAGCGCTCAAAGCAAATCTTGGCGTATTTGCAGAACCACTCTGCCATGTCGTTGTTCAGCCATCCGCCTTTGCAAGCAAGCGTGAATGGCAGATCGTAATGGAACAGCGTAACGTTGGGCTCTATGCCATTTTCGAGGCAGCAATCAATGACTCGATTATAAAAATCGATACCCTCTTCATTCACTTCGCCGATACCCGTGGGGATGATTCGACTCCATGAAAGAGAGAAGCGATAGGTGTTTTGTCCGCCTTCTTTCATCATGCGGATATCTTCTTCATAGCGATGGTAGAAGTCGCAAGATACATCACCGTCAACATGGTTGATGTTCTTATTGCTTGTGTGGTTAAAGAAATCCCACTCGCCGAGGCCTTTGCCGTCTTCGTTCCAGGCACCCTCGCACTGATAAGACGCCGTGGCGGAACCCCAGAGAAACGGCATGTTGTTCACGTTGCCCATGAATCCCCTTTCCATCATTCAACACGGTGGATACGTGTGACGGAATTACGATTAAGATGACGTCAACTGATTTGAATCATAGGAGAACGACCAAAGCTGTTTGATTCAATAAATGAACCATAATATCGAGGAGAGCGGAAAGAGGGATCACGTGAATATCAATGACTTCGATGTGCTCAATCGCATTAGCTCCATCATCAACAGCGAGTTTGGGTCAAACGATGCCGCCATCGCTCGATATCTCATCGCTCACATTAGGCGTTCGAGCGAAATCAATGTTGCCGCAATAACCCGCGATGCATTCGTGACCCGTTCCGCTGTTCGTCGTTTCTGCAATCGATTGGGCTACCAGTCTCTTAGCGATTTGAAAGAATCGTTTACTCAATCAGTCTTTCCAAGCGACTTAAGCCATCGAGAGGAGGAATTTGGCTACGAGGAGTACAGGGCAGAGCTCGACGTTCGCATGATCGAGATGTTCGCTGAGGTCGAAAGCGGCGTGTCCGATATCGCTATTAAGCACCTTGCCGACGAAATTGATGGCCATAAAAACGTTGAAATCTGGTGCACCAATAATGTGAGCGCCAATCTCGTACGATTTCAGCAGGAAATGTTTTATGCGGGCAAGATAGTTCGCATAGTTGCTGGGGCTAACGTCGCGGAATTGAAAAACATGGGAGACGCTTCGCAGTCATTGATAATTCTCGTATCGGTCTCCGGGCTATTTGTGTCACAGGCGCGTGAGTATCTTGATTGCCGTTCGGGCAGGAAGATTCTAATTACTGCGTTTAGCAACGATGACAAATCGAGGTCTTTTGACCGTGTATATCGTCTTGGTAATGCGGGAAACGGAATTGACCGACTCGGCGTTTATTCGAAATACGCCATGACTTATTTCTTCGACTTGCTATCGTCGTGTTACTTGAGTCGCTACCCCTGCACCAAGGGGGAGCCGCTCTATGGGTCTACTTTGGCCTGGCCCGAGTAGTTGCGGCTCTTTAGTTCTCCCGCCTGGAGAATGAGCGTGGATAATCTGCCGCTTTGGCCTTAGGGTCGCGCTAAAAGTGGGAGATTATCCACGCTCGATCGTGTCGTGGAAGGCCGATCGTGACCTATGTAATAGTGCAAGAGGGCCGTTATCGAAGTTCGTTTCTGCCGGCGTACTCCACCGTGCCAAAGTGTTCCCTCGGGAAATGTTGCCAGCGCAGCCAAATCCACCGTCCTTCATATCTAAACTCAACAAAACCGCAGGTCGAGGGGCTATAGATACGCCCGGCACCGTGTATCTAGAGGTTTTCGTTGACAGCCCCCAAGGTTGCATCGTATTATCTTTTTCGTTCGCGGGGGCGGCGGTCCAAAAGACCAAAGGACCTGCGGATACTTGAACGATTGGGAGTTTGCCCGAGTGGTTAATGGGGACGGGCTGTAAACCCGTTGGCTCTGCCTACATAGGTTCGAATCCTATAGCTCCCACCCGTCAAGTGCCTGTATAGCTCAGTCGGTAGAGCACTTCGTTGGTAACGAAGAGGTCACCAGTTCAAGTCTGGTTGCAGGCTCCATCCGGCGGTGTAGCTCAGTTGGTTAGAGCACACGGTTCATACCCGTGGCGTCACTGGTTCGAATCCAGTCACCGCTACCATAGGTAACACGGTGGCTTCTCAATAGTATGTTGAGAGGCCACTATGGTATAAAGGCAAAGTCCCGTCCGGGGACGACCTGTTAAGAGGAGGGCTTTATGGCCAAAGAGAAGTTTGAGCGCACTAAGCCGCATGTTAACATCGGCACCATTGGTCACGTCGACCACGGCAAGACCACGCTGACCGCCGCCATCACCAAGGTTCTCTCCGAGACCGAGGGCTGCAAGGCTGACTTCACTGCGTTCGAGAACATCGACAAGGCTCCCGAGGAGCGCGAGCGCGGCATTACGATCTCCGTCTCCCACGTCGAGTACGAGACTGCTGCCCGTCACTACGCTCACGTTGACTGCCCGGGCCACGCTGACTACGTCAAGAACATGATCTCCGGTGCTGCTCAGATGGACGGCGCTATCCTGGTCATCGCCGCTACCGACGGCCCCATGGCTCAGACTCGCGAGCACATCCTGCTCGCCCGTCAGGTCGGCGTTCCCTACATCGTCGTCTTCCTGAACAAGTGCGACATGGTCGACGATGACGAGCTTATCGACCTCGTCGAGATGGAGACCCGTGAGCTCCTCTCCGAGTACGATTTCCCCGGCGACGACATCCCCGTCATCCGTGGTTCCGCTCTGGGCGCTCTCGAGGGCGACGCCAAGTGGATGGATGCTATCCGCGAGCTCATGAAGGCCGTCGACGAGTACATCCCGACGCCTGCTCGTAACAACGACCTCCCGTTCCTGATGGCCGTTGAGGACGTTATGACCATCTCCGGCCGTGGTACCGTTGCTACCGGCCGTGTCGAGCGCGGTGAGCTCAAGCTCAACGAGCCCGTCGAGATCGTCGGCATCAAGGATACCCAGAACACCGTCGTTACCGGTATCGAGATGTTCCGTAAGTCCATGGACTTCTGCGAGGCTGGCGACAACGTCGGTCTGCTGCTCCGCGGCATCAAGCGCGAGGACATCGAGCGCGGCCAGGTTCTCTGCAAGCCCGGTTCGGTTACCCCGCACACCAAGTTCACCGGCGAGATCTACGTTCTGACCAAGGAGGAGGGCGGCCGTCACACCCCGTTCTTCGATGGTTATCGTCCTCAGTTCTACTTCCGTACCACCGATGTTACCGGTACGGTCAAGCTCCCCGAGGGCACCGAGATGGCTATGCCTGGTGACCACATCACCATCGAGGGCGACCTCATTCACCCGATCGCCATGGAGGAGGGCCTGCGCTTCGCTATCCGCGAGGGTGGCCACACCGTCGGTTCGGGCATCGTCTCCACGATCATTGAGTAAATTAGCTCTCTGATATAGCTGACTTAGAGAACCCGGCACTTATATGGGTGCCGGGTTCTTTTCTGCAATGGATATTGAGCCGTTGCTGGTGTCGAGAGGATCGATAATAGTCCTGGGTGCACCGTCGATTAGCTCTCGATGGCTTCATTGATGTG
>CABRYP010000042.1 GCA_902475245.1 uncultured Collinsella sp. | reverse complement strand
AACCCCTGACCTCTTGACTGCCAGTCAAGCGCTCTCCCAGCTGAGCTACGCCCCCCTGACGAGGAACTACTATAGGGGAAGATCTTCGGGGATGCAAGGGGGGAATTTGGATTGATTTTCCGCCTTACGGGTTTTCCTGGGACGGGGCAGAAATAATCACTCTTCGAGCGATTATTTCTATCCACCGTCCCGATAAAACCCTGATGCGATAGACCTTACTTGTAGAGGTAAGCGATGGCGGTGCCGGCGTGGACTCTAATCGCGGCTGTTGACCTGACGACGTTGCTGATGCCGGTGTCGGCCAAGAGGGCTAGGGGGCTGTGGTCTAGTTCCCATTCTAGGCCGTATTCGCTTACTTGGGTGTTGGGGGCTATGGCGATGATGGAGAAGGTCTTGCCCTCGGCGCCCTCAATGATCCATGATTCGCCTGCGTGGAGGAAACGGGCGGTAACCTTGTCCTCGACAATCCAGACGGGGGCATCCTCATAGCCAGCGAGCAGGCCCAGTACGGACAGGGCCATGTCAGGGCGGCCGCCGGTGGCGCAGGTCGCAACCACTTCCACGCCCGGCCAGCGACGACGGACGGAATCGAGCGCCAATGCTAGATCAGTGTAGTCCTTGTAGGGGTTGTGACGCTCAACCTCAAAGGCTTCGGCGGCATCGACCAGAGCGCGTCCCTCATCGCTTACGGTGTCGGCGTCGCCCACATAGACATCGCAGCCTAGCCCCGCGCCCAGCAGCGCGTCGAGCCCGCGGTCCACGGCGACAACGTGGTCGCACTCCCCCGCCAGCTGGCGCAGCAGATCCGCGCTCGTCACAACAGGCGATCCGCAAACGACTAATACCTTACAAGTCACAACGCTCGCCTATCCCTCAAATGCAAGCACGCGGGCCAGGTCCAGGTCCTCGTAGCTGTCGATAAAGATGTCGCAGTTGTCGCGAACCTCGTCGCGCTCCATACGGCCGTGCGGGTCATAGATGCCCACACGGTTAAATCCAGCGGTGCCGGAGCTCTTAAGCCCAAAGACCGCGTCCTCAAACACCCACGCGCGCTCAAACTTGTGCCCGTGTCGCTCCTCCAGGCGACGCAGCGCCAACTCGTACACATCGGGGAACTGCTTGGAACGCCCGGCCTCGCCCGTGGTGGTCACAAACTCCATGTAGGCATCGAGCCCGGCGCCAGCAAGGGCGGACTGCACCAACTCGGTCGGCGTGGACGTGGCCACGCACATGGCAACACCGGCGGCCTTCGCCTGCTTCAAAAATGCAAGCAGGCCCTCGCGCGGCGGCACCTTGGAGTAGCCAACGATCAGGATGTCGCTCAGCTCGCGATACAGTTCCTCGCCATTTGTGCCAATGCCCCAGGTGTCGTGGTAGGCCTGGCACTCGTCTTCGAGCGACAAATGCTCAAACTGGGCAAAATCGTCGACCGTCACGTCAACCCCGTGGCGGTGCAATAACTCGGGCTGGGCATAGGCCCAAACGGGGGTGCTATTAACCAGCGTGCCGTCGCAATCGAAAATAAAAGCAACACTTGGGGCAGCGATGCGGTCCATAAACGAGCCTTTCAATGTCAAATGGTAAACAACCTGCTAAAAACGTTTTACCAAACGTAAACCTAACAATCTAGAAACCCTAATTGATAAAGCTGTCAAGAGTTTTACCATCGCAATTCTGCCAGTGGTATAAACATGGCGCTTACCGATTAAACGCCACCGCAAATCCACTTTCGTTCATATAAGTAACGTACAGGTGTTATCGTAGTTTTTGCCGAAAGTTCCACCGAGCACGCGAGGTGGAACGAATCACTGAAACTTCGCCGTCCCTTCGATTCGTGCAGCCTTGGACCTTTCGCATCTAATCACCAAGGCAACACGCTGCCGCGTCATGATGGGATCAAACGTGAGCGATACAAAGCTAAAGCCAGCAACCAAAAAGCCTGCTACCCGTAAAGCCGCCCCGCACGCGCCGGAACTTACCAAAGACGATGTCTATCTGTTTGGCATCGGTACGTGGGAGCGCAGCTGGGAAAAGATGGGCGCGCATCCCGACACGCAAAACCATACGCGCGGCTGGCGTTTTTGCGTTTGGGCGCCCGACGTAAAGAGCGTTCACGTCATTGGCGAATTTAACGACTGGGATGAGCAGGCCAACCTGCTGGTGCCCGTGCATACGAGCTCTATTTGGGAAGGCTTCATTCCTGGCGCCGAGCAGGGTCAGCTCTATAAATACCTCATCGAGACCAACGAGGGCGAAAAGCTCTACAAGGCCGATCCGTACGCCTTTAAGGCCGAGTGCCCTCCGGGTACCGCGAGCGTGCTGTGGACCCTCGATGGCTACAAGTGGAACGACGCCGCATGGCTCAAGCGCCGCGCCAGCCATAACCACATGTCGCAACCCCTTAACATCTACGAGGTGCATATTGGCTCGTGGAAGCGCCACGGCGACGCGCCGCAGGGCGAGCCCGACGAGTACGGCAACTACCCCGGCCCCATGGACCCCTTCCCCGCGCAGCGCGGTGAGTTTTACACCTACGACGACCTGTCTGTGGAGCTCGTGGACTACGTGCGCGACATGGGCTATACGCATATCGAGGTCATGCCGCTTATGGAGCATCCCTTCGACGGCTCCTGGGGCTACCAGACGACCGGCTACTACGCCGCCACGTCGCGCTACGGCAACCCGCAGCAGCTCATGCACTTTATCGATGCGTGCCACGAGGCAGGCATCGGCGTGATCATGGACTGGGTTCCCGGCGGTTTTTGCGCCGACTCCCACGGCCTTGCCACCTTTAACGGCCACATGCTGTTTGAGCACGAGATTCACCCCAACTGGGGCACGCACAAGTTTGACTTCGCCCGCGGCGAGGTCCGCTCCTTCCTGGTCTCCAACGTGCTGTACTGGCTCGAGAACTTCCACGTGGACGGCATTCGCATGGACGGCGTGTCCAGCATGCTGTACCTCAACTTTGGCATCGACGATCCCGGCCAAAAGAAGTTCAACAAGTACGGTACCGAGGAGGACTTGGACGCCAGCGCGTTTATCCGTCAGGTCAACTGCGCCGTGGAGGCGCACTACCCCGACGTGATGATGATGGCCGAAGAGTCCACCGCGTGGCCGCTTGTGACCTATCCGCCGCAGGACGGCGGCCTGGGCTTCCACTACAAGTGGGACATGGGTTGGATGAACGACACCCTGCACTACATGCAGACCGATTTTCCGTGGCGCCCCGGCAACCACGGCCTGCTCACGTTCTCCATCATGTACGCCTTTACCGAGAACTTTATTTGCCCGCTGAGCCACGACGAGGTCGTGCACGGCAAGTGCTCGCTCATCGGACGCATGCCGGGCGACTGGTGGCGCCAGTTTGCCGGCCTGCGCACGCTGGCCTTCTACCAGATGACGCACCCCGGCGCCAAGCTCAACTTTATGGGCAACGAGATCGGTCAGTTTATTGAGTGGCGCTACTACGAGTCCATCCAGTGGTTCCTGACCGAGGAGTACGAGACCCACCGTCATCATCAGGCGTTCATCAAGGCGCTCAACCACCTGTACACCGCCGAGCCCGCTCTGTACGAGCGCGGCTACACCGACGACGGCTTTACCTGGATCGACGCGGACAACTCCAAACAGTCCATCGTGAGCTTTGTGCGTCAGGGCGAGGACGTCGATGACGACCTGGTGATCCTGATCAACTTTGACCCGGCGAGCTACGAGAGCTTCCGTGTGGGCGTGCCGCGCGAGGGTGACTGGGAGGTCATCTTTGACTCCGACCGTCCCGAGTTTGGCGGCAGCGGATACGCCGGCGAGGAGCCCTACACCTGCTCGAGCGAGCCCTATCCCTGGAACGGGCAGATGGACTCCATCGAGATGAAGGTGCCCGGCCTGGCAGGCGTGGTGCTTAAGCGCCGCGGCCCCAGCAGCTATAAGCCGCCCGTGGTCGAGAAGCCCAAGAAGGCGACGCGCAAGCGTGCGTCCTCGGTGAAGCCCAAGACCGCGGCTGCTAAGAAGGCTCCGGCCAAGGCGAAGGCTGCCAAGTCTGCAACCAAGCCCGCTTCCAAGACCACGGCCAAGAAGGCAACCACCAAAAAGGCTGCCCCCAAGGCCAAGGCAGGCGCTGTTAAAACATCTGCCAAGGATGCGTAACAAAGCCGTTACAGCTGTAATCACCCGCCCCGACAGGGCGTAGGATACAAGTCATAACCGTTCCGGGAGAAACATCCCCGGGGGAAAGGAACGTATGAATAAGATCTTCGACAACAAGCAGGAGTTTACCGAGCTCTATCGCGATGCTGTCATGAGCATCAGTGGCAAGAGCGTCGAGGCCGCCAGCGACCTCGACCGCTTTAACGCCCTGGCCAAGCTCGTGGCCGAGAAGGCACGCACCGTTGCCACCAAGAGTGACGCCCGCGTCACCGCCGAGGGCAAGAAGCGCGTGTACTACTTCTCGATCGAGTTTTTGATCGGCCGCCTGCTCGACAACTATCTGCTCAACTTTGGCGTGCGCGACATGGTCGCCGAGGCACTCGACGACATGGGTTTCGACCTGTCCGTCATCGAGAACCAGGAGCCCGATCCGGCGCTGGGCAACGGTGGCCTGGGCCGTCTTGCCGCATGCTTTTTGGATTCGATGGCAGCCGAGGGCATTGCCGGCTACGGCAACGGTATGCGCTACCGCTACGGCCTGTTTAAGCAGGAGATCGTCAACGGCAGCCAGGTCGAGGCCACCGACGAGTGGCTCACCCACGGCTATCCCTGGGAGGTCCGCCGTCAGGACAAGGCCGTGACCATTAAGTTTGGTGGCCGCGTCGAGGGCTTTGAGGAGAACGGCCGCACGTTCTACCGCACGGTGGACACGCAGGACATCCTGGCCGTCCCTTATGACATTCCCGTTGTGGGCTATGCCGGCGAGACCGTCAATAAGCTGCGCGTCTGGGCCGCCGAGCCGGTCGAGGAGCACTTTGACCTTGAGGCCTTCAACCGCGGCGACTACGCCCTGGCCGATGCCGAGCGCGCCGAGGCCGAGGCCATCAGCGCCATTCTCTACCCCAACGACGCCGGCGAGCACGGCCGTCTGCTGCGCCTGAAGCAGGAGTACCTGTTTGTCTCGGCCGGCATCTACAGCCTGCTCGACACCTTTGAGAAGGAGCACGGCGAGAACTGGGAGCTGCTGCCGCAGTTTGTGGCCATCCACACCAACGACACGCATCCCGCCATGTGCGGCCCCGAGCTCATGCGCATCCTTATCGACGAGAAGAAGCTCGAGTGGGACGACGCCTGGAACATCGTTACGCAGGTCGTGAGCTACACCAACCACACCATCCTGCCCGAGGCTCTGGAGAAGTGGCCCATCGGCACGTTCTCCAAGCTCCTCCCCCGCGTGTACCAGATCATCGACGAGATCAGCCGTCGTTGGCACGAGTCGTTCGATACCACGCAGGAGGGCTGGCAGGAGCGTCTGCGCCAGACCGCCATCCTGTGGGACGGCGAGATTCGCATGGCCAACCTGTCTGTGATTTGCAGCCACAGCGTCAACGGCGTGGCCAAGATCCACTCCGACATCATCAAGAACATCCTGCTCAAGGACTTCTATGCCCTGACGCCCGAGAAGTTCAACAACAAGACCAACGGCATCTCGCACCGTCGCTTCTTTGCCGAGGCCAACCCCACCTATGCCAAGCTCGTGACCGAGGCCATTGGCGATGGCTGGCTGAAGGACGCCTTTGAGCTGGAGAAACTCAAAGAGTTCCAGAACGATACCGAGTTCCTTAAGGCCGTGGGTGCCTCCAAACGCGCCAACAAGGAGCGCCTGGCCGCCTACGTTAAGGCCGAGACCGGTCTGGTCATTGACCCCAACACCGTCTTCGATGTTCAGGTTAAACGCTTCCACGCCTACAAGCGCCAGCTCATGAACATCATGAAGGTGATGGACATCTACAACCGTCGCATCGCCGATCCCAACTTCCACGTGACGCCGACGACCTTCATCTTTAGCGGCAAGGCTGCCTCGAGCTACACCTTTGCCAAGGAGACCATCCGTCTCATTAACTCCGTGGCCGACGTCATCAACAATGACCCGCGCGTCAACGAGGTCATGAAGGTCTGCTTTATCCCCAACTTCCGCGTGAGCAACGCCCAGCTCATCTACCCCGCCGCCGAGATCTCGGAGCAGATCTCCACGGCCGGCAAGGAGGCCTCGGGCACGTCCAACATGAAGCTCATGATGAACGGCGCCATTACGCTGGGCACCCTCGACGGCGCCAACATCGAGATCGCCGATCTGGCCGGTCGCGAGAACGAGGCTATCTTTGGCCTGACCGCTCCCGAGGTCGAGCAGCTCTGGGCATCCAACAGCTACTTTGCGTGGGATACCCTCAACGGCGACCGCGAGCGTCTGGGCCGCGTGATGGACGAGCTCAAGGACAACACGTTTGCCGGCCTCTCGGGCAACTTTGAGAGCATCTACAACGAGCTCATGAACAACAACGACCCCGACCTGGTCATGGCAGACTTCCGCAGCTACGTGGATGCGTGGGAGAAGCTCACCGGCAGCTATGGCGACCAGGAGACCTGGAACCGCAAGGCCCTGCTCAACACTGCCTCCTCCGGCTGGTTCTCGAGCGACCGCACCATTCGCGAGTACCGCGACGAGATCTGGCACGCGTAAAGGCGCGCGAGCTCCCTTATGCCAGCACGGCATTACTCGACGGGCGCGACCGAGCGCCGCGCCCGTCGCTAATGGGTTTAGGAACATCGATGACAGAAGGAGAAATCGATGAGTAAGAAAGAATGCATCGCGATGCTCCTCGCAGGAGGACAGGGCAGCCGATTGGGGGCACTCACCCAAAAGATCGCTAAGCCGGCGGTTAGCTTTGGTGGCAAGTTCCGCATTATCGACTTTTCGCTCTCTAACTGCTCCAACTCGGGCATCGACACGGTGGGCGTTCTGACGCAGTACCGCCCCTACCTGCTGCATGCCTACGTGGGATCCGGCGAGGCTTGGGATCTGGACAGCCGCGATGGCGGCGTGTCGATCCTGCCGCCGTACGAGACGCAGACCGGTGGCGCCTGGTATGCGGGCACGGCCGACGCCATTACGCAGAACCTCGACTACATCAAGGCTAACGACCCCAAGTACGTCCTGATTCTTTCGGGCGATCACCTGTATCGCATGGACTACCGCAAGATGCTCAAGACGCACATTGAGAACAACGCCGACCTCACGGTGAGCGTTATGCCCGTGCCGTGGGAGGAGGCCAGCCGCTTTGGCATCCTGACCACCGACCCCGAGGACGGCCGCATCACCAAGTTCACCGAGAAGCCCGATAAGCCCGATTCGAACCTCGCGTCCATGGGCATCTACATCTTCTCGGCCGACGTGCTGATCGAGGCGCTCGAGGAGGACGCTCTGGACCAGCGCTCGAGCCACGACTTTGGCAAGGACATCATCCCCAAGCTGCTCGGCGAGGGCAAGCGCCTGTACAGCTACGAGTTCCACGGCTTTTGGAAGGACGTCGGCACCATCGCCAGCTTCCACGAGACCTCGATGGACCTGCTGGGCAACAACCCCGAGTTCGATCTGTTTGACAAGCACTTCCCCATCATGTCCAACATCACCACGCGTCCGCCGCACTACATTGGCCCGGACGGCCGCCTGGACGACTGCCTGGTCTCCAACGGCTGCAAGATCTACGGCACCGCTCGCCACTCGATCATTTCGACCGATGTCATCATCGAGGAGCGCGCCGTGGTCGAGGACTCCGTGCTACTGCCGGGTGCGCACGTTAAGAGCGGCGCGCACATCTGCCGCGCTATTTTGGGCGAGAACTCCACGGTCGAAGAGGGCGTGAAGCTCGGCTCTGTCGATACCACCAAGGATACGGCCGTCGTTGGAAATGACGTCGTTATCGGGAAGGGGGAATGATCCGATGATCAATCGCAAGGCCATCGGTTATATCACCGCTAACTACTCTTCGACCTACGGCAGCGTGCTGCTCAAGGACCGCCCCATCGCGTCCGTTCCGTTTTTGGGCCGCTACCGCCTGATCGACTTCCCGCTGTCCAACATGATGAATGCCGGCATTAAGACCGTCGGTGTCGTCATGCCGGGCAACTATCGCTCGCTGATCGACCATGTGGGCTCGGGCAAGGACTGGGGCCTGGACCGCAAGAAGGGCGGCCTGTTCATGGTGCCCGGCAACGCGTATGGCACCACCAAGGGCGGCATGCGCTTCCTGCTGCGCGACATCATTTCCAACAAGACGCTGTTCCAGCGCTCGGACAAGCCCTATGTTGTGATGATGGGCACCAACATCATCTTTAACATGGACCTCAACACCATCATCGACGCGCACGAGAACTCCGGTGCCCAGATGACCGTGGTGTACTGCAAGGCTACGCGCAACGTCGATGACGAGACCAAACTCGAAATTAACGAGAACGGTCGTCTGACGGGCGTGAGCGCCGGCGTCGTGTACGGCGACAACGCCTCTATGGACTGCTGCATCGTCAACCGCGAGACGCTGCTCGAGATCATCGATCACTATCAGGCCGCTGACTATCTGGACCTGCTCGAGGCACTTCAGGGCGACTTTGGCAACATCGACGTGTGCAGCTACGAGTACAAGGGCGAGGTCGTGGGCGTGTTTAGCGAGAAGTCGCTGTATCGCCGCAGCATGGACCTGCTCGACCAGACCGTGGCCGACCAGCTCTTCGATCCCGAGCGCCCGATCCTGACCAAGGCTCACGACGTGCCGCCTTCGCGCTATGCGACCGGCAGCCACGCGTGCAACTCGATCATCTCGGCGGGCTGCATCATCAAGGGCACCGTGCGCAACTCGATCCTCTCGCGCGGCGTTGTGGTTGAGGAAGGCGCCTCGGTGACCAACTCGATCATCAATCAGAGCTGCATCATCAAGAGCGGCGCCCGCGTTGAGAACGCCATTCTGGACAAGAACAACGTGGTTCCCACCAACACCGAGCTTCGCGGCACGCCCGAGAACATCCTGGTGCTGGGCAAGGCTCCGTTAACTTCCGACACCACCATCGTACGTTAACGTTGGCACCGAAACATCGCTCGTAACATGTAGAATAGCCGCCCGGTTCGCGCCAGGCGGCTATTCTCGAATTGCAACATGGGAGACAATATGGCAGATTCCAGCAAAAAGATGCAGATCGTGTTTGCCTCGGCCGAGTGCGCACCGTTTGTGAAGACCGGTGGCCTGGGCGACGTGGCGGGCTCGCTGCCTGCGGCGCTTGTGCGCGCCGGCGCCGAAGTTATCGTGATGGTGCCCAAGTACGCCACCATCAAGGACGAGTATAAGGCGCAGATGGAGCACTTCTCCGATTTTTACGTAAGCCTGGGCTGGCGCAACGAGTACTGCGGGCTCGAGAAGCTCGAGCACGACGGCGTCACCTATATGTTCATCGACAACGAGCGCTACTTTGCGCGCGACTATCCGTACGGCTTCTTTGACGACGGCGAGCGCTTTGCGTTCTTCTCCAAGGCCATCACCGAGAGCCTGCAGCACCTGCCGGCCGGCTTTGAGTGCGACATCCTGCACTGCAACGACTGGCAGACGGCGCTGGCGCCCGTGTTCTTGCGCGAGTTCTACCAGGGCCTGCCGCTGTACGACCGCGTCAAGACCGTGTTCTCGATCCACAACGTGGCGTTCCAGGGCCAGTTTAGCGACACCGTGATGGAGGACATCCTGGGTGTGGCGCATATTCCGGCGGCCGCCTCGCAGCTGCGTTGCGACGCTTGCAGCATCAACTATATGCTGGGTGCGCTGCACTATGCTGATGCCATCACAACGGTGAGCCCCACCTATGCGGGCGAGATCCAGACACCCGAGTTTGGCGAGGGCTTGGACGGCGTGCTGCGCGAGCGTTCCTACGCGCTGCAGGGCATCCTCAACGGCATTGACGTGGCGGCCTTTGACCCGGCAACTGACAAGCGCATTGCCGCCAACTACACGGTTGACGACCGTTCCGGCAAGGCCGTGTGCAAGGCCAAGCTGCAGGAAGAACTGGGGCTCGAGGTTCGCGACGACCGCCCACTTATGGTGATGGTCACGCGCCTGACGCGCCAGAAGGGCATGGACCTGGTCATGTACGCGCTCGACCGCATCCTGGCGGGCGGCGTGCAGGTGGCCGTGCTGGGAACCGGCGACCGCGACTACGAGGACGGCCTGCGCTATTTCCAGGACAAGTACCCTGGCACCATGGCCGCGCGCATCGAATTCGATCCGGCACTGTCGCAGCGTATGTACGCCGCCGCCGACATGTTCCTGATGCCTTCGAAGTTTGAGCCCTGCGGTCTGTCGCAGATCATCGCCATGCGCTACGGCACCCTGCCAATCGTGCGCGAGACCGGTGGCTTGAAGGACACCGTTATCCCGTATAACGAGTTTACCGGCGAGGGTACGGGCTTCTCGTTTAGCAACTTTAATGGCGACGAGATGGGCGACGCGGTCTTCCGCGCGGCGCGCCTGTTCTGGGATAACCGCGACGCTTGGAACCAGCTGGTCACGCAGGCCATGAGCCAGGACTTTAGCTGGACGCGCTCGGCCGACAAGTATCTGGACCTGTACTTCTTTATGCACCCGGAGATTGAGAGGCCGGCGGGTGTGACTGATGTTGCAGCTGTCGATGAGCCCGCTGCCGCTGAGGAGCCCAAGGCCGAGGAGAAGCCGGCGGCCAAGGCCGAAGTTAAGCCCGACGCGAAGCCTGCCGCCAAGAAGACGACGGTCCGCAAGACGACGGCTAAGAAGGCCACGACCACGAAGGCCGCTGCTAGCAAGACTAGCGCCGCTAAGGCAACTACTGCCAAGGCATCGACTACGCGCAAGCGTACGACCGCCGCTGCCAAAAAGGCCGCCGAGGCCGAGGTCGCTCCCGAGGTAAAGGCCGAGCCCGCGGCAAAGGCTCCGGCCAAGACCGCTGCCAAGAAGACGACCACGACCAAGACCACGACCGCTAAGAAGGCCACGGCTGCGAAGTCGACGACGACCAAGGCTGCTACGACGAAAGCCGCCGCGAAGACGACCCCGAAGGCCGCTGCAAAGCCCGCCGTCAAGGTCGAGGAGGCGCCCTCCGAGCCCAAGGCCAAGGTAGCTGTCGAGGCAAAGCCGGCCGCCAAAACCACCACGCGCAAGCGCGCTACGACGACGGTCAAAAAGGCCACGACCAAGGCTGCTGCTCCCAAGGCAGAGGCTAAGGACGAGGACAAGACCGCAGTAAAGGCCGCTGAGGTCAAGACCGCTCCGAAGGCTACGGCAAAGGCCGAGCCCGCAAAGGATACCCCGGTCTCCCCCGCCGCTCAGGCTGAGGAAAAGGCACCGACCAAGAAGACCTCCGTCCGTAAGGCAACGGCCACCCGCAAGCGCCACTAATCCGGACGATTAAAACTTAATCCAACGCAAGATGAGGGCGCCCCTACCAGGCGCCCTCATCTTGGTTGAACTTCTGTATTAAAAAGAGGGCCGGTTTACTACGACAAAATGGCTCCAGCCGACCACGGCGGGTAATCTACGAAATTGGCAACGCCTCTACCTGCGGTTTTAATATCACCAAAATGACCCTGGTTGAGATCATTCAATTCGTCGTAGTAAACCGGGTTACTTTTGTTTGGCTACAAATAGTATCGGTATAGGCACATTTGAATATCGCGATAATTTGGGTGGTAAAACGATTTTCTAGGACAACCGTTCGCCGATGGTAAACGGATGTTGTTTATACAGCCTGTGTACAAAAGATATACTTACATCCAGTGCGTAAAGCCCATGGCCCGCAGGCCGTGATTCTATTGAACTGGACCGAATTATGAGATTGATTCACAACAGCCGTCTGCCGCAGTTTCGTACTCCGTTTGGCGCTGTGACCACTGGAACTTCCGTTTCGCTATCGGTGATTTTGGAGGATGCCGACCCCAACCAGGCAACGCTCACCCTGCGCACCTGGGTCGATGAAATCGGTGAGTCTCTGTATCCCATGACGCACGAGGGCGACGGCATATTTACCGTAGAGCTTGAGTGCACTGAGCCCTGTCTTATCTGGTACAGCTTTATCTGCAACATCGAGGGCCAGCCCGAGGTACGCCTGGGTGCACCGCAGGGTCGCACCGGTGGCGAGGGTGTGACCTACAACTACGCCGAGGTTCCGTCCTTCCAGATTACCGTCTACAAGCACCGAGAGAACCGTCCCACTTGGTACGAGCGCGGTATGGTCTACCAGATCTTCCCCGACCGCTATGCACGCGACGAAAACTGGCGCGAACGCACGCTTGCCGAAGTTGAAAAACCGCGCAAAGGAATCCAGCGCCGCATGGTCGAGGACTGGAACGAACCGCCCGAGTACGAGCGTGCCGAAGACGGCTCCATCAAGACCTGGGATTTTTACGGCGGTTCGCTCAAGGGTATCCAAAATGACCTGCCCCGCATTGCCGAGCTAGGCTTTACGGCCATCTACCTCAACCCCATCTTTGAGGCCGCGAGCAACCACCGCTACGACACGGCCGACTATACCAAGATCGACCCGATTCTGGGCACCGAGCAGGACTTTACGGAGCTGTGCAAGGCGGCCGAGAAGCTCGGCATTTCTATCATCCTGGACGGCGTCTTCAACCACACGGGCGACGATTCGATCTACTTTAACCGCTACGGCAATTATCCCGGCGTCGGTGCTTGGCAGAGCGAGGACTCGCCGTGGCGCGATGCGTTTTACTTCCATGAAGACGGTTCGTATGACTGCTGGTGGGGCGTGGGCAACATGCCCGCCATCAACGAGAGCTCCGAACTGGTGCGCGAGCGGCTCCTGGGCAAGGACGGCGTGATCCGCAAATGGCTGCGCGCCGGTGCCCATGGTTGGCGCCTGGACGTGGCCGATGAGCTTTCCGACGACTTCCTGGCCGAGATCAAAAAAGCCGTGCTCGCCGAGAAACCCGATGCGCTGCTGCTCGGCGAAGTCTGGGAGGACGCCTCCAACAAGATCAGCTACGGCCATCTGCGCCGCTACCTGCAGGGCTCCGAGCTCGACTCTGCTATGGACTACCCCTTCCGCGACATGGTCATCGGCTTTTTGATGGGCTACAAGAATGCCTATCAAGCTGCTGAGGACATCGAGACCCTGCGCGAGAACTACCCGCGCGAGGCACTGGCCTGCGCGCTCAATCTGCTTTCGAGCCACGACCGCCCGCGCATTATCTCGGTGCTCGGCGGTGGCCCCGATGAGTCGCAGCTGCCCGAGAGCGAGCGCAGCAAATGGCGCCTGGACGAGAACTCGATGGGCCTGGCCAAGAGCCGTTTTTGGTTGGCAACGCTCATGCAGATGACCTTCCCAGGCGTGCCCTCGATCTATTATGGCGACGAGTACGGCTTGGAGGGCCTCACCGATCCGGGCAACCGCCGCACCCTGCCGACCAAGGACCAACTCCACGACTTCGATACGCTAGCCATCGTTAAGAACGCATCTGCCATTCGCCGCGCGTTACCGTTTATGGTCGATGGCGAGATCAAGGCCTTTGCGCTCAACGACGACGTCTTGGCCTACACCCGCACGAGCAAAGACGGCGAGGCCGCGACGGTTATCATCAACCGCAGCCTGCGCAATTCGCACTGCGTGACGATCCCGGCGCTCGGCGAATGTGCGAGCGACGTGATTAGCGGCCACGAGTGCGAAATCCATAATGGCACGGTTACGCTCGACCTGTACCCGCTGGGCTCCTCGATCATCTATCACCATGCCGAGAAGCGCCTGCAGGAGCCGCTCGATCATGGCGCGGGCGTCGTGTGCCACATCACGTCGGTACCGACCGATGACGGCAAGCCCGGCACGATCGGTGCGCCCACGCGTCGTTTTATCGACCACCTGGCTGCCATGGGCATGCGCTACTGGCAGGTCCTGCCCGTCAATCCCACGGACTTCTTCCGCTCCCCCTACGCCGGTCCTTCGGCCTTTGCAGGCAATATCGACCTGCTGCCCGAGAGCCACGAGGAGCTGGCTGCCGACTTCATCACCTGGAAGGCCCGCGGCGGCGAGGATGCCGACCCGCTCTACACCGCGTTTAAACATCGCAATGCCGACTGGCTCGAGAAGTACTGCGTCTACATGGCGGTAAAGAAGCACTTTGAGGGACTGTCGCGCCACGAATGGCCGGCGGATGTCGCGCGCTACAACGAGCACCTGATCGATGACAAGCGCTTCCACGACGAGGCCGAGCTGCAGGCGTACATGCAGTATCGCTTTGACCTTGCTTGGTGCGAGCTTATGAACTATGCACACAAGAAGGGCATCGAGGTCATCGGTGACATTCCTATGTATGTTTCGGATGATTCGGCCGACGCATGGAGCGAGCCCGAAAACTTCTGGCTGTCCGACACCGGCAAGGCGATTGAGATTTCGGGGGCGCCGCCCGACAACTTTGCACCCGAGGGCCAGGTCTGGGGCAACCCCACCTTCCGCTGGGATCACATGAAGGAGAATGGCTATCGCTGGTGGCTCGACCGCCTGCGCCGTGCGTTCGCACTCTACGACCGCGTGCGCCTGGACCACTTCCTGGGTTTCCACAGCTACTTTAGCATCCCCGCCGGCAAGGCCTGTTCTGACGGTCGCTGGCTGGCTGGCCCGGGCAAGGACCTGTTCCAGACGGCCTACGACGAGCTGGGTCCGCTCAACTTTATTGCCGAGGACCTGGGCTATTTGACGCCTGGTGTTCGCGCAATGGCTTCGACCTGTGGCTTCCCCGGCATGGACGTACTGGAGTTTAGCAACTACGACGTTCGCTGCGGAATTCATCCCACGCCGGGCAAGATCCTGTACACCTCGACGCACGACACCTCGACGCTTGCCGGCTGGTGCACGCACTCCTTTGCGGGCGGCGACGAGCCGAGCGGCATTGCATTGGCAGGCGAGCTCATGGGCAACGCCTTGGCCAGCGATGCTCCGCTCGTTATGATGCCGCTGCAGGACGTGCTAGGGCTGGGCGACGATGCACGTATGAACGTGCCGGGCGTGGCCACGGGCAACTGGACGTGGCAGGCTCGGGAGGCCGACGTTGCAGCAGCCGAGGAGAAAACTGCGAAGCTCCTGCGCAACACCCATAGATTCTGGGGCGAAGCGTGATAAAACCCCCGATATAGGGTACAGTAACAGCTGTTTGAATTTTTGCGGGCAGAGCGATCTGCCCGCTTTGTGCTGAAAAGGAAGTATTATGGCGCGCTACGATTACAAGTGCACGGGCTGCGGCAACGTGTTTGAGGTTGAGCACCCCATGTCCGAGACGCCCGAGGTCGTATGCCCCAGCTGCGGCGCCCCGGCATCCAAGACGTTCTCGGCCAGCGGCATTAAGTTCGAAGGCAGCGGTTTCTACAACACCGACCAGCGAAGCGGCGGCTCCAGCACCAACGCCACCAGCGGCTGCTGCGCCAATTGCCCGCATAACCACTAATAACAACGTGGCCCCACGATCAACTACGATCGCGGGGCCACTTCTTTGTGCTATGAGTCGATAATCATTTTTAAAAATTAGTATATTTTAAAATCCGCCCATACCAGCAGAATAGGGGTCGTCACAGGTACCATCGCTATACCAATGAGTAGATCCGATATAGTTACCAGCTGCATCATATTGATCTAATTGACGAATGACATACTTACCACCACTATTATTGGAAGAAGAAATACTGCTAGAAGATCCACCAGAATTATTATTAGAATAGTTACTACCGCTAGAATAACTATTCTGCTGAGAAGTCTGCTGTTGAGCTTGTGCT
>CABRYP010000041.1 GCA_902475245.1 uncultured Collinsella sp. | reverse complement strand
GTAATAGCAGGTATAGCCATGACCAAATGAATAGCCCTTACCCGTGACGGAGTATTCACCCAGTACCGTTGGAGTTTGAGGCGCACCCGTGGAGCACTGCCAAAATTGAGCATAGCTCCAATTACCCTTGAAGCCTCTAAAAACGCCCAGCTTGCAATTAACGGTATCAACCATAATGAGCCAACCAGTATTGCTCGAATACCAATTGGCTCGGTTGAGCATCGCCAATTGATCCGAAGGCATCATGGGTTGCGTAGCAAAAGGACGAGCTGTTGACCCGGGCGCAGAAGCACCTTTTGAGGTGATAACCACCTGTACGGCTTCAACACGATAGCTAATGCCCTCGGTGCCAGCCTTAGAGCCATTAGAGGTCCAACCCATCCAGCCGTAGCCCTGAGCATGCACGCGATACCAGATGTCATAGTATTGCGAAGCGGTGCCGCTTAAGCGCATCTTAACGGCTTCGACACGGCGGGATTTACCCACAGTTCCAGAAATCGAACCGTCTTTAGCCCAATCTTGCCAGCCCACGCCCTCAACATGAGAAGAAATCTCGATACCACCGGGAATGGCGCCTTGCCAAGAAGCCTTAAGGGCCTCGACGCGAAGGCTTTGCCCTGTGGTGCCCGCGATCCCGTTTTGGCCAACAGGATTAAGCCAACCGCGACCCTCAACATGAGCTGCAATCGCAATAGTAGGAGATGACACAAGAGCAGGGAGGTTATCGGAGGGAGAGAATGCGCCTTTCTCAACAAGCTTAATTTGAAGAGCCTCGGCGCGGATACCAAGCCCGGTCGTACCAGCATCCTCACCATTTTTTGCCCAACCAAGCCATCCATAACCGGAAGCATGCACTCGATACCAAATATCATAGGAATCAGAGGCGGGTCCTTGAAGTTTCAAAGAGATCGCCTGGATCGCCTTACTCTGACCAACGGTGCCAAAATAAGAGCCATCGGAGACCCAGTTTTGCCAACCGATATCGGAAACATGAGCCCTAACAGAAATGGATGAATCCTCAAAACCATTAAGTTTAAGGCCAACTGCCTCAAGAGCGCGCGATTGGCCAGTCGTACCTATAACTGCGTCGCCAGAAACAGTGTCAAGCCAACCAACTCCAGAAACGTGCGCCTGTGCAACAACACCAGGAGCAGAATCCCCTTCAACAAAAGCGTTGTCAGAGGCACCCGGTGCCGTTGAGCCCTTTGCAGAAAGTTCATCTCAAATTGCAGACACCCCCGAGCCATCGCCAGTACGACCTACGGAGGCGCCATTAGAAGCCCAGCCCGACCAGCCAAAAACAGGCGTGAAAGCCCGGTACCAAACGTCGTACCTTTCGGCTAGAGCGCCAGAAAGCTGGACCCGGATGGCATTGATCGATTCGCCATCATTTGCGCTATGAAGCTGAGCACCGTCTTGAGCCCAAGAGCCTTGCCAACCAGAACGTGAAAAACATGCTTGGTAGCTAATAGAGCCATCAGTTTCGCGGTCGACAACGGAGAGGGCAAAAGAGGAAAGGAGACGGGAAGATTTAGTCGCGCCAATCGACAGAGGAGCAGCACCGTTCTCAGACTCAGAGACATTGTTGACATAGAAACCGACACCGCTCAGCCGATCAACATTTCCTTGAAAGCGATTGTCCGCAGACCCCGGCGCAGCAGACCCTTTGGAGAGTAAAATCGCCTGAAAGCCCTGAATTGCCGCGCCCTTGCCGGATGATCCTGCCGAGAGCCCATTGGAGGCCCAGCCGCTCCAGCCTCCATTTTTAGCAGAATAGACTCGATACCAGATATCGTATGAATCCGCCGCTTGTCCCGTTAACTTAAGCTGCACGGCCTCAAGGGAATGGGACCGGCCTGCGGTACCGCAACTGCCGGAATTCCAGCTCTGCCAACCCTCACCGGAAACATGACCGCGCATGGTAACTGCACCAGTACCCGCATACCAGGAGAGACTCATGGACAAAGCCTCAATGGAAGAAGTGGCGGAAGCGTGGCCGGCCGTGGCGCCAGAAGAAACGGCTCCACCCCAGCCAGTGCCCGAGAGGTGCGCAGAGTAGCTGATTGAAGCAGGCTCATCAACTCGATTTTTGAATGCATCTCCCACGGAAGGAGCGCTGCTCGAATTCTTGGGCAAGACCTCGATTTGGATAGCCTCAACCTGGCGTGCGTAACCAGCCGATCCTGCGGGGTCGCCATTAGAAGCCCAACCAAGCCAGCCAAAGTTTGAAGCATGAACACGGTAGAAAATATCGTATTGAGAAGCGAGCTCATCACTGAGTTGAAGCTTAACGGCCTCGACCGCTTTGGATTTTCCCGTTGTGCCGGCGATTGCATCGTTTCCAACGGGGTCAAGCCAGCCAATACCAGAAACATGCGTGGTGACGGAAATAGCGTTAGCGCCGAGAGGGGAGCCATCGGCTGACGTGCCCGTCAGCTTAACCTTAACGGCCTCGATACGTTTAGACTTACCCGTAGTACCCGCAATGTCACCATCTTTGACATAGGACATCCATCCGATGTCTTGCACGTGAGCGCTAATTGAAATTGAATCGATTGAAGCTGCACTCTGATCATTAACCGAAGTGTCTTCGACCGCGGGAGAATCGACAACGTCACCCACGGCATCTCTGGCTTCAGAGGACGTCGAGTCCAACGCCTCTAAAGAATCGTCCTCGACGGGGACGTCAGAGCAGTCTTGAGTCGTTGACAAATTTAACGAAACAAGATTTTCAGCATATACAGTAAAGGGAGTTAAAAACGAACTAACGCACATCACCGATGAAAGCAGGCATGCAACAAAAAATCTCAGCTTACCCATGAGCAACTCCATCAAACTACAACAGCACTATTAACAAAATAATACAAGTTCAAGGCTATGAGACTGAGATGTTGCGCTAGGCAGAATCGAGCCGATAAAATTAAGAAGGATGTTCTCAATTCTTCGAGAATTAGGAAATTAAAACCTGCCGAGAATCTCCTCAACATTCTCCTTCAGATACTCATCCAGATCGGGTGCGGCAAACTGCACGTAGCCTCGCTGCGGTGCCTAAATGTCCGCCTGCTGAAGCAGCTTGGCCCCAATAAAGCTATTCTCATTGGTCATCTTGCCCATGCACTTGGCAATCTCAGAGGATTTGGACTGTTGTTTATCCTCGCACATCGCCATAAGGTATTTGATATCGTTGAGTCCCAGCCCAGAAATCGCGGGCTCGTGAACAATATCGCGAAAACGAGCCTCTGCCAGCGCAATGCCTTCGGTGGCGTCGCGCTCGCTCACAATGGCACTTTTGGCACGATGCAAGTTGGCGCGCTGCCAAATGGAATAACCGACCAGTTGCACCAGATAGGCATAGCCCTTAGTGGCCTTAGCGGCTCTCGACAGAAGATTTTCCTCTATGGTCAAACCAGTCGCGACAAAGCTATCGCCCATAGAGAGCGCAACCTCCACCTGGTTGATAGGCGCCAGATCTTCGGGGAGGGCACGACGCAAGAACGTAAGCGCCTTGCCGTTAATAAGATCCATAACGCCGGCGGGTAAGCCGGCAAAGGCAAGTGCGATATCTACTTTTTCCCCTATCAAAAGCTGAACCGTAGACGCAATGGCACGCATATCGTCAATCGGAGCGTCCTGAACTTCATCGATGGCAATAAAAAGACCCTTGGATGACTTCGCTGCCGAACTTAGCAACTTTCTAAGGCTCGACTCTTTGGGTGCAACATCAACTTTCGCGGAAACAAAGCCGGCGTTTACGCCGACCGAAGCATTGGCCGTAAGGGAAGAATCAGCAACCTGATTATCGCAGACTTTATCGAATAATATCGAACTGTATAAGCTTGTATAAACTTATCGTGAAAGTATCGAGCTTTCGTAATTTATCTTAGCAAGTAGTCCAACGCTGTTTTCTTCCAAGCCCATACCGAAAGAAAGTTTAGGCCTTCCTAAAAACCATTGCCTTAATACGAGAAATACTCGCTCTCAGCGGATAAGTTCGGCCCCAACCACGGATCGCCACCCAAGAAGAACTCCGGCCAGCGTTGCATGAACAGTGCCTGCTCTCGTTTCCAGCGACGCAGCTTTTCCTCGTTGACCTCTTCCCTGCCGCGCGAGGTGAACTCGTAGTGGTACAGCTCGGCATAGGGCGTAAAGATGGTACGGTAGCCCGCCTCCCACACGAGCAGGCAAAAATCCGCATCGTTAAAGCCGACGGCGAATTCCTCGTTGTAGCCGCCGACTTGCTCAAATACATCGCGTCGCACCATCTGGCAGGCACCCGTTACGGCGCTAAAGTTGCCCGGGCGCACGGCACGGGCAAGATAGCCCTCGCGCTTTGCCGAGAAGTCCTGGTTGGCATGGGCAAGTGCGCCACGCACGCCAACCAATATGCCAGCGTGCTGCACCAGATGATCGGCAAAATAGAGCTTGGCGCCTACCACGCCCGCATCGGGACGCTGCAGATAGCCCATCATCCCTTCGATAAAGTCGGAAGTTATGACCTCAGTATCGTTGTTCAGCAGCAGTAGATAGTCGCCCTTGGCATGCTCTACGCCAAAGTTGATGATTTGGGAGTAATTGAACTCGCCCGGCCAGTACACAACGTGCGCAGTGCCCTTACCGCCAGACGTAGCGATCACGCGCTCCGGAAGGGTTTCGTAATACGCAAACGTCTCCGGGGCTTTGCTGTTGTTCTCCACCAAGACGACCTCGTAGTTGGCATACGTGGCCTTCTGGGCGATCGACATCACACAGGCATCGAGCGTCTCAACGTGGTCCTTGGTGGGGATCACAATGCGCACCAGCGGCGCAGGCTCCGGCAGCGCATAGCGCATGCGGTAGACAAACGGCGTCTCGGTCTCCTCGACCGTTCCGTGAACGCCCAGCGAGTCAAAGTGACGCTGCAGCGCCAAACGACCAGCTTCAATGGCATACGGCTTGCTATCTGCAGAGCCATCGGCGGTGGAACCGGGGTGCACGCGCCAGTGATACAACACGTGGACAATATGCTCAAACCGCGCGCCTGCCGCAAGGCAGCGGAGCGTCAGATCGTAATCCTGGGCGCCCGCGACGTCTTCTTGCGACATGCCAATGCGATCGATAAGCGCCTTCTCCACCATCAGAAAATGCGTCACGCAGTTATGGCTATAGAGTAGGTCAACGTTAATCTTAGTCTTAAAGACCGGCTGACCCCACTCCCCCGTTTTCTGGAACATGTCCTCATCGCAGAATAGGACCTGCGGACGCTCTCCCTCTGCCGCTTTGTTCAATGCGGCGACATAGTGGAACAACGCATCCGGCTCCAGAATGTCGTCATGGTCCAAAAATGCGATGTAGTCGCCCGTCGATTGTTGAATGCCGGCGTTGGTGTTGACCACAATGCCGCCGTTGCCGGGCAACTCGATGCGGCGAACGCGCTCGTCGTTGGCGCCCGCTGCTGTTTTGGCCACCGCATCCCATTCGGGCGAGGCGTCCATAAGCAGCAGTTCCCAGTTGTCATAGCTCTGGGCTAGCACCGAGTCCAGCAGCTCGCGCAGGTAGGCTCGATCGGTCTTGTAGCACGGCACCACAATGCTCACGAGCGGCCTATAGGCAAAGGCCGCCGAAGCGACACGCTGGCACGCTAAATCGCCCGGCTTTGCACGATGCTGCTCAAACCAACGTCGATATGCTACGTCGTCTGCACGCGCGTCCTTCATGCGGTTCCACCTGTCGTCGACCATACCGTTGTAAAGGCGGCCATCCATGGCGCAAAAACCACTCTGGATCTGCCCCGCGGGGTCGATCGCAATCGTGACAAAATCTCGTATATCCCGAGGCATCTCAACGCTCAGATACGTTTTATTGACGCGGCATCCGTTCTGCTGCGACACATTGACCTGCGACTCAAACACATGCACGGTGGCATCGATGGCGTTCATATGCGTATCAAGAATCTGAAGCTGGGGCGCGTACCGGGAATCTCCCGCCCACGTAACCTCATAACGCCACACGGCACCAGCGTCTGCCGGCAAATAGCGAACGGCATTGATCTCGTAGCAACCGCAGCACTCACCGCGCTGCGCATCGCGGATAAGTGCACAGCGCAGGCTTTGCTTTGTAGTTAACCTTGGATTCCAGCTTGGCCATACGGCTATCAAGGCGAATGGAGCCCAGCTTTTGGCCACCGGACGCAAATGTGGTGTCGATCGTAGAGCCATCCAAAAAAGGAAGCACCAAGACGGCGAACTCGTGCTCGTATTCGGCAACGGAAGGGCAAAGCACCGGCACACGGCCATGATCGACCGGGAGCACCAGCGACGGCACACAGACACCACTCGTCGCCGCACGAACAAACGCCTGAGAACCTTCCTGCTCAATAAGCGCGGCGACATCCTGGCCGGCAAAACGAAGCAGCACAAACAGACGGCCTTGACTGCGGCAAAGCGCCAAACGCTTGATACTTATCTACACTTCTCGCTTTCCCAGGGCGTTCGCTGCCATACGCTTGCAGGCACCCAAGCACCCAAACCTCAGAACGTCGTAATCGAACATGAGCTTTTTGCACGCACGGGCATTGGGGGCCTTGCTGGCAAGCGCCGCACGCACCATGGCGGCAACAGAAGGTGCGCATTGTGCGAGCGCAGCATCGCTGCCCATAGGAGAACCGGCAAGGGCCGCAGCAACGGCAGCGAACACCTTGCCGCAGTCCGAACCCAGCAACCTGAGCGCGTCATACAGCACCAGATCGCACAGGAAATAAGCCAGGTCATCGGCATGCTGGGCATCGAGGCCGTCGCGCTGCCAGTCAGCCAGCACCGCGGAGTAAATCTTCACGTGCTCCAGCAGACGTGTCTCGTCGTCATAGCGCATGGTGTCCATGAGCGAACCCTTGCGCGCCACTCGGTAGTCGTACAGCTTGTTCGAGATAAGCGCCGTCTTGCGCGAGCGACCGTACACGGCAAAGTCGAAGACCTGGTCCTCGCCATACTTAACGGTTTCGTCGAACACGATCCCGTTGCCCAGCAAAAACTCACGCTTGCAGGCGGTGCGCCATGCAAAGGGGCGAGACGCTTCCTTAAACAGCAAGTCCGAACTATAGCCCTCAAACGACGCATCGCGCGGACTCAGCACGTAGTTAAGCCACGGATACCCCGCCTCCAGCGGATACGGGTTCGCGCCAAAGGTCAAAACATCGCAATCCTCACGCTCAAAGGCATCGACGATTACACGGCACGCATCGGGCGTAAAGCGGTCGTCAGAATCCAAGAACGCGACGATAGGAGCCGAGGATACAGCGATACCCGCATTGCGGGCACTCGACAGGCCACCGTTCTCCTTATCGACCAGCGTAAAGCGCGCGTCCTTTTCGCAATAAGCGGCCGCAATATCGCGCGACCCATCCGGCGATCCATCGTTAACCAGCACGCCTTCCCAATCGGGCATGTCCTGCGCAAGCAGGGAGTCCAGGCACCAGGCCAGACACTCCTCCACCTTGTAGATGGGAACGACAACGGAAATCTTAGGGGTAGCCATAGTCACGCGCTCCTGCTGTGCGGCCGGAATGTCATCGGGGTGCGGGTTGTCGCCGTAGGTGCGCTGATACGTCAGCACGCGCCAGACCAGCGGCAGGCCGCCAATCTTAAAGTAGTGCTTAAACGTATTGAGCTTGCCCGGCTTCTTAAAGTCAAAGCGCGAATCGATATAAGCACGGGGCGACCTGACCATCAAGCGCAAGTCGGTCTCACCGCGTGGATCGAACAGAGAAAGGTCAAAGCGACCGGCATCCCAATCGGCCTTGAGCTCGGGTGAAGCCTTTTCCCAAAACTGCTCACGCAACTCATCGACCAGGCGCTCATCATTCCAGCGGTACGTATCGACCTTCATGCGCATTAAAATACCCTGAAGCTGAGCCTTGAGCTCGGGGCGTTCATCCAAAAAGTGCTGCATCTCAGCATATTCGTCGCACACGCAAAATACCTTGTTGGGCGAATTAACAGAACTCTTCTCGTTGTCTTGGCGATAGCACAAAATGGGATCCGCAATAAACGCAGCACGCTCGGCACATGCCCAGACCTTAAAGTTAAAACCCGCATCCTGATACGAGGCACCCGGCGTGGGAAGGAATCGAATCTGATTGTCGTTAAGGAACGTGCGACGATAGATGGCCGACCAAATGGAAGGCTTGCGGTAGAAAATGCCCGGGCGATCGACGGGGCGATACGCGGCGCCCGTCATATGCTCGTCGATAATTCCAAACAGCTCGCGGCGCTCGCTGGGCGCAGACCAGTACAGGTAAAAGTCGCCCTTAACGACATCGGCATGCTCGGCGTCGGCCTTGGCAACCAGCTTTTGAAGCGAATCCTCGAACATAAAGTCATCGGACTCCAAAATGCCCACGTACTCGCCACGCGCCATCTCCAGGCCGCGGTTCATCGAGTCGCCGTAGCCGCTGTTGGCCTTGTCGATCATCTTGACGCGCGCATCGCGATCCATGTACTCGCGGATGATATCCGGCGAGCTATCGGTAGAGCCGTCGTTGATGCAGATGATCTCGATGTCCTTGAGTGTCTGTGCAACGGCAGAATCGAGGCACTCGCGCAGGTAGCGCTCAACATTGCAGATGGGAACAAGCAGCGAAACTTTAGGGGTATCAGAGTTCTGCAAGAGAACCTCCTGTTGAATAACGTGTAACAGGGTTATTTTAGCAGCGAAGCAACGGCGCGCGGCTGCGCCCAGAATTAGATAAAGCGCTCCAGGCAGGCCTTGAGACCGCGGGTCGAAAGATAGAACAGCGTGGCGTCTGCCATCGAAACGCCCGAGGTCGCCGCAACGAGCTTATGAGCAACACGACAAGCGGCGCTCTTAGCAGGCATATCCGCCCACTCCGTTCCCAAAAACGTCGTGAAATCCATATTGACGCGACCGGCCACGCGACGGAAACCATCGGCATCCAGACGCGCCAAGTCAAACACAATAAGGTCCAAAAACCAAGTGATCAGCTCGCCGGGACACAGGTCCAAAAGACCGTAGGCCGCCCAGTCTTCCATAACTTCCTCGAGCATCCTCATGTGTGCGTCGAGCTTTTTGGCGCGTGCCTCGGCACTGTTGAACTCGTGCGTCGCCGATTCGCTCTCCATCACGTAGTGGTAGAACCTGACCGGCATGACGACGGTCTTTGAGGCCAGCGCGTAAGCTGCAAACTGGAACACAACGTCCTCGCCCAAGGCCAAGCCGGGGGCAAAACGTATGCCCTCGCGATTGAGCAGCTCGCGCGAAAAAGCCGCGCGGCACGCATAGGGCTGTGCGTTTGCGTGGAACAGCAACTGGGGATCACGGGCGCCAAAAGTGCCCGCCTTGGGGCTCATGAGTTGCTGGACCCGCTTGGGCGCGGCGTCGGACGGCTCGCAAACGCCGCCAAAAACGGCGACCTCGGCATCTGCAGACTCCATGGCATGCAGCACGCACTCGACCGTCTGGGCGTCGATGTAATCGTCGGCGTCCACAAAAAAGACGGTCTCGCCCTCGGCGGCATCGATACCGGCATTTCGAGCGCACGAGACACCAGCGTTTTCCTGGTCAATCACCAGCACACGGTCGTCGGCCTGCGCAATTTGACGCAAGACGCCCAGCGAATCGTCAACCGAACCGTCGTTGACACAGACAACCTGAATCGAGCGCTCAGACTGTGCCAGCAGCGAGTCGAGGCATCTCTGAATGGAGCGCGCGGAGTTGTATACGGGAACGACAATAGTCGCTTTGGGAATCGAGGCCTCTCCCATACCGACCTACCCCCTCAGCGATTCGATGAGGAAGGCGGCGACCACACCAGGGCCTCCAACCGAGGCGTAATACTTAGCGCGCCCCAAGGCACCATCCGTTGCAAAGTGCGGATGCTCGTCAACCCAGCCCTCTGGATCTTTGAGGATGGCAGCGAGATTCGCGCGCTTCCACGGCTTAAGATCGTCCAGCGAAAACTCCCCGGCGTCCAAGGCCGCTTGGAATTCCTTGGCCATCTGCACCAGGAACTCCTTATAGAACTTGGGTGCCAAGCGCACATAGTTCCACATATACGAATCGTATTTAATGAGCTGATTGAACTTGAGCATGCGGGCGACGTCATCGCTTGCGTGGTCGCAGGCATATTCCTCTCTGATCCAACGCTCAATCTCGGCATACTCGGTATTGACGCAAAAGACCTTGGCCGAAGAATTAACCGAGGAGTTCTCGTTGTCCTGACGATACGAAAGCACGGCATCGTGCAGGTAAACGGCCTTGTCGGCGCATGCGATCGCCTTAAAGGCAAACGACGTGTCCTGAAAGGATGCTCCCGGAGTCGGCAGGAACTTGATGCCGTTGCGCTCAAGAAAATCACGGCGGTACACGGCCGACCAAATCGACGGCTTTTGCTTAAAGAACTGCGTCGTGTCGCTCGGATGCACCGGCTTGTCACAGTCCCTTGCCTTAAACATCTCGTGCAGCGAGCGGCGCTCCTCGGGCTTAGACCAGTAGAAGTCAAAATTTGCCTTCGCAAAGTCGGTATTGAAGCGCTCGGCAGCTGCCACGAGCTTCTCCAGCGCATCGGGCGCCATAAAGTCATCGGACTCCAGAATGCCCACGTACTTGCCGCGCGCCATCTCAAGCCCGCGGTTCATGGAGTCGCCGTAACCGCTATTGGCCTTGTCGATCATCTTCACACGCGCGTCGCGCTCCATGTACTCGCGGATAATCGCCGGCGAGTTGTCGGTAGAGCCGTCGTTGATGCAGATGATTTCGATGTCCTCGAGCGTCTGCGCCACGGCGGAATCGAGGCACTCGCGCAGATAGCGCTCAACGTTGTAGATGGGAATTAGCAGCGACAGGACAGGGCTGCCAGAGGAATTAGTAGACAAATGTGCTCCTTAGGAAATACCTGCCGTTAATGGTATCAAAGGGTCGTCCCGCCCGCGGGCGTTTATATAATCTATGGAGCCCGCAGAGGCAAACCGATTCGAAAGGACGTCATGCAGCTCAAAGCCGCACGCAACATATCCATCGAAGTGCTGCGCTTTTTCGCGGCCACCATGCCCATGGCAGGTTCCTGCGTTTTATTCAAACCTTGCCAACATGGCGCAGCGACCCTTTACAATAGGTGCCGTCCAACGGACGCATTCGATAGCTTCCGCGCAGCGCTCGCCCGCCGTGCGTGAAAGGATATATTCCCCATGACTTCCACCCTCCCCGCCCCCATCGACAAGCTTGCCATCGTTGTCGTCACCTATAAGCGCCAGGAGCTTCTGGCCAACCTGTTCGACTCCATGACCGAGCTCACGGCAACGCCTTGGCGTATCGTGATCGTCGACAACGAGAATTCACGCGAGACCGAGACCATGTGCGCCGCATTCAACGAGCGCTTGGCCAACCTGTGGGGCATCGACACCGATCAGCCCGATGCAAAGGGCGGCACCGGCCGTGTCATCTACGACCCGCAGCTTGAAAACGGTGGCGGCGCAGGTGGCTTCTCCGCTGGCACCAAGCGCGCCTACGACCTGGGCGCGCAGTGGTTTTGGGTCATGGACGACGACGTGCTCGTTATCCCCGAGGGTATTGAGCGCCTGGCCAAATGGACGGACCGCTACGACGTCATCCAGGGTTCGCGCCTGGACTTCGACGGTGGCGCCTTCTTTTGGCAGTACCAGCTCATCCTTTCGCTTGGTATCCCCAACCCCATCGCTAAGTGGGACCTGGGCCCCGAGGGCTACCGCACCATGAACCAGCTGTGCTTTGAAGGCGGCCTGTTCTCGCGCCGCGTAGTCGACAAGATCGGCCTGCCCGATGCACGCTTTTTCATCTACGGCGACGATGCCTGCTACGGCTATGTTGCCAGCCAGCACTTTCCCGCTGCCGTGGTTGCCGACGTGGTGCTCAAGCGTGCCCGCGCCGTCTCTAACTGGGACATCGCCGGCAAACGACAGCTCAACTCCACGAGCGACACTAACCGCTACTACATCATGCGCAATCGCGGCTTTTTGGCCCGCTACATGCAAATCTACGGCGATTACCGTCCCATCCTGTTCCGTCTGGGTAACGCCGCGACCTTCTGCAAGGAGTTCATTCGTCTTGCAGCGGTCGACAAGTGCTTTAAGACCGGCATCCCGGCGCTGCGCCGCGGCATGAAAGACGCCCGCAAGATCATCAAGGATCCCGACTGGAAGCCCATGCCGCCCATGAAGGACGCAGAGTAGCGGACACACTTACAGTATCGCCTGCCCCTACAGCCGCTGGCACACCGCAGCCACACGAAGCCCATCAAAACCGAATCCCCAGCGCATGCGGCCCACACCGGGTCTCGGTACACGAATCTTGTCGATGCCGTCGCGCTCTATGTCGAGCAGCGACTGCACCGCCAGCAATTCCAACCCCAGCGCATCCACACCTGGGTCATACATCATGTTGATCGTTATCAGCGGCCGTTCATCGAGCATACCGATCGTGTCTGCCGCGTCAAACACAGCGCCCGTAGGAAAAACCTGGATGTCCCAGCGATCCGTGCCACGCTTTCGCCTCGAGGCGGGATTGGCATAGCCTGGTAAGCCAAAGCAGAGCCCCTGCAAGAGCAGATGATATGGCAGCGGCGCATCTGGGTCGGTCGCACCGATTCCCGCATCTCCCAGGATGCGGTCTAGTGCCTGTCTCACCGCGCCCTCGTCCCCACGGCACAACCCGTCGCGAAACGCATCGACGTCTCGAATGTCTTCGGCAGTGCTCTCAAACCACTCAATAATCACCAGACGCAAGGCCTGGCGAAGCTCATTATTGGGCAACCGCAGAGCACGGGAGCAGCTGTCACGCTCCGGTTCTTCAGTCATATCAGTCGTCAGGAAACCGGACAGATACAGCGCCGTCCACAAACCATCATCAGACGAGGTCTCTGACCCCGTAGCACCCAAACAGACTGGGACCTCAACGCATCCATGGGCCTCGAGCAAATCGAACAAGACCGAAAAGCGGTCGAGATTCCACCTGGAAACTACCCTACTTAGACAATCGGTATACCCGTACAGATCGGCTCGCACAGGCGCCGTGCAGCCCCGGTCCAGAAACCCGATCACACGCGCCGGACTCGAGCAATAGGCGCTGCCAAACCGATATCCCTCGAGCCATTCACGCGCATCATCCAGGTATTCCTCGCGTCCAGCATGGCTCAACAGAGCCTCGACCTCGGCATCCGAAAAGCCGAACCAACGGTCGCACCACGTCGAAAGGGGCGTCGAAAGACGATACGAGCAGCTGCGCGAAGAAAGCGCCTCCTCGGCAGGACCGGGACGCTCCCCCATCAGACACGTCAACCGTAGCGAATGGCCCGCGGTGGCAATGGCGTCGAACAGCACGCGATCGAGCAGCTCCGCCGGACCGACGACGGAAGCGTCCCTCGCGCTCGCACGGCGCGACCACGCCGCGTCGTACCCATCAACGAGCAATACAACCTGCTCATCGCAGGCAATCTCCAGCAGCTCAATGAGCACACCGAGCACCGAGTCAACCTCGTCCGCGCTCGCTACGCCACGCGCAACGCGTTCGATGTGACGCACCTTATCTCGAGCTAAATCCGGAGCTTCCAAGAGTTGCATCAAGCGAGCGCATTCGCCCGAAAGAGCATCACGCACGACGCCGACAACAGAGGCACCACGCCTCGCAGCGCCAGAAAAGTCCAGCGATATCACTGGATAGCACGCATACTCATTCCGATAGCGCCCGCCATCCGCACCCCAAATCTGAGTTTCGGCAAACGAGATCCGACCGGCGCGACCAACTGCGGGACGCTCCAGAAAAGCCTTGAGCATCAACAAGTTCATGCTCTTGCCAAAACCCTCGGGTCGACAGCACACCACAACGGACGCGTCACAGTCCAGCACATCGGCAATAAACATGGTCTTGTCGACCAGTGCGAAGCAACCAAGAGCCTCCATATAGTCGTGCATGCCAATGGGCAAAACCGCATCGTCGGCACAGCCAATCAGACGCACACCAAAGTCGGCAGCACAACCATTATTTGCCTGTTCAGACATCGCAACGTTCCCCTTAAATCGCAGCACGATGCCAATTGTAATGACCGTCTCGCACGTACTGATGTCGCCGCGCAAACATATCGGGCAACGGTAGCAACATGGGGTGTGAGGGGGCATAACTAATCGTTGCACAACAAAACGGGGTCCGATGCAGCAGCACCGGACCCCGTCCCGACTCTTTAGCTATCTGACAACCGAGAGGTTACTCCTCAGAACCGTCCTCACCAGCAGTCTTATTCTGCTGATCGAGTTTATGCTTACCGCTCACGATAGACGTGGCGCCAAGCGTCGCTAAGCTCGCGCTGGCAAGGCTCGCCATCACGATGAGGTCGCCCGTCTTAGGCATATTGCCACCAGAGGCCTTGGTCGTCGTGGTCGTAGTAGTCGTCGTGGTGGTCGAGGTGACGTTCTTGTCGTCAACCTTCTGAGCATCGGCATCGGACTGCTTCGCGCCCGCGCCGGCGGAAGCATCAGCAGCAGCGCTGGCATTGGAGGCGGAACCCTGCTCAGACGTTCCCTCATCAGAAGAAGAGCCGCCGTTAAAGCCCGCCATCAAAGACCCCAACGTGGAACCAAGCTGCTTGCCGATAGAAGGCTTGTTTTCCGTCGAGGAATCGCCAGAATCGGAGCCCTCGCTCGAACCGCCCTCGGAAGCATCGGAGCCAGACCCGTTAGAGGGGCCGGCATCGGCAGAGGAATCGCCAGCGCCACCGGAAGCCCCCGCATCAGTGGAGCCAGAAGTCGTGCCATCCGTAGCGCCATCGGAGCCAGAAGTCGACGAATCGCCAGAAGCAGCTCCACCAGACGCAGCCCCGCCGTTACCAGCATCTTCGCTGCCCGCATCAGTCGAGGGCGCATCCGTATCGTTATCGTCGCCCGCATCGTCATCGGTACCAGGTGTCGGTGCGGCGGGAGCAGCGGGCGCCATGCTCGGACCGGGCGCCGGCGCGGGCGCGGGCTCCACAGGCGTTGCCGCGGCAGCCTCGTCCTCGGCAATGTAGACCAGGCAGTCCTTGAGCTCATTCTTATAGCGATTCTTCCAGCCCTGATGGTACTGTGGCTGGCTTGCATACTTGGTCGCCACATTATTGACCACGCTGTTGGAAAGCGCCGTCACAAACTCACGGTCCGTCATGCTGTTAGAAAGATTTGCCCAGCGGAAAAAGTCCTGGCAACCACCGGTGCCGCACATATTGGTGATACTCCACACCATGCCCTTGACGCAGTCGGCACGGCCGGAGATGTCAATGCCAAGCGCGCTCTTGAGCCAAGCCTCAGTCACCGCATAGTACGAGTTGTATGCATACGCATCCTGCAGCGCCGAGAACTCTGTGGGGTCAGTGTTATAGGCGCCCAGGAAGGCCTCCTGCGCGATGCGACCCAGCTCGGTGAGCTGGCCATTCGCATACATGGGGTTGCTTCCGTTGGAAATCTCGCCGCCGCGGTCAATCGCGTCCTTAAGCATGCCGTACTTGGCAGAATCGTAGTTGTAGACCTGCTTCATAAACGGAATGAGCGACCAACGGCGATCGAACTGGTAATAGCCCAGCGCGTTGTATCCGTCGCCATATGAAAAACCCTGGTTGTAATTGCCGTGGCTCTCGTATTTGGTAAAGAACTTCATCTCGTCGGTCACATTGACAAACGAAACACCCTGAACCGACCTCAGCACGCCCGAGAAAGACTGCTGGGTGTAGAGGCCCTTATCGATATCGGTGGCATCCGAGGCAACGCCCGGCGTGGGCTCCTCGGCTATAGCGGTTGCGGGTGCGGCAACGGCGCCAAACGAAAGCGCCAGCGTAAGGCCCGCAACAATCGCGGAATGCTTGGGTTGCATACATCCTCCCTGCAGTGGTGTGGTTAAAGTGCAGTTTGCAAAGATGGATTCAGTATTACAGCTCCCCGTTTGTTGCACAACAACCCATCGGTAAATGGCAACAACCCTCCGCGAAATCTTAAGGAATTAAACAAACTGGTCGTCGGGCACCAGAAGAAGCTCGCCGTATCGCTCCATCAGCCCGTCTCGCAACTGGCAGAAAGCGGGAATATAGACGTTCAAGATGCGCTGAATCAAATCTTGAGCGAGCTTGTTGTCATAAATATGAACGTTCGTGTTACGGTCTCTGAGCATATCTAGCCAGGCCGCCTCATCAATAAAGTCGTAGAAACGGTAGGACTCCTTCAAGATGGCACGAGGAGACCCCGACGCGGCAAGCGTG
>CABRYP010000040.1 GCA_902475245.1 uncultured Collinsella sp. | reverse complement strand
CAATGGTATACGGGTGCATCATCGACGTCTTCAATACAGAAGATATCAGTGCGGAATGCGCCGGGAGGGAACTTGCTCTCCGCCCTGCGGGCTCGGCGATGTCACAACGAACAATAATTAATCTGAATTAAAGATGGCGCGCGGCCTTTTAGGCCGCGCTTTTGTTTTGGTTCGCGCCATGTGGGGGTGGTGGCGACGTGCATTTTTGCGAGTATTCTGCAATCGAAGGCCCCTGCATACCGACCTCGGGCGAAAAAATCGGGATTTCTCGATGTTTTCTACGAATGATGGGCGGGGTTATGGGCTGACAGCGTTTGATTTGCAGGGATATTCGCGGTCTTTGGCATTTATCGTGGCGCCCGAAGCTCTTGGTTATGTTGAATACTCCCAAAAATGCGCGGCGCTTAGAGGGGGACCTTCGCGAAAAAGAAAACCGCCCCGTCGAAGTATGCATTCGACGGGGCGGTTTATGCATATACCCGATCGAGGATACGCTGCGGATCTGTTAGAACTTGACGGTCGGTGCCTGGCGGGCTGCTTCGGCGGCCTCGAAGCCCTGGCGCTCCTTAAACTGGAAGATGCCGGCAAAGATAACGGCAGGGAACGTCTGAATGGCGTTGTTGTAGCTGAGCACGCAGTCGTTGTAGCTCTGGCGTGCATAGCTAATCTTGTTCTCGGTATCCTCGAGCGACGCCTGCAGCTGCGTAAAGTTGGTGTTCGCCTTAAGATCGGGGTAAGCCTCGGCCACGGCGAAGAGCTGGCGCAGGGCGCCGGTCAGCACGTTGTCGGCTTCCATCTTGGCTTCGGGCGTGGTGGCGCTCACGGCGGCGTTGCGCGCGTTGACCACGGCGGCAAGCGTGTCCTGCTCGTGTTTGGCGTAGCCCTTGACGGTCTCGACCAGGTTAGGAATCAAGTCGTTGCGGCGCTGCAGCTGCGTGTCGATGTTCTGCCAGGCGTTATCGATGCGATTGCGCTTGGTGACCATGTTGTTGTAGATGCCGGCGATGGCGCAGACAATCACAACAATAACAACGATACCGATGATGACGGGAATCATGGTGTCTCCGTTTCGAATGGCCGCGGCGGCATGCGCCAGCTGCCGTTGGTGTAACGCTACTAGTATACCCGCAACCTTTGGCGATACCGAACTTTCCGGTAAGCGTTATGTTTCCACCAAGGTGAGGCCATTCGCCAGAGGGCGGGCGATACAGGTGTAAGATATGCGACAGATTAGTGAGCGATGTCTTTTCCTTGAGGAGGGCGATGCGTATGGACCTTCGCATCAAGAAAACCTATCGGGCCCTGTTCGAGGCCTTTACTGAGCTGCTCGAAGAGCATCGGTTTGAGGATGTGACGGTTGCCATGCTGTGCGACCGCGCTATGATTCGCCGGACGACGTTCTACAAGCACTTCCGCGATAAAAACGATTACTTTGCCTTCTATATCGATGAACTCATGTCGGGCCTGCCGCAAAAGCGGGCCGATGCGGATGGCGCGGAGGGCGCCGAGGACGTGCGCGCGCTTCGCCACGCAGTGTTCGCCGATGCCATGGATCTGATTCTAGCGCATGAGCAGCTCATGGATAACATTTTGACGAGCAGTATGTCGGGCATGCTGACCAGCATGATTTGCGACCGCATCGCACGCTCCATACGCGGGCGCGTGATGAGCGCGCTTGACGAGGACGCGCTCGCGCCCGTATCGCTCGAGACGACGTCTGAGTTTGTCGCCGGCGGAATTATTCGGCTCTTTACCATGTGGTGGGAATCGGGCCACGTACTAGAGCGCCGATCCGAAATCGCCGACGTGGTCGATGCGCTGTTCGAACGGACCATGACGCCGGTGCATCACTAAAAGTGGCGGAGAGAGGGGGATTCGAACCCCCGGAACGCTCTCGCGCTCAACGGTTTTCAAGACCGCCGCATTCAACCGCTCTGCCATCTCTCCGTGAGTCGTAATGATAGCATCGTTTTGGATTTGCAACAGGGAAGGCGAACGATGACGATCACCGAAATCGACGAGAAGTTCATGCGCGAGGCGCTGGCGGAGGCGCGAGCCGCCGCTGCGGTGGGCGAGGTACCGATTGGTGCCGTGGTAGTGCGCGCGGGTGAGATTGTTGCAAGGGCTCACAATCGCCGCGAGCTCGACCAGGACCCTTCGGCGCATGCCGAGTTTGCGGCCCTATGCGCCGCCGCGCAGTCGCTCGGTCGCTGGCGCCTTTCCGATTGCACGGTCTACGTAACGCTCGAGCCTTGCTGCATGTGCGCGGGGCTTATGGTTAACGCGCGCGTGGGGCACTGCGTGTACGGCGCGGCCGATGCTAAAGCGGGCGCTCTGGGGTCGCTATACGACCTCAACGCCGATTCGCGCCTGAATCATCGGTTTAACGTGACGGCTGGCGTGCTGGCAGGCGAGTGTCGTGAGGTGTTGAGCAGCTATTTTAGTGGGCTGCGTGGCACCGATGGTGCTGGCTGCGGTTGTGGGGCCGATCTTGAAGCACACGCCGCTCACGCCGCAGCGCTTGCAGGTGCCGGTGAGGATGCTGACGCGGCGGTTGACTTTGGTCCTGCGTGCCGCCGGCCCCGCCGTGTGCTGCTGGCGATCGACTCCTTTAAGGGCAGTGTGTCGAGTGCGCAGGCGGAGGCGGCGGTTGCCGAGGGCGTGCGCCGTGTGTGGTCCGATGCCCAGGTGGCCGCGTTGCCGCTGGCAGATGGTGGCGAGGGAACGCTCGATGCCGTTGCCGCGTGCGGCGGTGAGATTGTGGCCTGCGAGGTGGCAGGTCCCTTGGGCGAGCGTGTGCCTGCCCGGATGCTGGTTGATGTCGAGCGCGAGTCCGCGGTCATCGAGATGGCCGAGGCGGCCGGCATTGGGTATTCGCCTTGCACGGAGTCATCGGCGCTGGCTGCTACAACCTATGGCGTAGGCGAGCTCATGCTTCGTGCGGTTCGCGCAGGGGCGAGGACTCTATATATAGGACTGGGCGGCAGCGCCACCAACGACGGCGGTGCCGGCATGCTGCAGGCGCTGGGCGCGCGTGTGGTCGATGATCAGGGCTGCGATGTCGCCCCCGGTCTTGCCGGCCTTGAGCAGGTGGCGAGCGTTGATTTGGCGCCAGCGCTGCAGGCTTTGGATGACGCTCGTATCGTTGTGCTTTCGGATGTCGAGAATCCGCTCGTAGGGCGTCGCGGCGCGCTTGCGGTGTTTGGCGGGCAGAAGGGCCTGCCGGCGGGGGATGCCGAGGCTCTGGGCAAGTACGACGGCTGGATGGTCAGCTACGGTCGCCTGCTCGATGCGGCGATTGCCGAGGCGCGGGCCCAGGGGCTGCTGTGCGCACCCGAGGGTGTGCGGACATTTGGCTCGGTGCTCGGCGTGCCCGGTGCCGGTGCCGCCGGCGGCCTGGGTGCCGCGCTGCTGGCGCTCGGTGCGGAGCTACGCTCGGGCGTGGAGACGGTGCTCGATCTCGTGGGGTTTGACGAGCGTGTACGCGATGTCGACCTGGTCATAACGGGCGAGGGCAATATGGACGAGCAATCCGCCGCCGGCAAGGCGCCGGTGGGCGTGGCCCGCCGTGCCAAGCGATATAGCAAGCCGGTTGTTGCCGTCGTGGGCGGTCGTGCCGACAACCTGGATGCGGTGTACGAGCAGGGCATCGACCTTGTCCTGCCGATCTGTCGCAAGCCCGTGGACCTGGAGCGGGCACTCGATCCGCAAGAAGCCACAGCCAACCTTATCTGCGCCGGCGAGTCAGCCGCACAAGCCTATGACCTCGCTCGCCTCTAAGGCCTATCTCCCTATAAGTTGCGGTGGAATACGGAGTGTTTTTGCCTTTAAGGGGCCAATTCAGTCCGTATTCCACCGCAACTTTGAGAATGGCCATTCGAGGTTGGCTGCCTTGGGTCTTGGGTCGGACCGTTTGCCACGAAATGCGACCATCTACTACGTTAAGCCGGCCACCCTCGACCATCCCGGAATTTGCAAAAACAAAACCGCAGGTAGAAAGCTTGCCGATTTTCGAAAAAGTCGGCTATGGTCGACCCCTGCGACCTAAACGTAGTAGATGGGCCCTTTTCGTGGCACAGCACCAGATCAGTCTATTTAGGACGGGGCCTCCTTGACTACTTTCGCCACCCTGATGCCCCACCAGTCAAAAAGTAGTCAAAAAAGCCCCGTCCCAAATTAGCTGTCTTGCCCCATCGGGCGGGAGCGGGTAAGATATACCGAGCGCCTAGCGCGTTCGATGGGTTCGGATGACGACATGTTCCGAATCTGGTCAGGTCCGGAAGGAAGCAGCCATAAGGAGCCTCTGTCGGGCATCCGAATCCATCGAGTGCGCAGGCTTTCTTTTTGCGCGGTTTTACCAAACCGCGCAATGCTCGACGCTGCGCGCTACCCAGAGCGACAATTTGTCATTCAAAAGGCAAGGCATGACCAGAAGGTCTATGCCTTGCCTTTTTCATGCCAACTTGTTCGCCCTGGATGTCGCTCGCTCATATGACCCAATCCGCTGTCAAGAGCCACAATGGCCCCGCCGACCGCTTGCAATCGGTCGGCGGGGCCTGCCGTTGAACCCGTCCCGGTCCGCCCCCGGCATGTCGTCGACGCCTTCGGCTCAGTCTCATATCCGCGGATGCCGCTCCGGCGGCCCGCAATCCTCTCCTTCGGCGGGGTTCCCTAGTCTGACTTCGCGCATGCGGCCGCTGCCGCGCGCACAGCGAGAACGGGGGTGTCCCCGAAGGCTGCCCGGCTCGCCGGGACGGGGGCTATGTCTATTCGCCGGCCTCCCGGCACATCGTGCCGAGGGCCCACAGCCATCTCACGAGCTCGGCGGCGGTGGCGGCGTTCGCCTTCGCCTGGGGCATGCCCCTCTCGAGCATCTCCTCGCGTCGCCGGAGCAGGCGCTCGGACCCCTTCCTCCCGTGCATCCTTATCTCGAGGGGGACGCCGGAGCCCTTGGGCATCAGCTTCGGCTGGTGGCCGGCCTGGGCGTAGCGCCAGGACCCCTCGACCGCCAGCTTCCTGACGAGCGCGTTGCCGGCCCCGCTGATCCCGCCGAGGCGCACGGAGTCCGCGCTCGACCTCTGCTTCGGGGCGAGGCCGAAGTAGGCCGTCACCTGCCTGCCGGAGCGGAACCTCGAGAAGTCGCCGACCTCGGACGCGAAGGCGGCGGCGAGCGCGAACCCGCATCCCTTGATCGACTGGAGCGCCTCGACCTCGGCCGAGAGGGGGCCCGCCGCGACGGCGGCCCTGTACTCGGCGAGGAGGGCCTCCCTCGTCTCGTCGGCCGCCTCGACCTCGTTCCTCAGCGCCGCGAGCGCCCGGATGCCGCCGTCGTCGTCGGGGTGTATGCCGTCGAGCCACCTGAGGAAGCCGTACGTCCAGTACTTCCGGGGGTTTCCGGCCGGCGTCGTGCCGCCGTAGGCGTAGCCGCGGCGGGCCAGGAACGCCAGGAGCCGCTGCTTCGCCGCCGCGAGCCTGGCGGTCGCCGCGTCGTGGGCGGCGGCGAGGTCCCTGAGCCCCTCGATCTCGGGGGACGGCACCCATACCGGGGTGACGTCGTGCGACAGTATCGCCTTGGCCATCCTGGCCGCGTCGTTGCGGTCGTTCTTGGACGAGAGGTCGGCCGCCGACCTCGGGACCTTGGAGACGGCCGCGACGACGCAGTCGACGCCGAGGGCCGACAGCTCCCTCTGCGGGGCGAAGCCGAGGTAGCCGCTCTCGTAGGCGGCGAGCGACGGGCCAGGGAAGCCCGACATCCACTCCGCGACCTCGCCCCAGGGGTTGCCGCGGAACCTCCTCGTCACGGCCTCGCCCGTCTCCGCGTCGAGCGCGCAGACGGTGGTGGACCTGAGGTGTACGTCCATTCCGAAGGCGGTAGAATATCTAGGCACGGGAGCCTCCCAACCTCGTTGCGGCGCGGCTGCGCCTCTGGCACTTCAACAACATTGTCGCAGCCCCGACCCGCGGTCACGAGCGGGGGCTCCTGTCGTTTCCGTGCCCTCGGATTGGGTCATAGTGTCTGGCTGCGCCAAGACATCAATGGCTACGTGGTTCAAGAGATGGTGGCATTACCATTTGTTTTTACAAGTAAAGAGGCCCGTTTCCCTGGTTTTGGTCGGGGAAACGGGCCTCTTTGTCTATGGGCTTGTGGATTGGCGGAGACAATAACCGCTGGCAGCTATTTTGAGTTCCTGATGCGGCGTGTGGCCGTGGCGGTTATTCCGAGTCCTGTGACGGCGATGCCTGCGAGTGCGATTGCGCTCGGCGCTGTGTCGCCTGTGTTTGCGAGCTTGCCGGTGGTCGTATTTGCTTGCTTGGTGGAGCTCGATGGAGCGTATTTGCCGGTCGCGGACGAGCCGGTGGGCTGTGTCGCCTCGGCCGGTTGCGCCGAGCTGGAGGGAGGCGTCGTCTCGGTCGGTTGCGTTATCTCGGGCGAGGTGGCCTTATCTGCCGCGGCTTTCGCCTCTTCGTATGCCTTGCAGGCGTCGTCATAGGCCGCTTGCGCCTTTTCCAAATCGCTAAGGAGCGCATTTCGCTTGGCTATGTCCTCGTCGATGTGGGCTTTAGCTTCCTTTGCCTCACTTTCGAAATACTGAACCTGTTTTTCCTGGCTTTCGAGCCGGCGTTGGTAGTGGTGAAGATCATCTTCACAAGATTCTTCTCGCCTTTCTGCCGCCATGATCTCACTGCGCAACTGCTTAATATGCTCCTTAACAGCTGCGCTGGGCGCTTCGTCGCCGAGCTCCTTGAGTACCTTATTTAATTCTGCCTGGAGCTCGCTTACCCGGTTGTGGGCCTCATCGTATTTGGCTTGGGCTGCATCGACGTCCGCTTGCATGGCGGGAAGGGGTTCCCTCCGTTTGGCGGCTTCCGTCACCACCATGTCGTAGATCTCTTGAAAAGCGGCAATGTCATCATCGATTTCCGCAATTTTCTCGGGACTTGCGGCGTCTTTTGCGGCCTCGAGGTTTTTGAGCGCTTCCTGCATGGCTGCATACGCTTTTTCTTTTGCGGCGGCCGCGTCTTCTGTCTGCAAGGCAACTGCACCGGTGGGGGAGCTGGTTTCTGCCGCGATCGCCGTTGCGGGGGCGATTCCCGCGACAAGTGCCGCGGAAAGGGCGATGCCCGCAGTTGCTCGTCTTGCTCTTCTTGCGAGAATGTCGTTCATCTCGGCACCTCATTTCAAGGGTCGGCGACTAACTTGGTAGCACTAATGTAAGTATACCAAGCGGTCGACCCGACACTGGCTGGGCGTGCGCGTGCCTTTCCGCTTCTTTGGAAACCGAATCCCATTAGAAATGACGAGTTGTTTACGCTTCTTTTGGGGTGGCGGTACTATCATGGTTCGAATTGAATGTGGATGATGATAGGGAGCGCCTATACATGATTGAGCTGCTCAGGCGTTTTGGCGGTAAGTTTCGCCGCTATATGGTGATTGGTCCTGCGTGCAAGCTGATCGAAGTGATCTTTGACCTGCTGACGCCGCTGGTGATTGCCCAGATGATCGATAAGGGCATCGGTGCGCACGATGTCAACGCCGTCGTCCGCTACGGTATGCTGCTTGGCGCTATGGCCGTGATCGGCATCTCGTTTACGCTCGTCTGCCAAAAGATGGCGGCGCTCACCTCGCAGGGCATGGGCACCGACATTCGCGGCGCGCTCTACCAGCACATCAACAAGCTGAGCTATGCCGAACTCGACCGTTTTGGCACGCCGTCGCTCATCACGCGCATTACCAACGACGTCAACCAGGTGCAGCTCGCCGTGGCGCTGGGCGTGCGCATGCTCATCCGCTGGCCCTTCCTGGCGGCGGGCTCCATGGTCGCGGCCCTTGCCATCGACCTTAAGCTCGGCATCATCTTTTTGATTTGCACGCCCGCCATTGGCCTGGTGTTCTGGGTTGTCATGGCGCGCTGTATTCCGTACTACAAGCAGCTGCAGGCAAAGCTCGACCGCATCGCGCTTATCTGCCGCGAAGGCCTTTCGGGCGCTCGCGTGGTCCGTGCGTTTGTGCGTGAAGATCACGAGCGTGAGCGCTTTGCCCAAGCCGCCGATGACCAGGCCAATACTGCCATCGCGGTGGGCAAGCTCTCGTCGATTCTCAACCCCGTCACGTTTCTTGTGATGAACCTGGGCGTGTGCGCCATCCTGTGGGTCGGCGGCATCCAGGTCAACGTGGGCGAGCTCACGCAGGGTCAGGTCATGGCGTTCGTCAACTACATGACGCAGACCCTCACCTCCATCGTGTATGTCGCCAACCTAGTCGTGGTCTTTACCAAGTCGGGCGCCAGCGCGTCGCGTATCAACGAGGTGCTCAATTGCGTGCCGAGCATTACCGATGAGGGCAACCAGCCGGTCGCACTGCCCGAGCCGGGCAATGTCGCTCCCGTTCCTGCGTTGAGCTTTGACCATGCGAGCTTTTCGTTTGGCGTGGGCGCGGCAAATGCCGTGAGCGATGTGACGCTGGAGCTGCCGCTGGGCAAGACGCTCGGCATTATCGGCGGCACGGGCAGCGGCAAGTCCACGCTCGTTTCGCTTATCCCGCGCCTGTACGATGCGAGCGCTGGCAGCGTGAGCGTGATGGGCGCCGACGTGCGCGCCTGGCCGCTCGACCAGCTGCGCCATGTGGTCGCGACCGTCCCGCAGCGCGCGTCGCTGGTGAGCGGCACCATCCGCAGCAACCTGACCTGGCGTGACGAGTCAGCGACCGACGATGAGCTCTGGGCGGCGCTCGATATGGCGCAGGCCAGCGAATTCGTGCGCAACAAGCCGCAGGGGCTCGATGCCCCGGTCGAGGCGGGCGGTAAGAACTTCAGCGGTGGCCAACGCCAGCGCCTGACCATCGCGCGCGCCCTGGTGGGCTCGCCTCAGATATTGATCATGGACGACTCCGCCTCGGCACTCGACTTTAAGACCGACGCGGCGCTTCGCCATGCCATCCGCGAGCGCAGCGTGCGCGGTGCCGCCGAGGGCGGGCTGCCGCTCACGACGGTCATCGTGAGCCAGCGCGTCTCGACCGTGCGCGATGCCGACATGATCTGCGTGCTCGACCACGGATCGGTTGCGGGCCTGGGCACGCATGACGAGCTGTATGCAAGCTGCCAGCTCTATCGCGAGATTTGCCAGTCGCAGCTGCGCCGCGAGGAGCTCGAGGGCCAGCAGGGGAGCACGGTGCCCGCGTCCGCCCCGACTGCCCCTGCGCCTACTTGCTCAAAGGAGGGTTGCTAGATGAACCCGTATACTTCTTCCGGTTCGGTCGCCACGATGACCGCTAATGTGTCCGGCAACGATAACCTCAACGACCTGGGCGACGGCCCACGCCAGCCCGGCGACCCCGAGCGCTATCCCGTGGGCGCGATGACCCGCCGCCTGATGGGCTACGTCCGTCCGCACCGTATTTCGTTTACGGCGTCGTTTGTGAGCGCCGCCGTCTCGGTAATCCTGCAGCTCTACACGCCTATCCTCATTGGCGAGGGCATCGACCTCATCGTCGCGGCGGGCCAGGTGGACTTTGATGCGTTACTGCCGCTTGTCACCAAACTCGCGCTTGTTGTGGTGGGGGCCGCAGCCTTCCAGTGGCTGCAGGGCTATTGCGTTAACCGCCTGTCCTACGAGACGGTGCGTGACATGCGCGTGGAGGCGAGCGATAAGCTCAGCCGCATGCCGCTCAGCTTTATCGACAGCCATGCTCACGGCGACCTCATGAGCCGCGTGGTCAACGACGTCGACCAGGTGGGCGACGGTCTGCTGCAGGGCTTTACGCAGCTCTTCACCGGTGTTATTACCATCGTGGGCACGCTCGCGTTTATGCTTTCCATCAACCTGACCATGACGCTTGTGGTGGTACTCGTCACGCCGCTTTCCATTTTTGCAGCCGGTGCTATTGCCAAGCTCTCCAACAAAAGCTTTACGGCACAGCAGCGTATTCAAGGGCAGCTCGGTGGTCATATCGAGGAGTACGTAGGCGAGCAAAAGCTTGTCGACGCCTTTGCCTATGGCCCGAACGCCCAGCAGCGCTTCGATGCCCTCAATGCCGAGCTCTACACTGCGGGCGAGCGCGCGCAGTTTATGGGTTCGCTCTCCAACCCCGGCACGCGCTTTATCAACAACATCATCTATGCAGTGGTCGCTGTGATCGGCTGCGTGGGCGTGATCACGGGCGTGCCCGCGGCGCTTACGGTGGGCGGCGTGCAGATTTTCCTGTCCTACGCCAACCAGTACACCAAGCCGTTCAACGAGGTCACCAACGTCATCACGCAAATCCAGACGGCATATGCCTCGGCGCGCCGCATGTTTGCGCTGCTCGATGCGCGCGAGCAGGAGCCCGACGCGTCGGACGCCGTGGAACTTGCTGCCCCGCAGGGTGAGGTGGCTTTTGAGCATGTGGACTTTAGCTATGTGCCCGACCGCAAGCTGCTGCAGGATATCTGCATCGAGGCCAAGCCCGGCATGCGGTTTGCCCTTGTCGGTCCCACGGGTTGCGGCAAGACGACGCTCATCAACCTGCTGCTGCGTTTTTACGATATCGATGACGGGTGCATCATGGTCGATGGCCGGTCTTCGCGTGACTACACGCGCGCAAGCCTGCGCCGTGCCTTTGGCATGGTGCTGCAGGATACGTGGCTGTTCGAGGGCACGGTGGCGGACAACATCGCGTACGGTTGCCCGGATGCCACGCGCGAGCAGGTTATCGAGGCGGCCAAGCGCGCGCACGCGCACAAGTTTATCGTGCAGCTGCCAGGCGGCTACGATACGGTAATCGGCGAGGATGGCGGCACGTTTAGCCAGGGCCAAAAACAGCTGCTGTGCATCGCGCGCGTCATGCTCACCGACCCGGCAATCTTGCTGCTGGACGAGGCGACCTCGAGCATCGATACCCGCACCGAGCTGCAGGTTCAGGCGGCATTCGACGAGCTTATGGCAGGTCGCACAAGCTTTGTCGTGGCGCACCGCCTGAGCACCATTCGCAACGCCGACTGCATCCTGGTAATGCGCGACGGCGAGATTATCGAGCGCGGCACGCACGACGAGCTGCTAGCGGCAGGCGGCTTCTACGCCGAACTCTACCGCAGTCAATTCGCCCAGTGAGCAAGCCCGTGGGGCAAATTAATCAATCGACAGACGGTGGTTTACATCTGTCACGTTAGTACTAAGATATTCATCTAATAAATTGCATTAGTGGCTTTAGTTTTGGGGGAAACGAGGCAACGTGACTATGACGTGCTCTTTGGTGGTTAACAGCAAGAGCGGTAATACCAGGATGGTTTCGGGTGCGATCAAGCGCACTCTGCAGGCTGCGGGCGTTGAGTTTGTCCATGCCGCGGCGTTGAGCGACGATGCGGACGCAGATCAAGTTGCGCGCGAGGCGCAGGGTGCCTGCGCTGCCGATACGGTGCTCGTTGGCTTTTGGTGCGACAAGGGCGCATGTACGCCTTCGGTCGCGGCGTTGCTCTCCGCCTTGCACGGCAAGCGCGTCTTCCTGTTTGGCACCTGCGGCTTTGGGGCCGACCAGAGCTATTACCAGCAGATTATTGATCGCGTAACTTCCAATTTGGCTGGGGATGCCGAGCTTGCGGGCTGGGTGATGTGCCAGGGCAAGATGGGCCCCGCGGTCAAGCAGCGCTACGAGGCCATGCTCGAGCAAGATCCCGATAATGCCCGCTTTAAGATGCTGCTCGACAACTGGGTTGCCGCGAAGGACCATCCCACCAAGGAGGATCTGGACAACATGGCTGCAGCCGCTAAGAAGGCCGTGCTGGGCGAGTAGCTTCGCCGTTCGCGGTCCTTCGTGCAAAACAATACAAATGTGAAAGCCTCGAAATCCTCGAGGCTTTTTCGTGACACGAGGGCGCCCCTTTATTGATGGAAGGCCTAATAAGCTGATTGTTCTATGCCCGGATGTGTGCGGAGTGGGATGGGCTTTCCGGATGGGTGGGGTTGCGGAAGCTGTGTCCCGGAATTTGCCTTTGGAGTGGGATGCAGTTTCCCGTTGAAGGGCTCTGTGGAAAATGCATCCCAGTATTCGGCTGAGAAATGGGATGCATTTTCCAGTTGAGCGCCTTGGCGGAAAGTGCGACCCGGAATTTGTGATCGAAGCGGGATACGGCTTCCCAACGGGTCCACAAGCGGAAACCGCATCCCATTTCGCAAGCGAATTCTGGGACACGGTTTTCAGAGGGTTATGGGCTGCGAACTAGATGGGGCTGTCATAAAGCTGCAAAAAGAGGGTTAAAAATAAACAGTACTTCCAGCAGTTTATTTTTAATGTGGGGGGGGGGTACGATATCTTGGTTTTTCAAAATATTTAACCCTCTATGGACGAATTGCGTAGGGGGTTAGTCACAGATATTGGATAGAACAGACTAATTTGGGGATAAATGACCACTTACGCCAAAATAAGTAGCATTTAGCGACAAAACATTGAAAAACGTGTAGCACATCGCTATGTTTTTATTACGAAAAGATTCCAAATTGGCTTATTTCGGACTCACTTTTCAAGCGCCTTGCGGTTCCTGTTGAAACTTGCTGACCTTAGGATGGGTCGAATGAGGCCTCAAGGGGGATGAATTATCACTTTGGCTGCGCGTAGACTCAAACGATTTATTGCACTTTTGAGTAGCTTGGCGTTCGCGCTTGTCATAGCCCTTGCCGTTGTTTCTTTTGTGCCTCGCGCATTTGGATACATGCCCTTTGCTGTGCTTTCGGGCTCTATGGAACCCGAGCTTCCCGTTGGCTCCATGGTGTTTGTCCGCCAGGTTGAGCCGGCGGATATTGCCGTGGGCGACAATGCAACCTTTTACCGATCGGACGGCGCCGTGGTAACGCACCAGGTGTACGAGATCGACCCTGCCGCGCAGATGATCGGCACGCAGGGAATCGCGAACAAAAATGCAGATGGAAGCATCATGCACGATGCCGAGCAGACGCCTTTTTCGAGTGTTATCGGCACTGTTTCTTTTTGTGTCCCTTACCTGGGCTTCGTCAACGCATATTGCACGACGATGCCCGGTTTGCTTGTTGTGGCGGCCGTTCTGACGCTGCTGATCGCGGCGTCGATAGTGCTCGATCGGATGGTTCCCGACGAGCCTGCGGGCAAGCATACCCGCGTGCATGCGAGGGAGCGGCGTTCATAGCGGCAGGGAAAAGCGTCGGCGGCGGTAGGGGCCGTTGCCGGGGAAAACGATTCTCGAAAGGAAGAGAACGATGGAAAACAAGAAGAAAAAGCGCTACGGCATCATTGCCGCCCTGCTGCTGTTGGTGCTGGCCGCCGGCGTTGGCACCTATGCATGGCTGACGGCGCAGTCGAGCCTGACCAACAACTTCACCACTGCGGGCATCAACAAGCCCACTACCGATCCCGACCATCCGAGTCAGCCGCTTCCGGATGATAACACTAAGGTCAACGGCAACCTGACCGAGACCAAATGGGTTAAGGACTCTAAGCTCGCCCCTGGCGTGTCTGTTGCCAAGAATCCTAATGTCGGTATCGGCAAGGGATCCGAGGATGCATATGTGTACGTCTTCGTGAACAACAAGACGGCGTCTGCCGGGACCGCTGAGCCCAAGACGACTTACTTCACCATTAACCATGGCTGGAAGGCCGTTGACGCAGATACCGTTGAGGGCGAGCCGACTCATTATCTCGGTGGCCTTTTTGTTTATGTTGGCGAAGGAACCGAGGCTACTCCGCTTATTGCCAGCAAGACTGAGGATAAGTGGACTGGCGAGCTGTTCAGCCAGGTGACTACGCCCAAGGAGACCGAGCAAAAGGATTTCGCCAATCCTGCGACGATGGAAGTCAACTGCTTCATTTACGCAGCAGACAACACAACTGAGGGTTCGTCTGCGTCTGCTTTGACTGCTGCCAGGACTTGGGCTAACGGCCTGCAGTAATCCCATCCCCTCCACCGAGATCCCGACCCGCTCCCCATCCCCATTTTCGGGTCGGGATCTCGGTCCCCTTTTTATCGACGACTGGCGAACGTAATGCTCAACAATCTTTCCGACAATCAGAAACGCACCTTGGCGCTTGCCGCGATGGCGCTGTTGGCCCTGGCGTGCCTGTGCGGCACGCTGGCTTTTACCGTTGATATGGTTCCGGCGAACAACGTCCTATCGTTTGGCAGCGTGAAGGTACGAGTCTGCGAATACACCCTCAACGAGCAAGGCGAAGAGATTCCGTTTGAGGCCGACGAGCACGGGGACTATCCCGACACCAAGGCCAGTGGCTCTGACATCAGCCGCATTGTGCGCGTGGAGAACGCCGGCGCGCAGCCTGAGTACGTTCGCGCTCGTCTACGCATGACGTCAATGGCACCCGACGGTTCGAGTGCGGATGCCTCGGGCAGCGTTGCGTTTCATGTGAACGCGGACGAGGGGTCCCCGTGGATCGACGGCGGCGATGGGTGGTACTACTACCGTGGATTGGCCGGGCGTGGCGGCATGCTCGACCCCGGCGCCATGACGGAAAGCCTCATGGACTCGCTGCGCTTTGTGGGCGACTACCACGATGCCGCGCGCGGCGGCTCACTCAGGCTCGATATCGATGTTCAGGCCGTGCAGGCCAAAAACCAGCAGGCAAGCGATACCGTCCTCGACGTGCTTGACGTCGCGGGCTGGCCGGAGGCGAACTAGCCTATGAAGATCAAGAATATGAACCGGGGTATGCTTAGCAGGCTGGTTGCCGTCGCAGCGATTGCCCTTTGCTGCGTTATGGCGCTGCCAACGGTGGTGCATGCCGAGGATGTGCCCGAGGCCAAAATCGAATTCCACATCAAAAACGAGGCTGACTTTTTGTCGTGTGTGGCGCTGTCGCGCGAGCGCGATACGTCCGGCTGGCACGTTTATCTCGATAACGACATTGAGCTCGACAGCGACGACATGAAAACCATCGTTGCAGACACCGTTAAGCATCTGTCGTTTGGCAACAAGGAGCATCCGTTTAAGGGCGTGTTCGATGGTCAAAACCACGCCGTTGAGGGCCTGAACTACGATAAAGACGCTTTTGACCCCGAGCGCGATACGGGATTTTTTGCCGAGACCAACGGTGCCACCATCAAAAACTTCCTGGTCAAGGACGCCAACGTGTGGGCGGACTTCCGCGGTGGCATTATCGTGGGCAAGGCCGTCAATACGCGCTTCGAAAACGTTATGGTCATGGAGAGCACGCTGCACGTGACCTGCGCCAACAATGCTCTCAACCTCATTACCAACGCAGGCTTTGAGGGCGGTCTCATCGCCGGCGAGCTCGACGGCTGCACCCTTTATAACTGCGAGGTCCGTGGTTGCCGTGCCGTTAACAACACGACTTCGGGCGTACAGGCAATTGGTGGCGAGGGTCTGTATATGGCGGCGTTTGCCGGCTACGTTACAAATTCGACGATTGAGTACTGCCGCGTTACGCCTACGCGCAAAGACGATGGCTCGATTGGCATGACCGACGTCACTAATAAGTACGACGTGGCTGTTGGCGCTCTGGGCGGCAACAACGTGTATGCCTCGGGTTTTGTGGGCTGCATGGCGGGTAACGCCAAGATTATCGACTGCTTCTCGACGGCGCAGTGCTACAGCTATGCCGCGTCGTACGTGGGCGTCGTCGCCGTGACGCGTGCGTGGACGGGTGGCTTGGCGGGTCGTATTCTAACCGAAAAGGGCAACGAGCTCGTTCGAAGCCATTTTGCGGGTGACTTGAGCTCGCGTCAGTACAATCCCATCGCCGTGATCCCCATCATTCAAAACGATGTGAACCTGGGCGGTATTGCTGCGCGCGCCAACAAGGGTGACGCCACGGTTACCGAATGCTACTTTAAGCCGAGTGTGAGCCTAAAAGGCAGCAGCCAGGGCAACCCTGCCAAAAAGAAAATCCCCTCGTTTGGCGGCGACGGCACCACCAAGGGTGATGGCTATGGTCCATGGGATGACGAGTGCTACACCACGCGCGAGCTGTGGGAAGAGCACGACTACGATTTCTGTGCCGGCACCATGCGCTCGACCGCCAACGACGATGCCCTGGGTGGCCAGCACACCAATGAGTGGGCGATGGATTACAAGCTGAATATCCCCGTGCATGGCCAGAGCGTTAAGGCGACGATCGATTTTCCCGGTGCGGGCACCGCGACAATCGAGAAGACCAAACTTGGCAAAGACCAGGCGACCTCGGATCCGTACGCCTTTGCCGTGAGCGCCGTGCTGGCGGGAACGGCCCAAGGCCTGGCCCAGGGCGATACATCGGTAACGTTTAAGCAGGATACCTCCGCAAAGCCAGAGGGTTTGACCGAGGCCAACGGCGGCTACCGCTTTATGGGCTGGTTCCGTGAGCCCGGAGTCAATGTGAACCGTATCGATGCCGATAACGCCTGGTTTAACGGCAAGACCGATGCCGATGCCGTTAAGGCTGGCAAGCAAGTCCAGAAGAACGAAGCGCACGAGATAACGTCGAGCTATACCGCCGATAACGCGAAGGGGGCCGAGGCCTTTAAGGGCAACGACCTGTTTATTGCTTCGTACGAGGCGCAGGTACTGTTCTATAACGTCAAGGGCGAGACGCTCGCGTGGCAGAGCGGCGAGGAGCACGACAAGTCGACGGACTGGTACCGCTATGGCGTCGGTTTGACGCCGGCTGCCCCTGCGGACCGCGGCACTCTTTCTGCCAGCGCCACCTTTATCGGTTGGACGACGCAGCCGAGTGGCGAGGCCGGGATGCATGGCGGTTACGCGGCCATCACCTCGCCTGAGCTTGCCGAGTTAAAAAACGCCGGTGCGTTCTATCCTGCCGGCACCGAGATCACTGTGCTTGGCCCTACCGATTTTTATCCGGTGTACACCGACTATGTGTCGAACATCATGACGGTGTTTGAGGGCAATGAGCAGGATGCAACCGACGATCAGACTCGGCGCGACGGTGTGGGCAAAACTGACGTTAAGGTTGAGACTGCAGAAGATGGCACAAGCGCGTATACCGTACAGGTGCTCGACGTATCCGGTAAAGCTATATCCGAGGAGGGCCAGCTGCCCGACGGCTATCGTTTCCTGGGTTGGTATGAAAACAAGCAGGCTGCCGATGGATCCCCGGTTGATGTTCGCGTGAGCCGCGATCCGAGCTACAAGCTTCCCGGCAATGTGGACCTGACCGTTCCGCATACCTATACCGCACGCTTTGAGTACCGCGTGGATTACTACATCCGGGCATTCACAAATAGCGGTCTAACGGACAGCAAGCTCCTCTGCTCGGTTTGGAATAAGTACAAGTCGCCCTTTGAGGAAAACGTTGGCGCGACATATGTTCGTGAAAACATTGTCCATTGGGGTGCTGGTACGGATGATTCCGCTCACGTGTTACACGATGATAAGAATCCAGCGGATAAGTGCACTACGGTTCTCTCTGATGCGACGCGAATCGTTGCGCCTATTAACGCCTACTCGCATAATGTGCGTAACGACACTGGCGCAAATACTATCAAGGATATGAATGCCGACACTGATTTTCCAGGAGCCGGTAAACTGAGTGATGAGTGGAAAGCGTCAAGTATTAA
>CABRYP010000039.1 GCA_902475245.1 uncultured Collinsella sp. | reverse complement strand
TCAAATTGAAGATTAAACTTATTAATCAATCCACTCTGAACAAAATCATTGTTGAGATCCTGATTGGGCGCATCCTCAAGATTCGCCAAGGCGCTGGCAAAGTTCTCATATTTTTTCATACAGAAGCACACCATCCCTGGCAATTTCATCGAGCAATTGCTGCGATAAGGACTCGTCGAGATTGACGATATCTACATCTAAAAGAGTATCAAGACGCTCCTCGATCAAATATGAGAAACGGCCGAAATCCCGGCAACCTGCTACAGCAATATCAATATCGCTCTTAGGCAAGTTGTCGCCTCGAGCGCGGGAACCAAACAGCACAACCTTATCGGCGTCACATTCCCGAGCAAAAACTTCAATTTGCTTATACACTTTGTCGAGAGATGCCATTTGCAGCCCTACAGCTTAATGTCAAAGTTGATCTCGGGGACGGCGGCTAGGTCGGCCAGCGTCACGCCGTCGACGTACTTTTCGATCACGTCGTCCAGACCACGCCAGAACTTGACCGTTGAGCACAGATCGCTACGGGTGCAGCTGTTGTCGATGCCGTCGCATGCCACCGGAGCCGTGCTGCCCTCGACGGCACGCAGGATGTCGCCGGCACGTACCTCGGCTGGGTCCTTGGCCATCATGTAGCCACCGCCCTTGCCGCGCACGCTTTTAAGCAACCCCGCCTTCATAAGCGGACGAACCAGCTGCTCCAGATACTTCTGTGAAATGCGCTCGCGGTCGGCAACCTCGCGCAGGGCGATCTTGCCCTCGGCGTCACCGAGCGCTGCGATATAAATCATCAAACGGAGGGCATAGCGGCCCTTAGAAGAAATGAGCATACCTACCCTCTCATCGTTGCCGGGACAAAATACCAGGCCTATTTGTCCCAAATCTTATGCACGCGGGGCAAACAAACCTGATAATTATGTCCCACATCTAAAAAGTCGAGTGGATTAGTCGGGTTTTCCCTTGACTAACGCCGAACCCATAGTAACTTTATTCCGAGAAGATTCCTAGGGTTTAGTACACCTATGAGTACACCATATACAGAGAGGGACAGCATGAGCGCAAATCCGCTGCTTTCCATCGAAGGTCTGACCGCCTCCGTGGACGAGAAGACCATCCTCCACAACGTCAACCTCAACGTCGCCGCCGGCGAGACCCACGTGTTGATGGGCCCCAACGGCGCCGGCAAGTCCACCCTCGGCCACCTGGTCATGGGCGACCCCGTCTACACCGTGCAGGACGGCCGCATCGTCTTTGACGGCCAGGACATCACCGAGCTCACCACCGACAAGCGCTCGCGCGCTGGCCTGTTCCTGAGCTTCCAGGCCCCGGTCGAGATTCCGGGCGTGCCGCTGTCGAGCTTTTTGCGTGCCAGCATCGCCGGCCGCCCCGGCCTGGAGATGAAGGGCAAGGAGTTCCGCCGGCGCGTCAAGGAGCTCGCGGCAGAGCTCAACATGGACACCGCCTACCTGAACCGTGAGCTGGGCGTGGGCTTCTCGGGCGGCGAGAAAAAGAAGGTCGAGATGCTCCAGCTTCTGCTGCTGCAGCCCAAGCTCGCCATCCTGGACGAGACTGACTCGGGCCTGGACGTCGACGCCCTGTCCACCGTCAGCCATGGCATGGACGCCTACCGCAAGAGCTGCGACGGCTCCATGCTCATCATCACGCACAACACGCGCATCCTGGAGCACCTGGATGTCGACCGCGTCCACGTTATGGTCAAGGGCCATATCGTACGCGAGGACGACGCCTCGCTGATCCCCTGGATTGACAAGAACGGCTTTGAGACCTTCGAGCGCGAGGCCGCCGAGCAACGCGCCAAGGCCGAAGCCGACGCTGCCGAGCAGCAGGCGTAAAGGGGCGACGCAATGACCAAGAACCGCACCGAGGTTGCGGACATCGACCGCAGCCTCTACGACTTCACCTATGGCGAGGAGGGATTCGAGCGCCTCGACGCCGGCATCACGCCCGACATCGTGCGCGAGATCAGCGCCAAGAAGGACGAGCCGCAGTGGATGCTCGACCTGCGCCTCAAGTCCCTCGAGATCTTCAATCGTTTCCCCGACCCGACGTGGGGCCCCTCCATCGAGGGCCTGGACATGGACAACATCGTCACCTACGTCAAGCCCAACACCGACCAAAAGCACGACTGGGAGTCGGTGCCCGACGACATCAAGAACACCTTTGAGCGCCTGGGCATCCCCGAGGCAGAGCGCAGCTACCTGGCGGGCGTCGGCGCGCAGTACGACTCCGAGCTGGTCTACCACAACATGCAGGACACTGCGTCCAAGATGGGCATCGTCTACTCCGGCATCGAAGAGGCCCTGCACGACCCGCAGTGGGAGCCGCTCATCCACGAGAAGTTCATGACGCTCATCCCGCCCACCGACCACAAGTTTGCGGCACTGCACGGTGCCGTGTGGTCGGGCGGCTCGTTTGTCTACGTGCCCAAGGGCACCAAGCTCGATTTTCCGCTGCAGAGCTACTTCCGCCTTAACGCCAAGGGCGCCGGCCAGTTTGAGCACACGCTCATCATCGTCGAGGACGATGCCGACCTGCACTTTATTGAGGGCTGCTCCGCGCCCAAGTACAACGTGGCCAACCTCCACGCAGGCGCTGTCGAGCTGTTTGTGGGCAAGCGCGCGCATCTGCGCTACTCGACTATCGAAAACTGGTCCAAGAACATGTACAACCTCAACACCAAGCGTGCGCGCGTGGACGAGGACGGCGACATCGAGTGGATCAGCGGCTCCTTCGGCAGCCACGTGGGCTACCTCTACCCCATGAGCGTGCTCAACGGTCGCCGCGCCCGCTCGAGCTTTACCGGCATCACCTTTGCCGGCGCCGGCCAGAACCTCGATACCGGCTGCAAGGTCGTGCTCAACGCGCCCGACACCTCGGCAACCGTCGAGACCAAGGGTATCTCCAAGAGCGGCGGCATCCAGACCTTCCGCAGCTCCATCGTGGCCACGCCTAAGGCCGAAGGTTCCAAAGCAACCGTGAGCTGCCAGTCGCTGATGCTCGACGACCAGAGCCGCTCCGATACCATCCCCGCCATGGACATCCGCGCCAAGAACGTCGACATCGGCCACGAGGCCACCATCGGCCGCATCGGCGACGACAAGGTGTTCTACCTGATGAGCCGCGGCATCTCGGAGGAAGAGGCCCGCACCATGATCGTCAACGGCTTTGCCAACCCGGTCTCCAAGGAGCTGCCGCTTGAGTACGCCGTCGAGATGAACAACCTAATCAAGCTCGAGATGGAAGGAGCGATCGGATAATGAAACAGACCACGAACACCGCTGCTGCCACGCTCGAGCAGGTTAATGCGATGCCTGCCGCCACTTGGGGTTGGCTGCGTATGAACCAGACCAAGCTTGAGCTTTCGGACGAACTTGCCGCCGCTCCCGCCGAGGCCGTCGAGGTCGAGGGGCTGGACGAGCAGTTCCGCGGCGCTGCCGACGCCTTCGACGCCGCCATGGACGCCATGGCCGAGCGCTTCCCCGAGCGCCGCGCCTCCGCCCCCGGCGACGCTGCCGACCGCGCCCGCATCACGCCAGAAACCGAGCTCGACGTGCCCGCCACCTCTGTCTACCAGGCCGGCGCCATCAAGCTCGAAGAGGAGCTCTCCCCTGCCGAGGCCTTCGAGACCGGCATGGGCGGGGCCGCCTACACCTATCTGGCCGACCACGCCACCAAGCGCATCGTCATCGACGTGCCCGCCTATCAGCACGCCACGGTTACCGCGCGCGTTAGCGGCGTCGACGCGGCGGCGGCCATCGCCGCTATCGATGTCGTCGCCCGCCCACAGGCGACGCTCGACCTGCACATCGCTTTGGATTCCCCCGTTGCCGGCGAGGGTGTCGTGGGCTCCGTGCTGCGGGTGTGCGCTCACGAGTACGCCACCGTCAACGTGACCTGCACGCAGACGCTCGACGACAGCTGGATCGCGCTTGACGACACCGGCCTGTTCCTGGACGAGGGCGCGCGCGTCAACGTGCAGCACACCGTCCTGGGTGCCGGTGCCAGCGCCACCGGCCTTGCTGGCGACCTGCTGGGCGACACCGCCAAGGTGACGATCGATACCGATTACCTGGGCGCCCGCGAGCAGGTTCGCGACTTTAACTACGAGCTGCGCCACCGCGGCCGCAAGACCGAGTGCGAGATCGACGCCAACGGCGTGCTGACCGGCACGTCCAAGAAGGTCTACCGCGGGACCATCGACCTCGTGCACGGCTGCAAGGGCGCCACCGGCACCGAGCGCGAAACGGTGCTTTTGGCCAACAAGGGCGTCGACAACAAGACCGTCCCCGTCATCCTATGCGACGAGGACGACGTCGCTGGCAACCACGGCGCCACCATCGGCCACGTCCGCGACGAGCAGCTGTTCTACCTCGCCTGCCGCGGCCTTGACCAAAATGCCGCCGAGGACCTGTTCATCCGCGCCAAGCTGGAGGACGCCGCGTTTTCCGCCAACGATGAGCGCACCCGCGCTGCCGTCGTCCGCCTGGGCAACAACCTGATCGACAACTTTGAAGAGGAGCTCGCATGATCGATACCGAGCACGTTAAATGCGATACCTGTACCGCACCGGAGCCCATGGAGCTCGACGCCAGTGACGAGGCTTCGCGCGGCTGGCCCACCGTGGACATCGAGACTAACCCCTACAAGGCGCAGTTCCCGCTGTTCCAGCAGCATCCCGAGATCGCCTTCCTCGATAGTGCCGCCACCGCGCAGCGCCCCGCCTGCGTGCTCGACGCCGAGCGCGACTTCTACCAGCGCATGAACGCCAACCCCCTGCGCGGCTTGTACTCGCTGTCCGTCGAGGCCACCGAGGCTATCGCGAAGGTGCGCCAGCAGATCGCCGACCTCATCGGCGCTTCCCAGGCCAACGAGGTCGTCTTCACCCGCAACACAAGCGAGTCGCTCAACCTGGTCGCCAAGAGCTTTGCGCCCACGGTCCTCGAGCCGGGCGACGAGGTCGTCATCACCATCATGGAGCACCACTCCAACCTGATTCCGTGGCAGCAGGTCTGCCGCGAAACCGGCGCCAAGCTTGTCTACCTCTATCCCACCAAGACCGGCCAACTCACCACCGAGGAGGTCCTGGCCAAGGTGGGTCCCAAGACCAAGATTCTGGCCGTGGGTCAGGTCTCCAACGTACTAGGCGTCGAGAACCCGGTCAAGAACCTCGGCAAGCTCGTGCACAAGTATGGCGGCTATGTGGTCGTCGACGGCGCGCAGTCGCTGCCGCACATGCCGGTCAATGTGGCCGATCTGGGCGCCGACTTCTTTGCCTTTAGCGCGCACAAGGCCATGGGCCCCATGGGCATCGGCGTGCTGTGGGGCAAGATGGACCTGCTCAACGCCATGCCGCCCATGCTCACCGGCGGCGAGATGATCGATTCGGTCACTGAGCAGGACGCCGTCTGGGCGCCCGTCCCCGAGAAGTTCGAGGCCGGCACGCAGGACGCCGCCGGCATCTTCGCCACAGGCGCCGCTCTCGACTACCTCGTCAACACGGTGGGCTACGAGAACATCCAGGCCCGCGAGCAGGCACTCGTCCATTACCTGATGGGCGAGCTCATGCAGCTCGACTTTGTCCAGATCATCGGCTCCATCTACTGGGATAACCATCACGGGGTCGTGAGCTTTAACGTCAAGGGCATCCACCCGCACGACGTCGCGAGCATCATGGACATGGACGGCGTATGTATCCGCGCCGGCCACCACTGCGCACAGCCGCTGCTTACCTGGCTGGGCGTCGAGAACCTCGCCTGCTGCCGCGCCAGCGTGGCTTTCTACAACGACAAGGCCGACATCGACAAGTTCATCGCCGGCCTGCATCACGTTTGGAGCACGTTTAATGGGTAATCTGTACACCTCCACCACGTTTATGGAGCACAACTCGCACCCCGACTACAAGTACGAGATGGACGCCCCCACGCACGAGCACGACGGTATCAACCCCAGCTGCGGCGACGAGCTCACCTTGCAGCTGCGTGTCGAGAACGGCGTGATCGAGGAGGCCTCCTTTACCGGTCACGGCTGCGCCATCAGCCAGGCCAGCGCCGATATCATGGCCGACCTCATCACCGGCGAGACGGTCGAGGAGGCACGCCGCCTGGCCGGGCTCTTCCTGGCCATGATCCGCGGCGAGCAGCTCTCCGACGAGGACTTGGAAGACTTGGACGAGGCTGCCCAGCTCCAGGACATCTCGCACATGCCCGCCCGCGTCAAGTGCGCCGAGCTCGCCTGGCGCACCCTCGACGGTATGCTCGAGGGGCAAGCTAACCAGTAGCGGATGCCCCGAATTCAAGGATTTTGATTGCCGAGCCGCCTGTATCGGGCGGCTCGGCTTTTTCATAGCGAGCGCACACAGCCCACGCGTCCGGCACCCCTTCTATCATTCATCGCACGGCCAACCGCGAACACGAGCGTTTTCCACCGTACCAAAGGCATGCGACAGGGCCACAGGCACTCTAAGCAAGGTGCCAAGCCCCATCTTGCTGGTCTTCGGCACGCCTCGCGCCTGCCGCGGACAGGTCCCCTAGGGTGCGGCGTGCATTTTTGCGAGTATTCAGCACGCCAAGCCGCGTGTATACGCATCGGAAGCACTAATCAACATTACCAGTCGCCTTTATAGTGCGTTTTAGAATAAGCATCGTGGTCTCAGGGGGCGCAAACATGAGTTTCGGGAGCACATCGGCAGGCATAAATAGCTTCAGGGCCCGCATGTTGCAGGATTGCAACGGTGCCGACAGTACCACGATGCAGAAAACTCCGCTTTTTGCACGGCGCGGACGGGGGTAGGTACGGGCAAAACCGAGCTAAGGCGTTAATTTATGCATAACGGCGTCTGTTCTATGCAAATTAAGAAGTGCAGTTACCGTACCCGAGCTTTTAGAACAATAGCTGTAGCGTATGGGCGACCCCAGCTGCGGTGCACCGGCGGCCCTACACCACGTTTCCGCCAGTCCGCACCGCCGCTCGCGCACGGGCGCGCACAATACGAGAAACGGTACTTTTGCCAATCCCCGTATACCGCTCAATCTGACGCACCGTAAAACCAGCATCGTGCAATCCAAGAATAACGACATTGCGTTGCGCCGACGGTGCGGCTTTAACCCCGTGGAGCGGAACCCCGAGCCCCTTAGCCAACTTTTCGGCAAAGGCGTGGCGTTCCCACTCCGTCTCTTCTAGATCAGGCATCGCCGGCTCGCAGCCGTCGGGCGTCGAAAGCGAATAGGCAATAAAGACCTTGGCAGAACCAAAAAGCTCAAGCACGCAAGAAGGATCGGAAAATCCCCTCGTCATATCGTTGTCGTAGGCCCGTAGATACTCGGCAAAACTGCTCCACGGATAGCGCTCGATTAAGCTGATGCCAGCCTCCTGCGGATCGGCGTGTACAGAGCGAACAGCCTCCATCACCTGCCAGTCGGTATCGAGCGAGCGGCGTTCAAAACGCTCACGAAACAGGCGGCCCGATCGCCCGGTACGCTTGTTGAACCGACGGGCGTACGTCAAAAGCAGTCGTTGCATCGCCGCGCTCATCGCGTCCTCATAATCCGCGAGTACCAGGTGAACATGGTTGCTCATAAGGCACCACGCCACGACCGTCACTCCGGCATCGCGGCAGCAGTCGCGCATCAGCTCCAAAAACTCCCACCGGTCGTCATCGGTCTCAAAGACGAGCTGTTTTCCGATGCCACGGGCCGAAACATGGTAAAAGCCGGTAACCGTTCTCCAAACGCGCTGCACGGCACCCCCTTCAGCGGGATCAACTTGCGCCTTCCAATACACCACGATTGAAACGTGCCATCAAAACATTCACGCAAAATGGCATCTGCGCACGGCAAATGGCAGCAAACAACCGGCGAACGGCACCGCAGCACAGGTCAGACAATGCGACGTTTCCGCAAGATAACTAAAAGCAACAAAAAATGGGACGCGCGCTTCTGATGAATATATCTCATTTAAATCGTTTCAATTGAAAGTTCCGCGCATCTCGCTACGAAAACTGAGCCGTTCGCCGAATATTCCGTGCATTTCGCGGTATTATAGGGGCTGCATGTCATGTCCCTTTCGAAGGGTCGACCGGCAATCGCCAGCCACGACCCCCAGACGGGACGCCAACACGATAGAGAGGAGAGGCATGCAGTACTCACAGGAAGTGGAGAACATGTGCCCCGTTGCCAAGGGTGCATACCACGGCCCCGCACCCATCCCCGAGGAGGGCAAGTGGGTCCAGGCTAAGGAGATTTCCGACATCTCCGGTCTTACGCACGGTGTGGGTTGGTGCGCACCTCAGCAGGGCGCCTGCAAGCTCACGCTGAACGTCAAGGACGGCATCATTGAGGAGGCCCTCGTTGAGACCATCGGCTGCTCGGGCATGACCCACTCTGCCGCCATGGCTTCCGAGATCCTTCCCGGTAAGACCATCCTCGAGGCCCTCAACACCGACCTCGTCTGCGACGCCATCAACGTTGCTATGCGCGAGATCTTCCTGCAGATCGTTTACGGCCGCAGCCAGACCGCGTTCTCCGAGGGCGGCCTGCCCGTGGGCGCCTCCCTCGACGACCTCGGCAAGGGCCTTCGCTCTCAGGTCGGTACCATGTTCGGCACCAAGGCCAAGGGCGCTCGTTACCTCGAGCTCGCTCAGGGCTACGTCACCCGCATGGCTCTCAATGACAAGAACGAGATCATCGCATTCGAGTTCCTGAACCTCGGTAAGTTCACCGACGCCGTCAAGGCCGGCAAGACCCCCGAGGAGGCCATCGCTGGCGCTATGGGCCACTATGGTCAGTGGGAGAACGCTGCCAAGTACATCGACCCGCGCACCGACGAGGAGACTCACTCCGTCGCCAGCGTGTTCCCGGTTCACGAGTAGAAAGGGAGGGAAATAACTATGACTGTTACGTTCGAAGGTTACGAGCGCCGCGCTGACAAGATCAACAAGTGCCTCGCCGACAACGGCATCGCCTCCCTCGAGGAAGCTCTACAGATCTGCACCGACAAGGGCTTCAACCCGCGTGAGATCGTCAACAACACCCAGTCCATCGCCTTCCAGAACGCTGAGTGGGCCTACACCCTCGGCTGCGCTCTCGCTGTCAAGCGTGGCGTCAAGTCCGCTTCTGAGGCTGCTGCCATCATCGGCGAGGGCATCCAGGCCTTCACCGTTCCCGGCTCCGTCGCTGAGGACCGCAAGGTCGGTCTGGGCCACGGCAACCTGGGCGCTATGTTGCTCTCCGACGACACCGAGTGCTTCGCCTTCCTGGCCGGCCACGAGTCCTTCGCTGCCGCTGAGGGCGCTATCGGCCTGGCTCTGAACGCCAACAAGGCTCGCAAGAAGCCGCTGCGCGTCATCCTCAACGGTCTGGGCAAGGACGCCGCTCAGATCATCGCCCGCATCAACGGCTTCACCTACGTGAAGACCCAGTTCGACTACTACACGGGCGAGCTCAAGGTCGTCGAGACCATCCCCTACTCCGATGGTCCCCGCGCTGCCGTTAACTGCTACGGCTCCGACGACGTCCGCGAGGGCGTTGCCATCATGTGGCACGAGAACGTCGACATCTCGATCACCGGTAACTCCACCAACCCCACGCGCTTCCAGCATCCTGTCGCTGGCACCTACAAGAAGGAGCGCATCGAGGCTGGCAAGAAGTACTTCTCCGTCGCTTCTGGTGGCGGCACTGGCCGTACCCTGCACCCGGACAACATGGGCGCCGGCCCTGCCTCTTACGGCATGACCGACACCATGGGCCGTATGCACTCCGACGCCCAGTTCGCCGGTTCCTCCTCCGTGCCTGCGCACGTCGACATGATGGGTCTCATCGGCATGGGTAACAACCCCATGGTCGGTGCCACCGTCGCCTGCGCTGTCGCCGTCGAGGAGGCCCTCAAGGCCTAATCGCGCCCGCGCGATGCTCATATAGTTGAGCTTTAGAGCCGCTACCCACCCGGGTAGCGGCTCTTTTTTGTCGCCACAAAGCGTTCAGGATGCGATATATCAGTTCTGATGGAACGTAAGGCATGATGAGAAGGAGCCGCCAAGCGCCCCTAACGTCCACGTGCCATATTTGCCCTTTGCCGATTTATCCAATCTTTGCGATACCTTTGCCGATCACCCATGCGACAATGCGCAAACGAGAAAGGAATGCCATGGAATCAACTGATGTACTGGTAATCGGATCGGGCATCGCGGGCCTTTGCGCCGCCATAAAAGCAGCAAGCACGGGCGCGACCGTTGCCATCGCAAGCGCCGGCAAGACCATGAGCGGATCGAGCTTCTTCCCGGGCACCTGGGGCCTTGGGCTTATCGGCCCCGTCGACGAAGACGACGAACAGGATCTTATCGACACCATCCAGACCGTCGGCGGCGGCGTTGCCGACCCCGAGCTCGTCCAGACGTTTGTCCACGGAATTCCTCAGGCCATCCAATGGCTCGAGCAGAATCTAGGTGTTGAGCTCCAGCGTCCGCAAAACGCCGTGAGCGCCCAACAAAAGCAATTTATCCCCTGCTTTGACCATAAGACGCGCAATTGGCGCGGCCTGACCCGCAAGCCTCTTGAAGACGCGTGTGCGGCCCAGATCAAGTCTCTTGGCATTCGTTTGCTCCCCCGACACGAGCTTATAGACCTTGTTGAGGACACAACCGGAAAGATTACCGGCGCCGTGCTCTACAACCAAACAGACGAGCGCATCGTGACCTTTACAACAAAGGCCACTATCATCGCTGCGGGCGGCACGGGCGGCCTTTTCGAGCGCAGCCTCACTTCGGCCGATGTACTCAGCTCATCACAGGCCATCGCACTGGCGCACGGCGCATCGCTTACTAATATAGAGTTCATGCAGATGATGCCCGGTTTCATTGAACCTAAGCGCAACCTGGTCTTTAACGAAAAGACCTGGCGCTATGTCACGTTTGACCAACCGGTCGACATTGCCAACGAAAAGTTAGACGATCTGCTTGAGCAACGCTCAGGATATGGCCCCTTCACTTCGCGCTTAGCTTCCCGCGCCATCGATCTTGCTGTCGATCAAGCGGGTGCCGAAGGTCTGGCGCTCCACTACGACTTCCCGCGAGAGAATGTCCCCGAGTTCGTGCAGACATTTGCCACTTGGCTACAAGACGAGCATGGTATCGCTCCGAGCGACGAGATGCGTGTGGCGATGTATGCCCACGCGGCCAACGGCGGCATCAAGATCGACAGGACCGCGTACACGGGCGTTGAGGGCCTCTACGCCTGTGGCGAGGCAACAGGCGGCATGCACGGCGCCGACCGCATCGGCGGCCTGTCAAGCGCCAACGGCATCGTGTTTGGGCGCATCGCTGGCGCATCGGCAGCCCTTGCAGCGCAGAAAGAGCCTGAGGCAGCTCTGAAGGCGGATATCGCCCTCCCCCAGTACGGCATTGCCACAACAGATGCCGAACGCCTGACGCACGGCCTCAAACACACGATGAGCACCTATTGCATGATCAACCGCACCGAGACGGGTCTATCCAAGGCACTGCACGAGCTTGAGGGCTTGAAGACGGAGGCAACGACCTTGAGCACGCAGAAAGCCCAGGACAGCGAAGTCGCAGCCCTCGCCCGCCTGCAATCGCAAATTAAGCTGGCAACCGAGATGGTCAAAGCCATACGCAGACGGACCAAAAGTATGGGTTCGCACTATCGAGCGGACTAAGCTGAGCACCCCTCTAGAGCAGAACACAACTTCTCGATATTAATGGGTCCCGTGAGCTCAAAGCGACACGGGGCCCATTCGTGTCCGCGCGGGCAAATATACTCATTCTGAATACGGAGTCGGCATAGTCCACGTAGACAAACGAACAGAAAGGAAGAGATATGGACAGCAGGGATATCGAGAAATGGCGTGTCGAACTTGACAGCTACGCCCATGTAGAAGACGGCGTTGAGTATTGGCTCGCACGCGATTTAATGGAACCCCTCGGTTACACCCAATGGCGTAATTTTGAGACTGCGGTTAAGAGATCCATGGCATCGTGTGACACCAATAAAATGCCTGTTGCCGCCCATTTTGCTGAGACCAGCAAAATGGTAGATGCCGGCATCGCCAAACGAGCCGTAAAAGACTACAAGCTGACACGCTACGCATGCTATTTAATCGCCCAAAACGGAGACCCAAACAAGCCCGAAATCGCGCTCGCACAGGCGTACTTCGCCGTGCAGACACGCCGTCAGGAGCTCATAGAGCAGCGCTTCGCAGAGATTCAGCGCTTGCAGGCGCGCCACTCGCTATCCGATTCAGAGAAACAGCTCTCGGGCATTGCGTTCAAACGAGGCGTGGACTCCAAAGGATTCGCAATCATCAAGTCAAAGGGCGATGAGGCGTTATTCGGCGGCAGAAGCACGGCGGACATGAAGCGGCAGCTTGGTGTGCCCAAAAGCGCTGCATTGGCAGACAAGCTAGCCGATGTTCTCATCAAAGCAAAGGACCTCACGAACTCGATGACGGCCTTCAACGCCGAGGAACACGACCTGTACGGTCTGGACCAGATCAAGCAAGAGCACGTCGAGAACAACACAAGCGTACGTGGCAGCCTCATCGACCGTGGAATTGTCCCCGAGAATCTACCGCCTGCCGAGGATACAAAGAAACTCGAACGTCGCGTGAAAGCAGACGAGAAAAAGCTCAAGGAGGGCACAGACGGATTCACCGACCCCCAGGGCAGGCTCGACTTGTAAAGCGTCTGTGCCCTTTCCGGTTCGACACCATGCGAGGTCAACAAAAAAGCGACCAGCCGAAGCCAGTCGCTTTAACATGTTTTGGTGGGCCGTCAGGGGTTCGAACCCTGGACCTTGGGATTAAGAGTCTTGAACGTGATGTTATGGAGTGCCTTGTAGCAGCAAAATCGCAGGTAGTTATGTTTCCACACTCTCTCACCGCACTGAAACTGCATTGCAGAACGGATATTGACGGATACCCGGCAATGCATAAAGCCCCTCCCCGTCAGTTCATGCCGGGGAGGGGCTGCATCTATCAATTTCTAAAGTCTTTTTGGCTGCCGACGCGCACGATTGCCCATCCGAGAAGACCGGTCAGCAGTCCTGCAGCAGCGCCGACAATAAAACAGATATCAAACGGATTCATATGCACACCTATCGATAGAGTTGCTTGACGAGCGCTTGGCCGATGGCGACGTTGGTGTCGCGGCCCTGGTATCCGTCCGCACCCGATGATCCGCACGAGATACCTTGAGCGATAAGCCACTGCTGGTGTTTGAAGACCGTTCCCGAACCCATCTGTCGCGCCTGAACACCGCCGACCACGGGATAGACTTTGCATCCGACCTTGTCCTGCAGGGCGCGGACGGCATTCGAGCCAACCCCGCCCTTGACGTACTCGATTACGCCGCGGTCGCATGCCCAAAGGTATCGCTCATTCGCCGGCCATTGACCGGAGATCACGCCATCGGCAGTCGTGCCGAGCTGGCGTTGCAGCTCCTTGGCCATCTTCGGGCCGAAATATCGCGTGTCTCCGAGGCTCGGGACCGTATTGTCCGCGACTTCCGTATTTGACCCATTCAGTGTCTTGCCGTCGCCAAGCCAGTAGAGCGTGCCGTCCCATGGGTAGCTGTAGTACGCCTTGATGTTGGACTCGCGCCCGGTCTGGTCGCCCTTGGTGCCGGTGACGGTCCCCTTTTCAGAAATGGAGAATTGGGCCAAGAGGTCGCCGCGAGCTGATCCATAGGGAGAGACGCACACGGCGGTGTGGCACTTCTCGTTGAGGTAGATGTCTCCACGCTGGGCGGACTTGACGCCCATCTTACGCCAGCCGAAAAGGCCCGTCTTGAGCAGCTGCTCCCGCATGTTTCCGGTATACGAGGCTCCGAAGGTATTGACGCCGACCGCGCGGAGGGCGGTCACTACGGCCGAGGAACAGTCGCGATCGCCACCGGCAATAGTGACGGTGGTGCCGTCGGACAGACAAATCGTCTCGGTCGTTCCGTCCCCCATGCGGTTGGCCTGCGAGTATCCGTGACCGCCGCCCCCATCATGGGAGACGAGGTGTTCCATGACCTGCGCGAAGGCCTCGCGCTGTGTGATGGCCATGGCCTACTCAACCGCCTTGGCGTCATATGCGGCATGGGGCTCGCTGTACGACATGGCACGCTTCGAGTCCGACGCGCCCTTGGTGGTCGGATCGACGATCACGCCGAAGCCGGCGAGAACGGTCAGGATGATTCCGACGAGCTGGATGAGCGACCCCTGGGAGATAGGCGCCACGACTCCGAGGATTCCGAGCACCTGATAGGCTGCGCTGATTACGGTGGCGGCCAATGCCGCGAGCGTCTGCTTATTCTTGAAGCGAAGGGCCCAGTTGATTTTCATTTTTCAGCTCCTAATCTGACCCGCCGATACCGTGATGCAGGTCGTAATTCTTCTCGACGCGGTCGAGCCGGTTGAACAAGGTGATGACCTGTTGCTCGACTTTCGTGAGGCGCTCGCCGTGGTCGTCGAGCTTGCGGTTGATCTCCTTGACGCCGTCCTTGATCTCGCTCGTGTCGCCGCAAAGGCTGTCGAGCTTGTCTTCGGTCCGCTGCTCCTTGGCAGACGATGTTTTGGATACGGAGACGCGCCCGATGAAGAACGTGACAATCACAACGGCGGCCGAGAGGACCGACGTTGCCTCCCCGATGCTCAGCGCCGGCACCCTAAACCTCCTCCGCGTACTCTTCTCCGACGATCTCCTCATATTCGTCGCATGTGATCCACTTGCAGTCCACGGCTCGATGCACCATGGCCTTGGTCCAGAGGCCGCGCTCGTAGTAGCGCCTCACCTTGTCATAGTTCTTCGAGTACGCCACCGTGGTTGCAGCCTTGACGCGTACCGCCATTACTGTTCACCCCCGACCGTCATCATCAGGTAGTCGATGTTTGCCGTGTTGGTCTCGGTTTGGCTGGGCTCGGCAACCTTCTCGCGCATCTGCTCAAGCAGCTTGTCCACGTCCGGGGCCTCACCCTTTCCGTAGGCGGCGACGGCCGCGGTGTAGGCGAGCTTTCGCGCCTTCCGCTCAACGTACTCGTCATCGTCGATAACGCCCGCGTCGTGCGCCGCGTCGGGGTCGCCGATCTGCGACAGCAGATCGCGCAGGGCGTTGACCTTGGCCATGGTGCCGTCTTGAAGCTCGTTGGGGCGCGGCATGTCTTCCTCAGTGTCCATGCGGACTCCTCTCTTGTCGGGGAATGTGTCGCCATCGTATTGGCGCCGTGAGATTGCCGGGCCGCTTCGATGGGCGCAAAGAAAGAAGGCGCGCCGCGGCACGCCTTCGATGCTTCTGTTATTTCGCGGCCGCTTCGCTTAGGCCGCTGCTTTGAGTTGCCGGTTCTCCGCTATTGCGAGGGCTTGCCTCCGCTTGAATCGTCCCTCGGGTTGGCCTGCATTGAGCACCCCCCCCTCCCGCGCGAGATTTTCGAACAGGCTGCGGTACAGCGCGTCCATGGCCAAAACGCTGCGGTGCGCGTCCAGCCGCTTCATGCCGCCACGCCAGCTCTGGTAGCTCCGCTCAACCTGCTCGGGGGTCATGACGCCATCGGCGACCATGCGGGCCATCTTCTTCAGCTTGCGGCGCTCGCGCGTGATGGAGTCGCGGCACGGCTTCACGACTATGCGGCCCGTCTCCGTGTAGAAGATGCGCTTCTTCAGCCACGTGAAGCCGCGCGACAGCTTCACCACGCGGGTCTTGCGCGGGTTCAGCTCTATGCCCAGCTCGGCGCACTTGCGCCCTATCAGCAGCAGGCACACCTGCAGGTACTCCTTGCTCTCGTGGATCAGGTAGAAGTCGTCCATATAGCGCCCGTAGGCCTCGGGGCGCAGCATCTCGGTCACGTAGTGGTCGATGCGGTTGGGGTGGGCCACCGCGCATATCTGGTTCGGCTCGCTGCCCAGACCCAGGCCCACCTCGCCCTGTGCGTCTATCAGGCGGTGCTCGAGGGCGACCACGCGCGGATCGAGCAGTGCGCCGGCCACCTGCCGCTTGACGGGTTCGTGGGCTATGCGGGCGAAGTAATCTGAGAAGTCGCCCAAAAGGATGTATCCCTCGCGCCTGTGCCGCCGCCAGTGGTCGGCCAGGTGGCGCTTGAGCAGCTTCAGGGCGTAGTCGGTGCCGCGCCCCTTGATGTTGGCGGAGTTGGCCGTTATGAGTGTCGGGACTATCGCGGGTACGAGGGCGTTCTGAGAAAGCGACTTCTGAATCACTCGCTCTGGGAAGTGCACGGCGCTGATGTGGCGCAGCTTGCCGCGCTCCCACAGGTCGAAGCGGATGAAGCCCCGGCATATGTCGCGGCCCTCCAGAAGGTCGTTCCTCGATTTGACCGCGTTTCGCAGATAGTCCTTCATATAACGCTGCGTGGAGGACTTCCACATCACGCCGCCCGCCGCCTGCTTGGAGGCCTTGCGAAGGCTGTTGAGGTCGGCCACGGCCTCAAGGGTGCACGGCTTCACGCGCTCGGCCTTGGCCTTGGCGCGCCTCTCCTCGCGGCGCTTGCGGCGCGCGGCCCTTCTTTCCTCGGAGTTCATCGAAGGCACCCCGCACGGCTCTCAGTGTGGCTCTGGCAGCCGCTTGAGGTATGGCCATGAAACGCGGCGAAGCCACGGAGCGCCGCGCCATGCAAGCAGCGTCCGGCCACCCTCGCGGGGTGCGTATTTACGGGCGCATGCCCGATGGTCGCGCCTTCCTTCCTCTCCGCGCTCTGCTTTCGGCCCTGGGGCCTACTCGGTCTGGCAGTAAGGGAATCCGGGGCGGGGGCGAACCCAGACGTTCGTCGCCGAATTGTAGTTGGCATTGCCGTTGTTGTTGACGTAGCACACGTTGGACGAGGAGCCACCCATGACGGAACGCAACCACCAATTGTACCGATAAACAAGGCGCGACCGCCGCCCATTATAGCGAACGCAGGCGCTCTAGCTCGGCCTCGGCCTCGGCTATGCGCTCCTCGGTCGATTTCTTGCCGGTGACGCGCACGTTCTTGCGCGCGCCCTTGAGCAGCTTGATCTCCTCATCGACCATGTTGGCCAGTGCCTCGAAGCGGTTGGCGTTCACGGGCAGGCCGATATCCATGAGGCACTGCATGTCCAGCATCAGCTGCTCGCAGTCCGCTATGGCCAGCGTCAGGTAGCGTTTCCTCTCCAGCGCGTTGAACGAGCTGTTGGGATAGAAGCAGTCGGCGCGGTTGACGTTGTACACGATGCCGCGCGCCGTCTCCACGGTCGGCACCGCGTTCAGCAGACGATAGGCCTTCGGAACCACGGAGGACGACGCCATCAGCTTGTTGACCTCCACGCGGATGGCGATTGCTTGAGTGAAGAACTTGTATTCGGACACCTCGCGGTTGCGCTGGTAGACGCCGCTCACGTGCACCTCCTGGGGAAACTGGCGGAAAAAAACGGCCCGCTTCGCGGGCGAGAGGCGACCGCGCAAGGCGGTCGCCTAAAAGCAGAGTATAGAGCACTCGGCTGGCTAGCCGACGAGGAAGCCGGGGCGGGGGCGAACCCAGACGTTCGTCGCCGAATTGCAGGTGGCAGAGCCGCTGCTGCCGACGTAGCACACGCTGGACGAGGA
>CABRYP010000038.1 GCA_902475245.1 uncultured Collinsella sp. | reverse complement strand
CCTATGTGCGGCGTAGGCCGCTTATTAGCCCGTCCAAGAATTGGGGCGCAGTTCAATCGCAGGGCGGCTTTCAATCCGCCCCGGCAGCCGAGGCGCAGCCAACTACACCGGCGCCGGCGAAGGCCAAGCGCTCAAAGAGACCCCTCATGATCGCCGCCGTCGTGGCCGCGCTGCTCGCCGCGGGCGGCGGCGCCGGCTACTACTTCGGCGTCTACGCCCCCGAGCAGGCTCGACAGGCGGCCGAACAGGAGGCGCTCGCGGCGAAGCACGCCGTGCGCTTTAGCGTCTCGGCCCAGGGCTGGGACACCTCGGCGGGAGCGAGCAGGCTGCCGGTTCATATTACGGGCAAGGAGGAGCGTGGCAAGAAGGTCGACGCCGTGCGCTACGTGGACAGCGACGGCGAGGGCGTCGAGCTCCGCTGCGGAAGCTACGAGGTCGAGGTCGCCGCCTCCCCCATCGCCGCCGACGGCACGATCTACGCCGTCCCCGCCGACAAGCTCGACATCAAGCTGGGCGAAAAGGCCGCCGAGAAGAAGACCATTGACGCGGGCGACGTGGCGCTGGAGCCGATCGAGGCGCCCGAAGTGACCGACGACCAGATCGCCGCGGCAAAGAAGTACGCCGAGGAGGACGAGGGCGCCAAGAAGGCCGGCTTCAATATTGACGCCGATGCGCTCGCGACCGCCGCGACCAAGCGCCGCGACGACGCCGTGGTGGCAAAGCAGGCCGAGGAGGAGGCAAGGCGCCAGGCGGAGGAAGAGGCCAAGAAAGCCGAGGAGGCAAGGCAGGCAAGGACGTTTGAAACCGACTACTTTACAATGGTCCTCCCCGACTGGTTCCCCATGGATTGGTTGAAATTCGAAACGACGTCCGACACCCTTACCGCCAATGACGTTACAGCGCAAGATGTTGCCTCGAAAGCGAACTTTACGGTATACGCAACCGATGGATCGCCGCACGGCGCAGAGACCGCCTTCTCTAAGACGATTGGAAAGACGTCATCGGGCAAGACTGTAGTGCTGTCCGGCGGACCTTACTGGGGATATGTCCAGGATGGATACCGCCCGCTTGGGATCAATTATGATTTCACGGGAGAAACGTACTGCGATCTCCTCGCATCCTGCATTACGCTGAAATAGCCGACTACCGCCACCCAAAATGATCCGCTTTCCTCCGTAGCATGCGAATCATACAGGGAGTGTCCCAGGGTGCCGGCACTTAAGGAACGTCCCCAGCTGCCGGAAGCCGATATTTTGCCGCTCTGCCAGAATTCTGGCTCGAAACGGGATATGGTTTCCCAAACAAGCCTCTTGCGGAAAATGCAACCCGGAATCCCCGCCCGAAACGGGACGCACTTTCCCAGTCGAGGCCCTATGGGAAACTGCGGCCCGCCTTCGAGGGCAAAACCGGGATGCAGTTTCCGGGCGGGGCATCAAAAACGAAGTTGCGGTGGAATAGTTCCTGGATGGGCTGGTTGATGCCCCGGACAGGAACTATTTCACCGCAAGTTATTGAGGGGATGTCCGTCCTCTTACAGATGGCGCTCCAGGAAGCGGAAGGCTAGGCGAATCCAGGGACGGACGGAAACCTGCTTGTCCTCGTTGTCGACCGCGGTATTGGCGTTGCCGAGCGAAAGGCCGTGACCGCCCTGGTCAAAGACGTGCATTTCGCATGCAACACCCTCCTCGGCCATGCGCTGCGCAAACGGGTAAACCTGCGCGATCGGCGCCGTTTTGTCGTCGGACACGCCCCACACAAAGGTCGGGGGCATCTGACGCGAAACATGCGTGGTGGGGCAGATGTCGGCCAGGTGCTCGTCGGTCGCCTCGCCGCCCGTCACCATCGACAGATAGTCGTTAAGCAAATCGCGCCCCGTCTTGCCACCCGTCTTGGGCACGCGCAGGTCGATGCGCGGGTCGCGCGTCTGCATATCACGCACATAGGCAAGGTCAAGCAGCGGATAGCCCAGCACCACGGCGTCGGGACGAATATCCTCCGGGCGAGCCCCTGCCAGGCCCGCGAAGGGACCAGTCTTCCACTGCGTTGCCAGCGAAGCGCAGATCATGCCGCCCGCCGAGAAACCCACGATGCACACGCGCTTGGGATCGACATGCCACTCGTCGGCGTTGGCGCGCACGGTAGCAACCATCTTGGCAAGGTCTGCCTGCGGGTGCGGAAAACTCACGTCGCCCGTGGCGCTCGTCACATAGTTGAGCACAAAGGCCTGGTAGCCGCGGTCCAAAAATGCAAACGCCACCGGGTCCTGCTCATGCGGAGCGATATGCGTAAACGCGCCTCCGCCGCAGATAATCACGGCAGGGCGACGGCCATTGGGCTTATCGGGCAGCGGCTCGGCACCCAGATACGTAAACGTCGCCGGATAATCCTCGGTCGGCTCCTCGCCCCACAGCGCATGGTTCTCAATAATCATAGGTGCTCCCTCCGTGCGATTCGTGCGCACTCGTTTTTCGCACCTTAGCGTACCCCACTTGAACCCGCGGCGCAGAAACGCCCCCGCAATAAGTTGGCCATCAACTGATATATCACATAATCCCAGCTCAGGACCATCGTTAAGCAGCGTAAAATAGGAGCGCTGACCGTGCTGGGAAACACGTACGAAACGTTTCCGGCAAACCACACGCGTGCAACATGCGCGCCTGATACGTTGGAGGCATCTATGGGTCTGCTCGATTCGCTCAAGTCCACGTTCACTTCGTCGGGCGAGGCGTCCGTTCCGCCCGCAGCAAGCTTCGCCACCCGCGAAGGCGTCATCTACGCTCCCGTCAACGGTGTGCTCGTCAATCTGAGTGATGTTCCCGACGAGACCATCGCCTCGGGCATGCTCGGCCAGGGCTACGGCATCGAGCCCATTACCGGCACCATTTACGCCCCCGCTAACGGCCGTATCGGCGCCACCACCGTCACCAACCACTCCATCGGCATGATCACCGAGGACGGTCTTCGCGTGTTCATCCATGTTGGCCTGGGCACCGTGGAAATGAACGGCAAGGGTTTTGCCCGCTTTGTCGAGATGGGCGACACGGTCAAGGCCGGCCAGCCGCTCATCAGCTTCGACCGCGACGCTATCAAGGCCGCCGGCCACGAGGACATCGTGACCGTCATCGTCTCTGAGCTCGACCGCCTCAAGAGCATCGACCACGTCGGCGAGTCTGGCACGCTTATCGGCGGCAATCCGCTCGTCAAGCTTGGCGATCCGCTGCTGGTTGCCAAGACCAAGTAGCCGAGCATCATCGCGTAAAGGCTCAACCGTCTGTGCATCTTTGCCGCATCTGTGTTGTTGTTTTTGCCTATGTAGAGGTTCTGAAACGTTTCTATATAGGCAGCTGAGCATCAACGCAGGTGCGGCTTTTGCGTAGCGAAGCATCGTCCCGCGGCATGTTGTTCAACCGCACGAACCCCCTTCCTTTGTCCGCGCAGAGCGCTAGACTGCTAGGTCGACATTGGAGGAAGATCGATGCAAAACACACCCACGGGCGCCGCACATGCCGCGCCTCAACGCAACCAACGCATCGTCGCGCTCGACGGGCTCCGCGCCCTCGCCATCGCCGGCGTCGTCCTATATCACCTTCGCCCCAGCCGCCTGACCGGCGGTTTTTTGGGCGTTACACTCTTCTTTACGCTGAGTGGCTATCTCGCCACCAAAAGCATTATGCGAGCCACGGCACGCGACGGATTCTCGTACCCGCGCTATATCTGCCGCCGCATTGCGCGCATGATGCCGCCGATCGTCGTGACCATCGCGCTTACCGCCGTCGCCACCTACATCGCGGCCCCGAGCCTACTCCCTAAGGTACAGCAGGACGCCCTGCCATCGGCACTCTTTTTGAGCAACTGGTTCTACATCTTCCGCAACGTCTCGTATTTCGCCGCCGCGGGACTCCCCTCGCCGCTCACGCACCTGTGGTTCTGCGCTGTCACTATGCAGTTCTATCTGGTATGGCCGGTCATCCTTATGGCACTGTGCGGCAAAACCAAGTCGCGCAACACCGCCATCGGCATCACGATCGCATTCGCGCTTGTATCGACGGCAGCCATGGTCCTCATGTTTAATCCCACCGCCGACACATCGCGCGTCTACTACGGAACCGACGCCCGTGCCGCCGAGCTTCTATGCGGAGCCTTAGCCGCCATCGCCGCGCCGCGTCTGCGCGAGATGCTGAGCGGTGACATCCATATCCCCGGCGCCAACAAGGGCATCTCGAAGGTTAACGTGGTCTCCGTCGCGTGGCTCGTTGCCGTTATAGCCGGCGCACTCATGCTGACCGGAGAGAGCGCCTGGCTCTACCGCGGCGGCTTTTTGCTGCTTGCCCTCGTCACCGGACTCCTCATCATCTGCGTGCAGAATACGGAGTGCATCGTGCGTCGCCTGTTGTCGGTCAAGCCGCTCGTCTGGCTGGGTCAGCGCTCGTTCTCGGTCTATCTGGTGCACTATCCCCTACTGCTTCTTATGAACCCCGCAACCCGCACTACCCGCATCGCCTGGTGGGAGCAGGTATTACAGCTTGTACTGATTCTTGCGGTAGCCGAGATTTTCTATCGCCTAGTCGAACGTCCTTGGTCCCACAAGCCGGCCCAACAGGACAGCACGGCAAGAAAGCACGTCCTCGCGCCCGCCATGGTGCTCCCCGCGCTTGGCGCCGCATGCGTCGCCGCACTTGCCTTTGCGCCGCTTGACTGGGCAGGCATCGCCACCGCCCGCGCCGAGCAACTCCGTCCCGAGCTTGCCCAGAACGCGACCTCGTCCCAGGACGACGGAGTCAACGACAAGGGCGCCGAGCCCGCATCCGGTAAAGATTCCCAGCCCAGCGACACCGCATCCGATGACGCCACCAAGCAAAAACCCAAAGAAGGGCCTATCGCCGAAAAGGTCCCCAAGAACTTGGACTGGAAGAGCTTTACCTACGACGAGGCAACCGGAACCTGCGATGCCCGCGTGCTCATGATCGGCGACTCGGTCACTGCGGGCGCACAGTCCGGTATTCAGGCGGCTCTTCCCAACGCCTACATCGACGGCGTGGTGAGCCGCCAGTTCTACACCTTCCAGGATGTCTATGCGCAGGACAGCGCCAACTACGACCCGAGTGTGGTCATCTGCGCGCTTGGCACCAACGGCCTCATCCGCGACCCCCAGCAGGTGCAGGACGTGATTAATGCCGTGGGCGGCAAGCCCATCTACTTTGTGACCGTGCGCGTACCGCTCGAGCTACAGGACCGCAATAACCAGACAATTCGTGACGTCTGTGCCCAAAACGACAACGCCGGCGTCATCGACTGGAACGGCGCCTCGGAGGGCCACAGCGAATACCTTGTCGACGACGGCACACACCTCACCCAGGCGGGAATCGACACCTACGCTGTCCTCATACGCCAAGCCATCTGCGGGCACTAGGCAACGCAAAATCGGCGCTTGCGCGGTGCCCACGTCACGCTCATACATCGAGCTTGCCGTTTTGCTACGCCCCCACTCGCGGGTTAGAATGGTTAACTGTTTGGAAATAATCCGTACAACCGTTATGGGAGGATACGTGAACCGCACCAAAATCGCGCAGCTCTATACGCACGCCGAGTCGCTCGGTGGCCAGACCGTCACCGTTGCCGGCTGGGTCAAGTCCGTCCGCGACATGAAGAACTTTGGCTTCGTTACACTCAACGACGGCAGCTGCTTCCGCGACCTGCAGGTCGTCATGAACCGCGAGGCACTCGACAACTACGACGAGATCGCCCACCAAAACGTCTCGGCCGCCCTCATCTGCACCGGCACCGTCAAGCTGACCCCCGATGCGCCCCAGCCCTTCGAGCTTTCTGCCACCTCCATCGAGGTCGAGGGCACGAGCGCCCCGGATTACCCGCTGCAGAAGAAGCGCGCAACCGTCGAGTTCCTGCGCACCCAGCAGCACCTGCGCCCGCGCACCAACCTGTTCCGCGCCGTGTTCCGCATCCGCTCTGTCGCGGCTGCCGCTATCCACCGCTTCTTCCAGGAGCAGGGCTTTGTCTACGTCAACACCCCCATCATCACCACGAGTGACTGCGAGGGCGCCGGCGAGATGTTCCGCGTGACCACGCTCGACCCCAAAAACCCGCCCCTCACCGAGGCCGGCGAGGTCGACTGGAGTCAGGACTTCTTTGGCAAGCATGCGAGCCTCACCGTTTCCGGCCAGCTCAATGCCGAAAACTTCGCCATGGCCTTTGGCGACGTGTACACCTTTGGCCCCACCTTCCGCGCCGAAAACTCCAACACCACGCGCCATGCCGCCGAGTTTTGGATGATCGAGCCCGAAATGGCCTTCGCCGACCTCAACGACTACATGGACAACGCTGAGGCCATGCTCAAGTACGTCCTCAAGGACGTCATGGCCACCTGCCCCGACGAGCTCAATATGCTCAACAAGTTTGTAGACAAGGGTCTGCTCGAGCGCCTGGACCATGTCGCCAACTCCGACTTTGCCCGCGTCACCTATACCGAGGCCGTCGAAATCCTGGAGCAGGCCGTCGCCGCCGGTCACAAGTTTGACTATCCCGTGAGCTGGGGCATTGACCTGCAGACCGAGCACGAGCGTTTCCTGACCGAGGAGCACTTTAAACGCCCGACCTTCGTAACCGACTACCCGGCCGAGATCAAGGCCTTCTACATGCGCATGAACGAGGACGGCAAGACCGTCGCCGCCGCCGACTGCCTGGTTCCGGGCATCGGCGAGATTATCGGCGGCTCCCAGCGCGAGGAGCGCCTGGATCTGCTCGAGGCCCGCATCAAGGACCTGGGTATGAATCCCGAGCAGTACAAGTACTACCTTGACCTGCGCCGCTACGGTTCCTGCAAGCACGCCGGCTACGGTCTGGGCTTCGAGCGCTTGGTGATGTACCTCACCGGCGTGGGCAACATCCGCGACGTCCTGCCGCACCCGCGCACCGTGGGCAACGCCGACTTCTAATCGTCGGGCACTAGCTCGCGTCGCCACGCGCAACGCTCATCGCACAAGCGCCTCTCGACATCGGCCGAGAGGCGCTTTTTTCAACAGCAGCCGTCAAGCTTTTGGCAAGGTTTTGGTCAGTTAGGCAGGGTTGTTGAAAACTCGACCCGCCGTTTGCCGGCAACCATCGACCGTCCAAGGCGCCACGTGTCCTTGGCCAGGCTCCGCGCCCTAGGCTCTGATCTGCCATCACCAAAAAGAAAGGACGTGGGCACTATGACCGAAGCCGTTGTTGAAAACTACGAGACCACGACCAGGGGCTCCGCCTCGATGGCAGCCTATCGCGCCGTACGCATCCTGCAGCTTTTGAGCGAGAACACCGGCGAGGACAAGGCGCTGCTTTCCGACGAGCTGGTCGAGCTCCTCGCCCATCCCGACGACCCCGCCCGCATGCCCATCTCGGCGGCACGCCGCAGCATCTATACCTCGATATCCGCACTTCGTCACGCCGGATACGAAATCGACTATAAACGCGGCGTGGGCTATCGGCTCCTCACCCGCCCGCTTGCTGACGAGGAGATCATACGGCTCCATGGCATGGTCATGCGCAACCGATCGACGCCCATAGCCATTCGAAAAAGCATGGCGCAGCACCTGGTCGCCATGGCGAGCGCCGATGTTCGTGGCTATCTCGATATGCCCGAACCGACACCGGCCGCCAACGACGTGCCCATCAAGACAGCGCGTCCGCACGCCAAGCGTATCGACACGTGCGAGCTCGTCGAACAGGCCATCGACCATGGAACAACTGTCAGCTTTGATATCTCAAACGTCCTGACCCGAGGCGAAACCGAGGTGGTGCGGATGACGGTCCGGCCCTTTGCCATCAGGCAGCGCGATGGCGTCTCGTATCTGCTGGGAACGGTCTACAACACCCGAGGCGCCGACGATACCCTGCGCACCGTTGAGGTCAGCCGCATGAGAAACGTCAGCACGCGTTTGCTCGACGGCAAGAAACTCTTTGCCGCGCTAGATGAAGAAGACAGTCCCGCGCCCGCAGCGTAAGCCCCGTTGCCGTCCGTCGTTCCTCAGCACCGCCCATCCGGTTCAGTATTAAAAAACCCGCCAGGCTGTTGTAAAAATGGACATCGGCGTTACTATAGTTCCACTTGCACTTTGTCCCAGTGCAGTGTTTCCAGCCATTTTTATACTGGGGGGTAATGACATGAAGGACATCACCATCAGCCGCAGGAGCCTTCTGGTCTCCGCCGGCCTGCTCGCGCTCGCCCCGCTCGCCGGATGCGGCGGCAACTCTGGTTCTGGCTCTGCTGCCGCCGATTCCGACTACACCATCGGCGTTCTGCAGCTCACCGAGCACTCCGCACTCGATGCCGCCAACGACGGCTTTGTCAAGGCCATCAAGGAGAGCGGCCTTAAGGTCAAGATCGACCAGAAGAACGCCCAGAACGACCAGTCCACGTGTAAGTCCATCGCTGACAAGTTTGTGGGCGACAACGTCAACCTGATTTATGCCATCGCCACGCCCGCCGCGCAGGCTGCCGCCGGCGCCACGGCCGATATCCCCATCGTGGGCTGTGCCATCACCGACTACGCCGCCTCTGGTCTGGTCCAGGACAACGACAAGCCCGGCACCAACGTCACCGGCGCCTCCGACCTTACCCCGGTCGCCGAGCAGCTCGAGATGATGCAGAAGGTCCTGCCCGACGTAAAGAAGGTCGGCCTGCTCTACTGCACCGCCGAGTCCAACTCCGACGTCCAAATCAAGGCCGCCAAGAAGGAGCTCGACAAGCTGGGCCTCGAGTACACCGACTTCACCGTCTCGAGCTCCAACGAGATCCAGTCCGTCGTCGAGTCCGCCGTGGGCAAGGTCGACGCGCTCTACTCCCCCACCGACAACACCATCGCCGCGGGCGCTTCGCAGGTCGGTCAGATCTGCAAGGAGAACAAGCTCCCCTTCGTTACCGGCGAGGAGGGCATGTGCAAGGCCGGCGGTCTGTTCACCCTCTCCATCAACTATGAGGATCTGGGCTACGCTGCAGGCGAGATGGCCGTTAAGATCCTGAAGGGCGAGGCCAAGCCCGAGGATATGGCTATCGAGCACCTCTCGAGCAAGGACCTGGTCGTCGTCAAGAACGACGAGATGGCCGAGGCGTTGGGCATCGACCTTTCCGCCCTGGACGAGTAGCACCATGCGCCGTAACGCATCTAGGGTTCGTTCTCGCTCATAGCTGCGTTATTCAATATCTGAGCCATTGGGGCGAACGTCATAGACCGGCGTTCGCCCTGCTTGTTTCAGATATAACAAAACGTTTGCCTGCCGTTCTTATATTCATTGTTACCGCTATTATGGAACATCACGTGTCCACCCTATCCTAGGAGGTATGAAGTATGCTCATTGCATTGCAGGGCGCCGTTTCGCAGGGCGTCCTCTGGGGCATTATGGTGCTTGGCGTGTTTATCACGTTCCGCCTGCTCGACATCCCCGATATGACCTGCGACGGCAGCTTTGCCCTCGGCGGCTGTGTCTGCGCCGTACTCATCGTCAACAATAACGTCGACCCGCTGCTCGCCGTGCTGGCCGGCATGTGCGCCGGCGCCATCGCGGGCGCGGTCACGGGTATTCTGACCACCGTCTTCGAGATTCCCGCGATCCTCGCCGGAATCCTCACCCAGATCAGCCTGTGGTCCGTCAACCTGCGCATTATGGGCAAATCCAACACGCCCATCCTTGCCAAGGGCACCGTGTTCTCGGCCGTCAGCAATATGACCGGTCTGCCGCAGTCCACCGTTGCCATCATCTTGGGCATCCTGCTCGCCGTGGCCATCGTTGCCATCCTGTACTGGTTCTTTGGTACCGAGATCGGCTCCGCGCTGCGCGCCACCGGCAACAACGAGTACATGATCCGCGCCTTGGGCGTTAACACCAACTCCACCAAGATGATCGCTCTCGTGCTCTCCAACGCTCTCATCGGCCTTTCGGGTGCGCTTATCTGCCAGAGCCAAAAGTATGCCGACATTGGCATGGGCACAGGCGCCATCGTTATCGGCCTTGCCGCCATCGTCATCGGCGAGGTGCTCAGTCGCCTGCTGCCCGGCGGCCTCACGCAGTTTAGCGTCCGTCTTGCCTCCGCCGTCTTTGGCTCCGTGGTGTACTTCCTTATCCGCGCCATCGTGCTGCAGCTGGGCATGGACGCCAACGACATGAAGCTGCTCTCTGCCGTGATCGTTGCCGTGGCCCTGTGCGTGCCCGTGGTTTGGGAGCGCTATAAGCTCCGCAGCTCCTACACGAAGGGAGATGAGGCAGATGCTTAAGCTCTCGCACGTCAAGAAGACCTTTAACAAGGGCACCGTCACCGAGAAGCGCGCGCTCACCGGCGTCGACCTCACCCTGAATGACGGCGACTTTGTAACCGTGATTGGCGGCAACGGCGCCGGCAAGTCCACGCTGCTCAACATGATCGCCGGCGTGTATCCGCTCGATTCGGGCGTTATCGAGCTCGACGGCACCGACATCTCGCGTCTGAGCGAGTCGCAGCGCGCCAAGTACCTGGGCCGCGTGTTTCAGGACCCCATGCGCGGTACCGCTGCCGACATGCAGATCGCCGAGAACCTGGCCCTCGCCAAGCGTCGCGGCCAGCGTCGCGGCCTTTCGTGGGGCGTCACCAAGGCCGAGAAAGATGAGTACGTTGAGCTGCTCAAGCGCCTGGACCTTGGTCTGGACACGCGTCTCAACGCCAAGGTCGGCCTGCTCTCGGGCGGCCAGCGCCAGGCGCTCACCCTGCTGATGGCCACGCTCACCAGGCCGCGCCTGCTGCTGCTCGACGAGCACACCGCGGCCCTCGACCCCAAGACGGCCTCTAAGGTGCTCAACCTGACCGAGGAGATCGTCGACGAGAACCACCTGACCACGCTCATGGTCACGCACAACATGAACGACGCCATCCGTCTGGGCAACCGTCTGATCATGATGCACGAAGGCCACGTGATCTACGACGTGGCTGGTGACGAGAAGAAGTCGCTCACCGTGGCCGACCTGCTGCAGAAGTTCGAGGAGGTCTCGGGCGGCGAGCTCGCCAACGACCGCATGCTGCTGAGCTAAACCTACCAAAAAGGGACAGGTTTATTTTGAACTGCATCCCATTTCTTGGACTTTGAAATTAAGGTTCGAGAAAAGGGAGGCATCGGAAATGCCCCGCAGGAAGAAGGCAAGATACGGTCGCGAGATGAGGGCACGCGCCGCCGGCCTGTTCGAGGCCGGCCTCGGCTTCGAACTCGCGGCCAAGATGCTCGACGTTCCCGCCCCGGCGGTGAGAAAATGGCTCTACGCGTACCGGGCAACCGGGAGGAAGGGGCTGATCGGGATGGGCGAGAGCCGCAGGACCTACGACATGGAGACCAAGCTCGCCGTCGCGAGGGCCGTCGTGGACGAGGGGATGCCGCGGTCGGAGGCGATGGCCCGCTTCGGTATCGCCGCCGCCACATCGCTCGACCGCTGGTGCAGGCTGTACCGCGAGGGCGGGCCGGAGGCGCTCGAGCCGGGACGCCGCGGCAGGCCGGAGGGCCCCGGGGGGCGGACGCGCGAGCGGGAGCTCGAGGAGCGCGTGCGCAAACTCGAGGCCCAGGTGGCGTATCTAAAAAAATCGATAGCCCTGAAAGCGGAGAAGAGCTCTCAAACTGGGAGAAAGCCCAGGTCGTAGCCTCCCTTTCAGGGCACCACCGCCTATGCGACCTGCTCGCGGCCGCGCGGCTCGCGCCGTCGAGCTACCACTATGCCGTAGCGCACCCGCCGAGAGCGACCCGGCCAGAGCTCCGGGAGGCCGTGCGCGAGATCTTCTCGAGGACGGCGAACGGGTGCGGCCACCGCCAGATAGCGATGTGCCTGAGGGCCGAGCTGGGCGCGAGGATAGCGGACAAGACGGTCCTCAAGATGATGCGGGAGCTCGGCATCCGCTGCGGCATCCGCCGGGAGACCGACTACCATCGCTACAACTCCTACCGCGGTCCGGTCGGCGAGAGGTTCGACAACCTGATAGCGCGTGACTTTCGCGCGGGCGCCCCGTGGGAGAAGCTCGGGACCGACGTCACGGAATTCAGGCAGCCCTGGGGCAAGGCGTACTTCGCCCCGGTCTACGACTTCTGCACGAAGGAGATCGTCTCCTGGTCGGTGTCGACGAGCCCGGACATGGCCCAGCAGGAGGAGGTGCTCAGGCGCCTGTTCGCGAGGATGCCGGCCGGGGCCTCGCCGATCGTCCACAGCGACATGGGCTGGCAGTACCAGCACCCTAGGTGGACCGGCGAGCTCAGGAGGCACGGCGCCAGGCAGAGCATGTCGAGAAAGGGCAACTGTCTAGACAACGGGGCGACGGAGCAGGTGTTCGGGCATCTCAAGGACGAGTTCTTCAGGGGCGTCGAGTGGGCCGACTTCGAGTCCTTCAAGAGGGACCTCGACGCCTACGTCGTGCATTGGAACACGAGGCGTCGCCAGGTGGCGCTCGGCGGCCTCACCCCGGTGGAGTTTCGGAAACGGCTATTGAAAGCGTCCTAGTGTTCGCTTCTAATAAAGAAGGCCAAGATTCGGGACGCAGTTCATTTTGGCAGGTTTTACCTGCGCAAACGTCAAAACCGCCGCAAAGGGACAGACGCCCTTGCGGCGGTTTTCGCATATTATGTCGATAATCCAGCGTCAGCAGGGACCACTGGTTAAGAACTAAGGAAACTGCCATGAGAAGACTCCTTCCCCGTCTTGCCTTGACCGCCGCTCTCCTCGCCGGTGCGCTCACCGGCGCCCCAGCTTACGCCACCGCCCCCCCATCCCAAGTTATCGGCCCGTCCGATGTGATCGGACGGGCTTCTTGATGGGTATCATGGTTGAATGATCATTAGGAGGTTTTCCCTACATGGAATTGTTTGAGCCAATTCTTCATTTCTTTGCACAACGATGGGTCCACAACATCATCTGGGCAGGTATCTTGGCCATCGGCACCGCCGTTGCCGCCAAGGTCGCGTCCAAGACCCTGTACCACCTGCTCAACCGCGACGATAACCCGCTTCCGGCATCGAGTATCTTCATCAACATCGCTCGCGCCGTCATCTGGATGATCGGCGGCAGTTTTATCCTCGACAACTGCTTTGGCATTAACGCAAACGCGCTCGTCGCCGCTCTTGGCGTCGGCGGCATCGCCATCTCGCTCGGCTTTCAGGACACGCTATCAAACCTTATCGGCGGCATGCAAGTGACCTTTATGGGCATCATCAAGCCCGGCGACAATATCGAGGTCGGCGGCGTGTCGGGCGTGGTCCAGGACATCACTTGGCGCCACACGACCATCGAAGATGCCTGCGGGCAGACCATCATCGTCCCCAACTCAAATATCTCCAAGAACACGCTCGTGCATCTGATGCCCTTTGGGCGCGTGGCCGTCCCCGTCGCGGTGAAAGACCCCTCAAAATGGGCGTCGCTCGATGCACTAGCAGACGAACTCGTCAGCGCCACCAAAACGGCCGTCTCGCCCATCTCGAGTTTTGACAAGGAGCCGTATGTGCTCTTTAGCGAGATCGGCGACTTTGGCATTAAGGGCAAGATCATCTTTATCGTCAGCGACGACAGCACCACTTTCACCGCCGCCGACGCCTGCATTCGCGCCATCGCCCCCATCATCGCCTAATCCACCACAAAGGGGACAGGCACCTTTGTGGTGGTTTTCATCCGTGGTACCATGGTTCATATAGTTGTTTAAACGACTAAGGGAGCAAAACTATGGAAGAGGCCTATCGTCAAGCACGCAAGCGCGGCGAGCAAGGACGTCGACGCGCCATTAGTCAAAGCGAGCATCCGTACCTCACGGACCTCGATAGCTTGGTTGCCCAGCTTCCCTTAGGCCAACGAGAGAATGTCGGCCTGAGAGACATTCCACTCGAAATGGTCGTCGGCACGGTTACCAAGGGCCGTCAGTCCGCCTTTTCGTGCAACTTCATGCCCCTGCTCCCGTTTAGCACCGAGTTCGCCCGCAAGTGGTCCAATCTCTATGACATCCAGGTTACCGAGGGCTATCGCGATCCCGTTATCGTCACCGAGTTCATGCATCGGTTCTATGTCCAGGAAGGCAACAAACGCGTCAGTGTCCTCAAATTCCTAGACGCCCCGACGGTTTCGGCCAAGGTCACCCGTCTCTACCCCGGCACATGGGATTCCGTCGAAAGCCGCCTGTACGGCGAGTTCTGCGCGTTCTGGCGCGTCTGCCCCCTATACGAGATCGAGTTCTCGCGCGAGGGAAGCTACGAGACGCTCGCCAAGATGCTCGGTCAGGACCTTATCGAAAAATGGCCGCAGAAAAAGGTCGATTACCTGCGCCACACCTTCCTGCTCTTTAAGCGCGCCTACCTTCGCGCGGGCGGCGACCACCTGGACATTACGCCCGCCGACGCCATGCTCGTCTACCTCAATGTGTACAACCAGGACCGCCTGCTGGATACGCCGACGGATATCGTCGTAAATCGCCTGTGTAAGATTTGGCGTGAGCTGGTCATTGCCGGCAAAAATAACGAGGACAAGGTCGATCTTGTCGAAGCTCCAAGCGTCGATGAGGAGGAGTCGCCCGCCAAGTCCACCTCCGGCGTGCTCAACTTCTTTATGGGCAAGACCGTCTATTCGGCGGCCAATCCCCTGCGCATCGCCTTTATCCATGAGTTCCCCCGTGCGACGTCGAGCTGGGACAGCCTGCACGACCAAGGGCGTCAGTATCTCGATGAGCACTTTGGCGGTATCGTGCGCACCGAGGCGTTCGAGGACTGCCACGATCCGGACGTGTTCTACGCCGCCGTGGAAACGGCTGTCAAACATGGAGACAACGTCATCTTCTCGACCTCGCACCGCCTGATGGAATACACACTCAGGGCAGCCGTTGAGTATCCCCAGGTTCGGTTCCTTAACTGTTCTATCGGCCTTCCCCACCAAAGCGTTCGTTCGTACTTTGGCAAGATGTACGAGGCCAAATTCCTCCTGGGCGCCCTTGCGGCCAGCATGGCGGACAACCATCGCATTGGCTACCACGCGTCGGTCTTCGCCTCGGGCGCACTCAGCGAGATCAACGCCTTTGCGATTGGCGCCTCGCTGCTCGACCCCCGTGCGCAAATTATCCTGACCTGGGGCGATGTGCCCGCCGGAGGCCTTGCCGAGGCCATGTGCCGCGAAGGTGTAAGCGTCATGACCGGCGCCGACATGTCAAAGTCGCTCGAAGACCCCACGGCCTACGGACTTCACCGCCTGGTCGATGGCAAGGTTACCGGCATTGCCATGCCGGTATGGAACTGGGGCCGATACTACGAGCTTATCGTGCGAAGCCTGCTGCATGGCACCTGGGATGAGACCAGTGACGCCAGCCAGGTTCGTGCCGTCAACTACTGGTACGGCATGAGCTCGGGCGTTATCGATATTCGCTACGCTCCGGGCCTACCCTATCAGACGCGTAAACTTGTGCAGCTGCTTCGCAACGGCATTGTCGAGGGCTCCATCAACCCATTTGGCGGCGAGCTCCACAGCCAGGACGGCGTGGTTCAGATTGAGGGCTTCCCTCCCCTGCCGAGTACGCAGATTGTCGAGATGAACTGGCTGGCTGACAACGTTATAGGCTCGATTCCGCAGCTCGATAACGAGCCGGAGGTCCGTGCCCTATGAATATCCTAGCCATTGCCGATGTAGAGGAGCGCTGCCTGTGGGAATGTTTTCGCAAGGAGCGCTTTGAGGACGTTGACCTGATTCTATCCGCAGGCGACCTGGATCCGGACTATCTTGAGTTTTTGGTCACTGTCATCAACAAACCGCTTGTGTACGTTCGTGGCAACCACGACGACCGCTACGCGCGCCATGCACCGGGCGGGTGCATTTGTGTTGAGGACAGCGTATATGTGTACCGAGGTATTCGCATTGCGGGTCTGGGCGGTTCCATGCGCTACCGCGACGGCGCGAACATGTATACCGAGCGCGAGATGGCAAAACGCATGCGCAAGCTATCGCGAAAAATCGCACTGGTAGACGGATGCGATATTCTACTTACCCATGCACCCGTCGCAGGCATGGGCGACCTGGACGACCTGCCGCATCGAGGATTCGAGTGCTTTAATGCGGCTCTTGAGTCTTGGGGTCCCGACTATATGATTCACGGGCATGTGCACCAAAGCTACGGCCCCAACTTTCAACGCGAGCGCCAACACCCATGCGGAACGAAGATTGTCAACGCCTGCGGCTATACCAAGATCGAAATTGACGAGGCGCGCTACCCCACGCGCGGTTGGAAGGCCGCTTGGCTCAACTCGCAAACCATGCGCCGCGAGCTCAAACGCCACGAAGCAATCGAGTCTTCAACCGCCAGAACCCCCTGGTAACTGCCAACAACCACCACGAAGGGGATAGGCACCTTTATGGTGGTTTTGCTGACTCGTCCGACCTGTCCATCACGGTGCTTGTGTAATTAACGAGAACACTCATTGTTTTGTAAGGACGGCGCTCACGTGCCGTCTTTTTTTGTCAACTTATGCAGTCTCGACCGTGTTGTATGTAGAGGGACCTCGCGAGACGCCTTCCCTATATCCACCACGACCAATTGGAGGTGACACTATGCCTGCACGCCGTAACCGCAATAGCACGCTCCGATGCGATGCCGATCAGATCGAGCGGGAAGCAAAGCGCTTGGTCGACACGTATTCCGACCTCATCCTTCGATTGTGCTATTCGGCCCTTGGATCCGCTGACGACGCTCAAGACATCTGCCAGGACACGCTGATCAAGATTCTCCAACGCACTCAACCGTTCGACTCGCTCGAACACGAACGTGCTTGGGTGATCCGAGTCGCACTGAACGCATGTCGCGATATCGGCCGTACGCACGCGAATCACCCGGTTGTCGACCTCGATTCGCTCCCCGATTTCTGCGCACCCGTAACACATACCGAGCAAGAATTCGCGCAACGCGACTGCGCCATTCTTTCCGCTGTCACGGCCCTGCCTCAAGCACAGCGCATCGCCATCTTTTTGCACTACTACGCAGGCATGAGCATCAGGAAAATCGCAGACGCCGTTCACGCGACGCCAGCTGCAACCGCCCAGCACCTTAGCCGCGGACGTGCGTCACTTCGGCTTTCCTTGAAAGGAGACCACAATGACTACGAATTCGAATGACTATCGCCACGCCCTGGAGCACATTTCGTTTACCGATAATGCGAAGCAGCACATGGCAAACTCGATTGCTCAGTCCGTCGCCTCAAGCGATGCGGCGACCGCTCAAAGCAACTTTAATGGCACGCGACGCAAGCCGCGCATCGCCCGCCATCCCGTAAGAACAGTCGCTCGCATTGCCGCTGTAACGGCAGTCCTCGCTATCGTCATTGGAGGCGCTGGCACGGCTATGGCAACAGGCGTCCTGCCGCTTCCTTCTGACATGCTTTCCGACATCTTTGACGGACCTGCTTCTCAAACCGAGATCATCGACCGTATTGGCCGGCCCGTCGGTGCTAGCTGCTCCAACAACGGAGTCACCGTGACCGCCGACGCCATCATGGGCGACAAGGATATGGTTACCATCGCCTATACGCTTACGTTCGACGATCCCGCTGCCCTGAAAAAGCTTTCCGAGCCGGGCGAGAACGGAACTATCGCCGGAAGTGTCGATGGAAACGTATACGTTGATGGCGAGCATGGCGGCCAAGGCCAATCATGGCTCATTGACAAGAACCCCAATGACTCCAGCATTCAATACTTTGCACAGTTCAGCGTTGAATCACCCGGCCTTATGGGCAGGACCGTCCGCACGCATATCAACTCTCTCGTTGTGCCACGTGCTGGCAAAGAGCTTCCCGAGTATAAGAAAATACTTACGGGCCCATGGGATCTTAAGTTCCAGCTGAATTACGAAGATACATCCGTTACGATTCCCGCGCCCAAATCGGTCAACTTTAACGGCACCAAGGCGACGATTCAAGAGGCCACCGTATCCTGCGTTGGCGTTTCAGTCCGCTACAACATAGATCGTTCCATCGAACACGACAACAACAGCGGCAAGATGTCTCAAAACATGGAGGAGTCTATGGATGCCGTTGGCAACATACCCCTCATCGTGACGTTCAAAGACGGTCATGTTGAGGACGCAACCAGCCACAGCGGCTATTTCGCAAATAAACTGGATAACGGCACCACTGATGTCCACAAGACCTGGCCGTTCTCGCAAGTTTGTGACACAGACAAGATTGCAAGCGTACAAATTGGCGATACGGTCATTCCCATGAATTCGTAACGCTACGCGGCTCGTATATGCACCCGGTTCCGCACTTCGCGTCTAAAGATGCGCTGTCATCGAGCAGCGTGAGCGCAAGGCCGCCCGTATGGTCGGCTGGGAACACCTCGTTGCGCTAAAAACCACCACGAAGGGGACCGTGAACTGCCTCCCATTTCTTGGACATCGGGAAATGGGAGGTTTTCCATGAGTAT
>CABRYP010000037.1 GCA_902475245.1 uncultured Collinsella sp. | reverse complement strand
ACGCGCATAAAGAAAGCCTCCCATTTCTCATGTCCAAGAAATGGGAGGCAGTTCAATGTGTGATGCGCGGGCCATTTTGTTTAGACCGCACCCGTCCTCCTGTTCATCTCAATCTGTAACATCTAGCCGAGTTTTTCGGTCCTAGCTGTTACAGATCGAGATGAACGCACAGGCCAAGCCGAAAATCTCAATCTGTAACATGTAGACCACTTTTGACCGTCTAGTTGTTACAGATCGAGACAAACGGAATAGGCCGAGCACGTCTACGCCCGCAAGTCCTTTACGCTGGAACGCTCGACCAACACGCCCGAGACGAGCGTACGGCTTCTGGAGCTCGGAGCTTCCAGACCCGCGACGACCTCGTTGAGCGCACGGACGCCCAGCTCGCGGTGGCGAAACTTCACCGACGTCAGAATCGAGTTGGGAATCGTCTTATAGAGCTCATCGTCGAAGCCGATCGCGGACACATCATTGGGCACACTGAGCCCTTTGTCACGTAGAGCCATCATCACGCCGTTTGCCATGCAGTCGTTAGCAGCGAGGACCGCCGTGCAATCGGGCTTATCGGCAAGCACAAGGCCCGCGGCATAGCCACTATCCGCATTCCAATCGCCTTGCAGAGGCTCGGGCGGCTCAATGCCACGCGCCTCGAGTGCCGCACGCCAACCTTTCATACGGCACTGGCTCGACAACGACTCTTTCTTACCAGAGACGAAGTACACGTTTTTATGCCCGTGGTTCAAGAAGTACTCGCACGCCATGCGCGCGCCGCCCTCTTGGTCGTCACTGACGGTGGAGCAGGTAGGATGTTCCATCGGTGTGATAATCACCGTCTTGAGGTCTTTCGGTGCCTCAAAAGTATCAAAGTCATCGACCATCTGACGCAGGTTGAAGATCATGCCATCAACAGGCAGCTGCGACATCCTACGCGCCGCTTCGGCAAGGGTCATCTTCTCCCCCGCCCGCTTTTTGATCATCGTGAGCGCAAAGCCGCGTTCTTCGGCGGCATCTGCGATACCGTCAATCATGTCCACGGCACCGCCCGACAAGTGGAACAGCACCACGCCAATGCACCCGTAACGGCCCAACTTGAGCGAACGCGCGGCAAAGTTGGTTCGAAACCCGAGCGCCTCCATTGCGGAATGAACCTTATCGCGTGTCGACTCTCGCACGCTATCGGGCTCGTTGATCACACGCGAAACCGTCTTGAGAGAAACACCCGCAGCAATCGCCACATCGTTCATTGAGACATTTTTCTTGTCCATCGTTGCCACTACTTCTCCAGTCGGTTTTGCATCGCTTGCTTTTTGCGTTCTAGCATACACTACCTGCCCGACTGACAAATCAACCGTTTACCGGACAATATCGACCGCTCACCCGTATATCCTTGTTGCTCTTCCAAAAATGTCTTACGTTGTCATTAACGAAATGACAACGTTGTCATTTCGCAATGCCTTCCTTAAGCAGGAAGGTTTCCGGGCAGTCCTGACCATCCATCGACGACCAGTTCCATCCACATGCATCGCGCATCAAGTAGCAAAGGAGCTCTATGGACGCCATCGTAAAGATGCTCGAAAAGCATCAACCGTTCTTCGAGAAGATCTCGAGAAACATCTACCTCCAGGCCATCAAAGACGGATTCCTTGGGTGCATGCCCATCGTCCTTACCTCTTCGATCTTTCTGCTGATCGCCACCCTTCCCGGCGTAGTTGGAATCACGTTGCCCCAGCCGCTCATCGACTGGTGCAACAAGCTGTACAACTTCACCATGGGCGTCATGGGCATCATGGTTGCCGGCACCACCGCCAAGAACTTTACGGCTTCCATGAACCGTCGCATGCCCGCCGGCAAGGTGCTCAACGACGGCTCCACCATGGTTGCCGCCCAGTGCAGCATGCTGCTGCTCGCTGTTACGCAGTTCACCACCAAGTTCAACGGCTCCGAGCTTTCTGTCTTCGATTGCACCAGCATGGGTACGCGCGGTCTGTTCTCGGCCTATATCGCCGCGTTCATTACCGTGTGGGTCTATAAGTTCTGCGTCTCGCGCGATCTGACCATTAAGCTGCCCAAGGAGGTTCCGGGCGCCATCGCACAGAACTTCCGCGACATCATCCCCTTCGGTGGCGCTGTCATCATTTGCGGCATCATCGATGTGGTTGTGCGCAACCTCATGGGCGTTCCGTTCTCCGAGCTGCTTATCAAACTGCTCTCCCCGCTCTTCACTGCGGCAGAGACCTACCCCGGACTCATCCTTATTCAGGCAGCCACCGCGTTCTTCTGGTTCATCGGTGTCCACGGCCCTTCGATTGTCCAGCCGGGCATCGACCCCATCCGTCTTGCCAACCAGGCCGAGAACCTGCAGGTTCTGCTGGCCGGTGGCCACCCCGCCCACTCCCTCACCTTTAACATGTCGCTCGTGGGTGAGTTCGGCGGCACCGGCGCCACGTTCATCGTTCCGCTTCTGCTGATTCTCTTTATGAAGTCCAAGCAGCTCAAAGCCGTCGGTAAGGCCTCGATTGTTCCTGTTGCCTTCGCCGTCAACGAACCGCTGCTCTTTGGCGCGCCCATGATCCTCAACCCCTACATGCTCATCCCCTTTGTTGCCGCCGGCTGCGTCAACGTAAGTGTTGCCAAGTTCTTTATCGACAACGTGGGCATGAACGGCTTCTCCTTCGTGGTGCCTTGGGCTACCCCTGCCCCCATCGGCATCTTCATCACCACGAACTTCCAGCTTATCGCCCTGGTATTTGTCGCGATCATCATCTTGCTGGACGCCATCATCTACCTGCCGTTCTTGAAGGCATACGATAAGCTGCTCTGCGACCAGGAAGCCGAGCGCGCCGCCGAGCTGGGTCTCGAGTCCGATGGTGCTGCCACCATCGCCGCCAGCACCTCTGCGCCCGCTGTCGAGCAGGCCACCGCTGCCGTCGAGCCGACCGCCGCTGCCGCTGACAGCAAGCCTGTCGCCGATCAGCCCGAGCCCGCTGCCGATGCATCCGCTAAGAAGGATGTCGACGGTCTGAAGGTCCTCGTCCTGTGCGCCGGCGCCGGCACCTCTGCCATGCTTGCCAACGCCATCAAGGAAGGTGCCGCGCAGACCGGAGAGAACATCGCTTCCTCCGCAGGCGCCTATGGCCAGCACACTGCCATCATGGATCAGTACGACGTTATCGTGCTTGCCCCGCAGGTCCGTAGCTACTACAACGACATGAAGGCCGACACCGATCGCCTGGGCATTAAGCTGCTCGCCCCGCGCGGTAAGGAATATATCGACCTTACTCGCGACCCCGCTGGCGCCATCAAGTGGCTCCGCGAGAACCTCGACTAGGTTCCTCCCTCTGTTGGTGCCCGGATCCCCAGTTCGGGCACCTCTCCCTATTCGAATCCCACAGAAAGGATGACTCATGACCAACCCCATGCAGTTCCCCGACGGCTTTGTGTTTGGCGGCGCCACCGCCGCTTACCAGGTTGAGGGCGAGACCCGCACGCACGGCAAGGGCAAAGTGCCCTGGGACGATTTCCTGGCAGCTCAGGGTCGCTTCTCCCCCGATCCCGCAAGCGATTTCTACAACAAGTACCCGGTCGATATCGACCTGTGCCAGCGCTTCGGCATCAACGGTATCCGCGTCTCCATCGCTTGGAGCCGCATCTTCCCCAACGGCACTGGCGAGATCAACCACGAGGGTGTCGCCTTCTATCATGAGCTTTTCGCCACCTGCAACAAAGCCGGCGTTATCCCCTATGTCACGCTCGATCACTTTGATACGCCCGAGGCCTTTTACCAGGACGGCGGCGAGGGCTTCCTGACGCGCACGACGATCGACGCCTTTGTCGAGTACGCCAAGTTCTGCTTTGCCGAGTTCACCGAGGTCAAGCACTGGTTCACGTTTAACGAGATTCCCGCAACCGCCGAGGGCAGCTTTATCGTCGGCAACTGGCCGCACGGCGAGAAGTATCGCCTGGACAAGGCCTTCCAGCTCATGCACAACATGATGGTGGCCCACGCCAAGGCCGTCGTCGCCTTCCATGAGGGCGGCTTTGAGGGTGAGATCGGCATTGTCCAGAACCTGGAGCCCAAGTATCCCCTCGATCCCAACAACGCCGCCGACTGCGAGGCAGCTCGCATGGCCGACGTCATCAACAACCGCTGGGTACTCGACGCCACCTTCCGCGGCCACTATGCAGCCGACACCATGGAGGCTGCGACCAAGCTGGCCCATATCGCCGGCGGCGAGCTCGACGTCCGCGACGAGGACATCGCCGCGCTGACCGCCGCGCTCCCCTACAACGATTGCCTGGGCGTCAACACCTACAAGTGCCAGTTCCTGCGTGCCGCCGAGGGCGAAAACGACATCAACCACAATGGCACCGGCGACAAGGGCTCCTCGCGCTGGTTCCTCAAGGGCGTGGGCGAGTCATGCGTGCGCGAAGGCGTACCCACCACCGATTGGGACTGGATTATCTATCCCGAGGGTCTCTACGACCTGCTGCTCCGCATTAAGAACGATTACCCCAACTACAAGAAGATCTACATCACCGAGAACGGCATGGGCTATAAGGACGACTTTGAGGACGGCTTTATCGACGACGCCCCTCGCATCGACTACATGCGTCAGCATCTCGCATGGATTCTCAAGGCAATCGACGGCGGCGTGAACGTCGACGGTTACTTCGTGTGGTCGCTGCAGGACCAGTTCTCCTGGACCAACGGCTATAACAAGCGCTATGGCCTGTTCTACATCGACTTTGAGACCCAGAAGCGCTATCCCAAGGCGAGCGCGTACTGGTACAAGAACGTCTCGGAGACCGGCCTGCTTATGGCCTAACTTTTGCCGCATACCCCCTGTCGGCCGCATGCGAATCCCTCCACGGGTTCGCATGCGGCCTATTTTTTTGCTCGGCCCGTGCAGGCCGTTTGTCTCGATTTGTAACATCTAGCAGGGATTTTCAATCCTAACTGTTATAGATTTAGACGAACGGGCGACCAGGGCTGAAAGATCTCAATCTGTAACACGTAGCCCACTTTCGACCGTCTAACTGTTACAGATCGAGACAAACGAACGGTCCGAACTTGAAGATCTCAATCTGTAACACGTAGCCGAGTTTTTCGATCCCAACTGTTACAGATTGAGACGATTCGACGGTACCGGTCGCTTGGACACGCCGTGGTACAATTATGCCACGACGCAAAGGAGGTACCCATGTCCGCTTGTGTGCCCGTCCGAGACATGAAGGACACTGCCACATTCACCGCACTTGTTGAGTCTGAGCGCGACGTCACCGTAACTAAGAACGGCTACGAGGCCATGCACTGCATCAGCAGCGACCAGTATCGCCTCATGCAAGAAGAAATCGCCAAGGCAAAACTGCTGTCTCGTATGATGTTGGCAGAAGACGAAATATCGCAAGGCGACTACAGCGACTACGACTCCTTCGCGACCGCGATACGAGACAAATATGACCTATAACGTCGTTATACTCAAAAGCGCGCGATATGAGTACGAGAGTATCGTCGGGTACCTTGCTCAAATCCTCAAGAATCCGCGTGCAGCAGGCAATTTTGTCGCTGAGTTTGAATATCAGCTTGATCTGCTTCGCGAGCAGCCGCTCCTACGTCCCCTCTCGCATATGCAAGAGCTGGCGGCACGTAATTACCGATCGTTTCCCGTCAACAACTACGTGTGCCTTTATAAGTTTGAGCACGAAACAATCTATATCGCTCACATCTTTCATCAGTCACAGGACTACGCCCGCCTGGTCTAACCCACAAGCTGAATACTTGGCCCGAGCACATTTGCGCGTCAACGTGAAGCGGTAATCCCCGCGCCGACAGGGGGCAGAAGTATCGCCTGCAGCGTTAGTTAGCAGATGACCTGCGTATGCTCCTCGATGGCGGCGCGATCCTCGGCGGCGATACTCGGCTCGCACACCACGGCGTCCAAATTATCCAGACGACAGAAGGTGTAGAAGTCGCGCTTGCCGATCTTGCTGGAGTCGGCGATCAAGTAGCGCGAGTCGGCCTTGCTAAAGGCGAGCTGCTGGATACGACCCTCATCCATATTAGACGTAGACACGTCGCCATCCAGAATGCCGTTGGCGCCGATAAACGCCGCATCGATACCCAGCGCACGCAGAGTATCCTCGGCCGTTGGCCCCACAAAAGCGGCGGTGCGGCGACGGTACATACCGCCCACGAGGCACAGGTCGCAGTCTTCGCGCGCCTCAAGCAAGTTAAACACTGAAAGCGAATTGGTCACGATGCGCAGGCGAAACGCCGGCAGCATCGAGGCCATCTGCTCAACCGTGGTGCCCGTACCCAAAAAGATGGTCGAGCCCTCCTCGATGAGCTCAACGGCGCGGCGCGCGATCTGCAGCTTTTCCTCGGCATGCTTAGTGCGCTTTTCGCTGTGCGAATACTCATGGCGCAACATAGCGTGGGGACGTCCCTGTGCACTACGGGCGCCGCCGTGCACGCGCTCGATCTCGCCCAGGCTCGCAAGTTCCTCAAGGTCGCGGCGAATCGTCATATCCGAAACGCCCAGCGCATCCGAAATCTCCTTGACCGAGACCGTGCCCTGCTCTTCGAGCAGCTGACGAACCTTATCCTGTCGCTCTGCCTTAATCACGATGAATCCTCGCCGTTCTTTGCGCGCATATCATTCAAACAGTAACGAACAAATTGTATCAGACTCGTGCGGGTCAAAAATGAACACCCGCACAGCTCCAATCATCACTTTTTTGAGAAAAATACCCCCTGCTTTAGTGGGGTGTAGTGATAATCTCGCCTGTTCGCGCTACAGTTTGTCCGAATTATCTCGATGTTAGGAACCAAATGATCACTTCCGAGCTTTTCGGCACCGCGCCCTGCGGTACCCCCGTTCATCGTTACACCCTCAACGGGCCCGAGATCTGCGTTCGCATTATGGACTATGGCGCCACCGTGCTGGGTATCGATGTGCCCGATATTCCCGGCAACGTGCGCGATGTTGTGCTGGGCTTCGATAAGCTCGAGGATTACTTTGACAACCCCGCCTGCTTTGGCGCGACCATCGGCCCCGTGGCAAACCGCACCGCGGGCGCCACGATCACCATCGACGGCACGGACTGGCATATGCCCGCCAACGAGGGCGCCAACAACCTACACAGCGATCTTGAGCACGGCCTGCATAAACGCGTGTGGGATGTTGAGCTCGACGAGGTCCATAACGCCGTGCGCATGACCACCTCGCTTGAGGATGGTGAGCTGGGCCTGCCCGGCAACCGCACCTTTACGGCCGTGTTTACCGTTACACGCACCGGTGTCTTCCGTATCGAGTATGGTTGCGAGAGCGACCGTGCCACCTACGTGTCCATGACCAACCACACGTACTTTAACCTTGCCGGCCATAACGCCGGCATGGACTGCGAACATTTCTTTGTCGCCAACGCCGCCCACTACCTGCCCATTAACGAGCAGAATATCCCCACCGGCGAAATCGCTCCGGTCGAGGGAACACCGTTTGACTTTCGCGAGCTGCGCCCCGTCGCACCCGGCATGGAGGCCGACGACCCGCAGATTAAGCAGGCCCGTGGCTACGATCACTGCCTGTGCATCGATGGCTATCAGTACGGCCGCAACCTGCGTCGCGCCCTACATGTCGAGGAGATGTGGACCGGTCGTGAGCTGGACTACTACACCACCGCCCCGGGCGTGCAACTCTACACCGGCAACTGGCTGGGCGACGAGCACGCCAAGGACGATGCCAACTATGGCTGGGGCGCCGGCTTTGCCCTCGAGGCCGAGATGTACCCCGACACGCCGCACCAGCCGCTGTTCCCGCAGGGCATTGTGGGTCCGGGTCACCCCTACAGCAATATGATCGAATACCACTTTATGAGGCACTAGGCCCACAACGCGACATCTCGCACAGCAACGCCCGCCGGCACCACCGCCGACGGGCGCTGCTTCATGCCTAAATCCTTCTTTTCGATGCCACCGAATTGGTGACATAACAAAACTATGCCGAATTACTACGATGAACCCACTATGTCCGACCACGCGCTGGTTTATAAAAAATTAGCAACTCGTCTACCTGCGGTTTTATTCTCTGCAAATTTGGCATGCTCGGCGATAAGCAATTCATCGTAGTAAACCGGCATAGTTTTGGCGGACAGCGCCACACAGATCCCCTACGAAGGCAAAATGATCCGTTTTCCTCCGTCCCCAAGGGATCAGTTGAACAGATTGCCGATGGGGTCGGGGGCGGAACTGGGGAGATAGCGGATTTCTAGTTCTATGCCGAGCTTTTGCAGCTCTCTGAGAACAGCGACGTCTGTGTCGTCTACGGCAACTGCGGGCGTTGCGGGACGCTTGCCCTCCCCTGCCTGCATATGACCAATGCTGATCTTGGTGATCGGCACACCGCCCTTAACCAGCGCGAGCGCATCGGAGGGTGAGGCCACCATGATCAGAATCAATTGGCGAGGCGTTGCGGTATGAATGACGTCGATGGTCCTTTGCACCGAGAAAAACCGCGTCCAAACGCCTTCTGGCGCCGCCACCCTCATGGGTGCCCATTGGCGCGAATCTGCCGCGATCTCATCGTTGACGATTAGGACAAGGTTGGAACCCACGGCTTCGTTCCACAGCTCAACGTCTTGTCCGTAAATGAAACGGTCGTCGATGCGTGCGAGAAGAATCTTGGGTTGAGTCATCGCTGCCCCATTCTGTTTGAGACCCGTAAGAGCAAGACATCGCGTCTCCAATATTAGTGCATTTAAAGTGAGAAAAGCCGTCAGAACACTTGCGCGGATTTGCGATGTCCCGTATCATAGACAGCCGTTGACGCCTCAGTTGCGCCATCACATGGCCGCCAGCGTAGCTCAGTTGGTAGAGCACCGCTCTCGTAAAGCGGGGGTCACCGGTTCGAGCCCGGTCGCTGGCTCCATTGCACAAGATAGCCGCCTTCGGGCGGCTTTTTTGTTGCTGATTTCGGGCGCGCTTCCGCCAATCCAAGCACAACGCCGCCGGAAACTCTCCTACTCAACAAAAGCCCCGCCAACCGCAATCCCCAAAGGAACCGCGTTCAGCGGGGCCCAAGCGAGCTCCCCCAAGGGATAACGCTCGCAACACGAACAGCTCAGCCGAGCAGCTCGCTACTCCTCCCAGTAAGCATCTGCAAGCAGCTTAAAGCAAATCTTCTTGACCGGCTGCGCACCATCGCCCGGGAACTCGAGCGTGGGCATATGAGGCTCGCCGGCAACAAACAGCGCAAACTTGTCGTCAGCAAGATCGCCGGCGATCGAAGCGTCGGAATCGACCAGATCGTAGTCGTCCTTCTCGTCAAACTCCTGAACCAGCGTCAGGCTGCCCGTGGCGACCTTAAAGGCCTCGCGACCCTCGACGTCGATCTGCAGGTCGTGATAGCGCTGATGCGTCTCATAGTGAGCCTCGGCCTCGGGACGCGTCGTGGGAGACATGACGTTCGCAAAGACCTTCTCACCCAAAATCGGATGGCTGCCGACCTCGAGCTGTGCCGGGTCGTTCTCCTCGAGCCAGTCGATCAGCACGTCGAGGCCCTTGAGCATTCCGCGGTACTCCTCGATATCGCCCAATGCACCGTAAATCATCTAAATCCCCTCTCGGATCGCTTCTTTGGCGGCTAATCGGCAAACGCGTTACCGATGCTGTTGCCACCCACATACGCCTCGACCAGGGTAAGGTCGGGATTGAACACGACAAACTCGGCGTCGCGCCCCAGCATAATGCTACCGCACTTGGCGTCGACATGAGCTAGCAAGCAATGCCGGGGCCGACGCCCAGGCTTTTACAGCTCGGTCACGACAACGCCGTTGTAGACCTCGTCCCAACGGTCCATGACCAGATGGCCGGTCATGGGATCCATGGCATTGAGCTTGCCGCAGGTGTTGGCGGTACGCAGCACCGTCTCGTCATCCGCGCCAGCAGCAATCGCATGCGCGAAGCCGGCAATGGTCGAATCGCCAGAGCCCGTAGCGTTAACGGCGGGGATATCGGGGGTCTTGGCGCGGAATGCACGGCCATTATGGAAGCCCACGGAGCCGGCAGCGCCCATGGACACGACGACCCAGGGGATATCGGAGAAGCGGGCATCAGAGGCGAGCGCGGCGCGGAGCTCGTCCACATCGTCGGTGGTAAAGCTCGTGCCCAGAAGGCCGTTAATCTCGGTCAGGTTAGGCTTGACCAGCTCGGGCTTAATTTCGGACTTAAGGGCGGCCTCGAGCGAAGCACCCGAGGTATCGAGCAGCACCTTGGCGCCGGCGTTCTCGGCAATACCCGTGATCTTGGCGTAGTAGCCCGCCTCGACACCACGGGGCAGCGAACCCGAGATGGTAACGACAGCGGCCTTGCTCGCAAGCTCGGCGAACTTGGCGGTAAAGGCATCGAGCTCCTCGGGGGCAATCGTCGGGCCGCTCTCGAGTAGCTCGGTCTGGTTGCCGGCGTGGAGGATGTTGAGGCAAATGCGAGTCTCGCCCTTGATGGGTACAAAATCATTCTTAATGCCGTTGGCATCCATGAGCTCGGCCATATAGGCGCCCATGTGGCCGCCGAGCAGACCAGTTGCCACAACGTCGTCGCCCAGCTGACCCAGTACACGGGCCACGTTGAGGCCCTTACCGCCGGCGGTCTTTTCGGGCGTCACACGGTTGACGTCGTCGATAATGAGCTCATCGAGCTGATAGCGTGTATCGACGGACGGGTTCATCGTAACGGTGAGGATCATTTTTAGCTCCTTATCTCGCAGGCTCCTTGTGCCTCGCGATACGAGTCGACAAAACGGAATTACAGAATCTCAATCGTGAACGAGCGAACGACGGTCTCCTTGGGCTTGGCGACAAGGCAGCCACGCTTATGCTCAAGCACGTCGTCCTCATCGGAGCAGGTCGAAAGGCCGCCCCAAGGCTCAACTGCCACAAAATCACCCTCGGGCTTGCTCCACACAATGAGATATGGGAAGCCCTCAAAGCTCAGGCGGACGCCCTTGTCCTCGCCCTTTTTGGAAAGCGTGACCTGACGGCTCTCGAGCACGTCAAAGATGGTCTCCGCAAAATCGAAGAGCTCGTGCGACAGGGGCAGCGTCTTTCCCACCATGGGGTTCTTGGAGCGCTTGTCCACGTCAATCAAGCCAGTCGAAGGGACAGCGGTGCAAAGCTCTGCAGCCTCTTCCTTCTCAAAGCGCAGCTCGTAGTCCGTATAGACCTCGCCCTCATCGAGCGGGCACCTAAAGCCGGGGTGTCCACCGATAAAGAAAGGCATGTCCTCGGTGCCCTCGTTGGTAACCTCATAGGAGACACGCACGGCGGCGTCCTCGAGCGTATAGCGGGCGACAAGTTTAAACGGATACGGATAATCGCTCAGCAGCGCGGCGTTATCCTCGGATGCCAGGCACATAGCCAGCTCGTTTGTGCTTTGGCTCAGCAGCTTCCACTCCTGCTTGCGCGCAAACCCGTGGCGGGCGAGCTTCACATGATGCCCGGCGAACGTCATGGCGCTGCCATCGCGCAGGCCTCCGCAAATCGGGAAGCAAATCGGTGCCTGGCCGGACCACACGGCGGGATCGCCCTGCCACAAGTACTCGCGACCGTCGGCCTCAATCGAGGTAAACGAGCCGCCGGCTGTAGACACCTTAATAGAAATCGAATCGTTGGAGAGAGCGTATTCCATTGCCCATCCTTTCGAACAACTGCTTTTTGCTCGCAAGAACCCGTCTCGGCCCTGACCAAAGGACAAACCCGCACGTTCATCGATGCGTCCGATATCCCAGCCATGCAACGGGGTACCATAGAGACATTGATGCAATTACAGCTGAAAGGCCTTCTTATGCGAACCATCATCCTTTATGCCTCACGCCACCACGGCAATACGAAAAAGCTCGTGGACGCCATCGTCGAGGCGCACCCCGAAATCGATACCCTCGACGTGAAGTCACTCGGTAAAAACGAGTACCCCGACCTGCACGAATACCATCTGATCGGCGTCGCCACGGGCATTTATTACTCCGAGATCGACAAAGATATGGCGCGCGTGCTCACGAACGTGCTGCAGCCGCAGGATAAGGTGTTTGGCCTTATGACCTACGGTGGCAAAAACAAGTGGTACGGCAAGGATATCGATGGCATCTGCCGCATGAGGCAGGCCATCTTTATGGGCGTCTACGGCTGCCCTGGCTTTGATACGTGGGGGCCGTTCAAACTCACCGGCGGCGTCCAGAAGGGACACCCGACCGCTGAGGAAATTAAGGGCGCCGTCGACTTCTTCGACAAGATCGAAGACGAGTATGGCGACATCATCGTCGAAGAGTACGCCAAGCGCGAGAAGCGTCTAGCATACGAAAAGGAGCATCCCGCGGGGGGTCTTGTGGCCGGCGTCAAGCGCACGGCAAAGAAGATCGCTAACAAGCTGTAACTGTTAAGGTGCTTTTGAGCGTTTAACCCATACGGCGGGTCCGAGCAGATTCGGGCCCGCCGTCTTTTTCTATCGTTACTCGGTAAAGGCGTTGCCGACGCTCTGGCCGCCAACATACGTCTCGATGAGGGTGAGCTCATGGTCGAACACGACAAAGTCGGCGTCGCGACCCGGCATGATGCTGCCGCACTTATCCTCGATGTGCGCGGAGCGTGCCGGCACCTCAGTTGCCATGCGAATGGCGATATCGGCGCTGGCGATACCCCAGTCTACGATGTTCTTGACGCCCTGGGCAAGCGTGAGCACCGAGCCGGCAATGCTCTTGCCGTCGGCGAGCCAGCACAGGTTGTCCTTCATGATGACGTCCATGCCGCCACTGGTGTAGCTGCCCTCGGGCATGCCGCCGCAACCCAGGCAGTCGGTGATGAGCACCGTGTGCTGCCAGCCCTTTGCCTGCAGCAGCGCCTTGATGGCGGCAGGGTTTACGTGCTTGCCGTCACAGATGATCTCGGCGTAGGTCTCGGGCGTGGACATGGCAGCGCCCACGACACCGGGCTCACGGTGATGCAGCCCGCGCTGGCCGTTATAGGTATGCGTAAAGCAGCTGGCACCGGCGTTGATGGCGGCGATGCACTCATCGTAGGTGGCGTCGGAGTGACCGATACTGGTCACCACACCCTTGGCGTTCAGAGCAGCCGCATAAGCAGCGGCACCGTCGCGCTCGGCGGCCATGGCGCTCTTAACGATGCGACCGCCCGCAGCCTCCTGCCACTGGTCGAAAACCTCCTCGGAGGGGTCAATCAGGTAAGCGGGGTTCTGCGCGCCCACGTGCTTCATGGTAAAGAAGGGGCCCTCCAGGTAGATGCCCTGAATGCGGGCACCGCAGAAGTCGGGGCCGCGGCCCTCGTCCGCCTTGGCGATAGCAGCGCAGGCGTCCTTGATCTGTTCGACGCCATCGGTGAACGTCGTGGGCAGCCAGCTGGTGGTACCGCGACGGGCGAGCTCGGTTGAGCTGATATCGATGCCCTCGGGATCGTTATCGGTAGTTGAGTGGTTGTAGAAGCCATGGATGTGAGTATCGACCATACCCGGTGCGATCCACGATCCCGTGTAGTCCTTAATCTCGCAAGAGGGCTCGTCGGCCTGCCAGGCACCAAAAACGCCATCCTCGACCATAAGATAGCCGCCCAGTTGCGGGCCTGCCGGCAAGAAGAACTTGTCAGCCTTAATTGCGTACGTGCTCATATGCACTCCTTGCTTCTAAAGCAGTTGACTGTGGTAATGCTTATACCCGGTCCATGTAAAAACAAAAAGCGCCCGCCCGCCGTTATGAGCGGACGGGCGCCCTTACAGGGGGACGCGATTAAGCGGTGAAGGGGTGAATCGTCACGCCCTTAACCACGCGGTTGACCGTGCCGGTGGGGCTCGGCGTATCGGGCGTGTTGCCCACGCGCACGGAGTTGAGCAGGCTGATAGCCTGGGCAAACATCACGAACGGCAGGGCAAGGTAGCCCTCGGGAAGCGCCTCGTAGCCCTTAAAGGTGAAGGACTCGCCCTCGTAGACGGTAGCGCCATCCTGCTGAACGGCAACGGTGTGCTGAGCGATCTTGTCGCCACCGATCTCGTTGAGGATGTCGATGTCGTACTGACGGGTGTAGGCGTCGTTGTTGACGAACACAAAGACGAGCGTCTTATCGTCGACGAAGGACTTAGGTCCGTGACGATAGCCCATGGAGGTGTCGTAAGAAGTGGCAACCAGACCGTGAGCGAGCTCGAGGATCTTGAGCTGGCTCTCCTGGGCAAGACCACCGAAGGAGCCAGAACCCAAGTAGGTCACGCGGTTGAAATCGCCAGCCAGGTAATCGGCGATCTCAGGCTCACGGGAGATGACCTCCTCGCCCATCTTGGCAATCGTCTCGACCCACTCGGCCTTCTGCTCGTCAGAGGCAGTGTCGAAAATAAGGGTGGAGAGCAGGGTCATGCAGGAATAAGAACCGGTCATGGCGAAGCCCTTGTCGTTGGCGCGCGGAATGAGCAGCGTCAGCGCATTGGGATCATCGGCAGACTCGACGGCAAGCTTGCCCTCGGGAGCGCAGGTGATGTTGAGGAACTTGACGTTGTGGACGAGCTCCTTGGCAACGGCAACGGCGGCAAGGCTCTCGGGGCTGTTGCCAGAGCGGGCAAAGGAAACCACGAGCGTGGGATCCTCGGCGCGCAGGAAGTCGCGCGGGGCGCTCACGATGTCGGTCGTGGCGATGGGCTTAAAGTCGTAGAGATCAGTGTTGCCAGCGTGACGCAGGTACGGGGCGCAGGTATCGCCAACGTAGTCGGACGTACCGGCACCGGTGAAGACAACGGACAGACGGCCCTCGCCCATAGCACGAGCCTCGGCCAGGAAGGCCTCGATGGCCTCCTTGTTCTCGCGATAGATGTTGAGCGTATCACGCCAAAGCTCGGGCTGCTGAGCAATCTCGGCCGTGGTGATCTGGGCGCCGAGCTCGGTGAGCTCCTCGACACTCTTCTCGAACATTTCTAATACCTCTCTCTAGAAGTAATCCTCTGACGTGCAATTATACACTTCGGTTGGTTATCTGGTAGTAACCAGTTAAATGCAAAGAATCACCATATGGAAACGATGCGGACACTAGTTGCTACGCTGGTGGTAAACCTTGTATTTAAACTGATCGGCACGAGCAACCGAGAGTGTATACTCCACAACCTCGTTTGACTCGTTATACGTAGTCCTGACCAAATCGAGCACAGGCGAGCCCTCGACAATTCCCAAAAGGTGGGCATCGGTGGGACGGGCTATGCTCGCATAGAACTCCTCTTCGGCCACGCGTATCTTTTGCTGAAAGTCTTGCTCAATCACATCGTAAAGCGGCTTACGCTCCAGCAGCGGTCGTTTTAAGGACAGAAATTGACGAACCGGTAGATAGCTGCGTTCGACCATCATGGGCATGTTGTCGGCAGAACGAAGGCGCTTGAGCTTAAAAATGCGATCACCGATACGTAATCCCATATGCTCAGCCAGATTCTTATCGGCCTCCATCTCGCAAAAATCGAGAATCGTGGTCTCAGGGTCGCGACCCATAGCGCGCATCTGCTCGGTAAAGCTGTAGGACTGCATAAGATTGGTTGCCTTTGCCGAACGGTCGGTCACAAAGGTACCGCGACCGTGCTGCCGAACCACCAGTCCTAAACGCTCCAGTTCCTGCAGAGCCAGGCGTACCGTAGTGCGCGAGAGACCATAGCGCTCCGAAAGTTCGCGCTCGGAAGGAATCATGTCACCGGCGCGATATTCATGGTCAATCTTTTCGGTCAGAATATCGACCAGCTGATCGTACAGCGGCTGCTTACGCGCTCCGATCGCCATCCTATCCTCCCTTTTGCTCGAATTCGGCTAACTACCTAGGGTGTTAAGAATTATCTGTCTGCAACACCCGACTCATCAAGAAAACAAAAGCCGCGCGCTCTTTCGAGCACGCGGCTTTTAACATACACATGGCTTAAGGGGTCGGGGTGTGAGCCGCGTAGGGACACACCCCTCAAGCTAGAGCCTTACCAGATGCTCGGCCAGAGACCAAGCGGGCCAGCGCCCAGGATGCCCAGGACGAAGAGCAGCAGAATGCCCTTGGTCGGGGTCCAGCTGTGCTTAGCGAACATGTAGTAAAGCAGCAGCGTAAGCATAAGCGGGACGAGCTTCGGGACGATGGTGTTGAGGGTGTCGGCAACAGAGAAGTTGACCGGATCCTCGGTGACGGTGCCGTAGGTAACGGACTCCATGCCGTTGCCCAGATCGGTGACGCCGCACGTGACAGCGTTGCCGTCGGCATCGGAAGCGGTGAGGGCGTTGCCGTCCTCATCGGTCATGGCGATGGTACCGGCCTCAGCGGTCTCGGTATCGATGCCCTCCATACCGGTGAAGTTCTCGGCCTCCTTCTCGGAGACGATCACGGTAGTAGCGGAAAGGCCACGGGTGGTGCCGTTGGGGATCTGGAGGTTGATCTGGGTGCCACCCATGGTGACGACCAGGCAACCGACGACGAAGACGCCCATGATGGAAGCGGCACGCGTGAAGGCCTGCATGTTGGCGGTCAGAGCGTCAATAGCGCTGGTGCCAAGCTTGTAGGACCAGTTCATGAGCCAGAAGCGCAGAGCGAACTGGACGACGTTGAAGATCACCAGGAAGATGATCGGCGCAGCGGCGTTGCCGTTGATGGCCATGTTGGAGGTGATGCCGGCCGTGATAGGCACGAGCGTCAGCCAGAACAGGGCGTCACCGATACCACCGAGCGGGCCCATTGCGGCGACGCGGACGGCGCGGATCGTGGGGATGTCAACCTTGTTCTGCTCGAGCGAAAGCACGATGCCCATAACAAAGGTGACAAGGAACGGGTGGGTGTTGAAGAACTCCAGGTTGTGGCTCATGGAAGCCGCGAGGTCGTTCTTGTTGGTGTGGATCTTCTCCAGACCGGGGATGATGGAGTAGAGCCAGCCAGCGGCCTGCATACGCTCGTAGTTGAACGAGGCCTGCAGGAAGCAGGAGCGCCAAGCCATCTTGTTGAGGGTCTTCTGGTCGAGCTGCGGAGCAGGAGTGAGATCCTCGTAGTGCTCCGGGATTACATACTCATTAGATGCCATCTTCGAAGTCACCTCCGTCAGAAACAGCTGCACCCTTCAGCTCGGTCTGCTGCTGGAAGTCCCAGAAAGCGATGCCGAAGCCGATGAGAGCGAGGATGAGCAGAGCAGGGGTTGCCAGAGAATCGTTGGCAACGGTGATGAGCGCGAGGCCAAAGCCCATGAGGAAGAAGCCCCACATATCGCGGTTCATCATAACCTTGAGCAGGACGGCGAAGCCGACGAAGCGCATCATGCCGCCTGCAGCGGACAGACCGGTCTGCAGCCAAGTCGGGATGGCGGAAGCGATGGTCTGACCGATGGTGGCGCCAGCGATGAAGAACAGGGTGACGACGACAGCGAAGATCAGGCCGAGCAGAGCCATGGCGAAGTAGTTCAGGCGCTCGATGCCCTTGGTGTCCGCGTTATGAGCCATGTTATCGGCCGTGGACATAAGCGGGGACATAAGCGTGAAGACCAGGGTAACGCCGAGCTGACCAAGCAGGGCGAACGGAATGGCAAGGCCGACTGCCGCGTTGGGCTCGAGACCCGTAGCGATAGCGAGAATGGCTGCCATGATGCCGCCAATGACGGCGTTAGGCGGCTGAGCGCCTCCGATCGGCATGTTGCCGATCGTCATGAGCTGATAGGTACCACCCACGAGAAGACCGGTGTTGAGGTCGCCAAGGATAAGACCGATGACGGCGCCGGTGACGATGGGCTGATAGAGAGACTCGAGGAAGTCAAACTGGTCGATTGCCGCGATGAACGTGACGACGAAGACCAGAGCGATCTGGATGATCGAGTATTCCATCTTGCTCCTCCTTTCAAAATGAATGTACGCACTTTGGATATCACGTACAGAACGTCAGGGTTTCACTCCTGACAACGTGGATCACGAGGATTACGAGAAGAGCTTGCTCGTGTCCTCAACAGGCGTGCTCGGAACGCGCCTGATCTCCAACTCCACCCCCAATTCCTGCAGCTCTTTAAACGCAGCGACATCCTCGTCGTTAACTGCGACGGAGGTGGCGACTTGGCGCTTTCCTTCCGACATGTGCATGTTGCCGATGTTTACCTTCTTTATAGGCACACCGCCCTTGACGAGCGTAAGCACGTCTTCCGGTGTTTCGGCCACGATGAAGATCTTCTGGCGCGGGCTCGCCTTGCCAATGACGTCGATGGTCTTCTGCAGAGAGAAGAAACGCGTAGCGACGCCGGCGGGAGCGGCCATCTTCATGAGGTTCTGGCGCATGGTGTTGGTCGCCACGTCGTCGTTGGCGACGAGGATGAGGTTGGAGCCCAGAGTGGAGTTCCACTGGGTGGCAACCTGACCATGAACCAGTCGGTTATCGATGCGGGTAAGAAGAATGTTGGGTTCTGCCATGTTGATCAGCTTCCTTTCGTTATTTGCTGACGACAGTTACTTGATCTCCTGAATCGCGTAACGCGAAACATCTACGACGGCTCCGGATCGGACTTTGATCTGGACCTTCTCGCCTTCGATGCCTTTGACGGTTCCGTAGATACCGCCGGCGAAAAGAACCTCTTGACCCGGCTTGAGCTCGGTGTGCAGCTCCTTGAAGTACTTTTGCTTCTTCTTCATGTTGATTTGCGACCAGATGGTGTAAATCAAGCCCATGATGGCAAGCAGGCCTAATAGGGCGACCGAGGAGCTCAGGACGTTGGCTCCGAAATCGGCCATTAGATGCCGTCCTCGTCGCCGAAGATATCCTCTTCCTCGGAGCCGGCAACGGATGCGACCGTCTGGGCGGTGACGCCCGTCTGGCCAACGGTCACGGCCTGCTCGCCAAGCTCGGCGAGCGTGGCATTGCCGCGGAGGAACAGAAGCTCAATAACCATGGGAAGGTTGGTGCCAGTCAGAACCTCGACGTTGTCGACATCCTGGGCAATCATCATCGACTGGTTGAACGGGGTGCCGCCAAGCAGGTCGGTAAAGACGAGCACGCCATCGCACTCCTCGCGCATGGCGGTAATAGCGGCGCGGAGATCCTCACCGTAGGATGCGGCCTGGTCGCCCTCAAAAGGAACGACGGTAAAAGCAGGCTGGTCGCCGGCAACCATAGCGATAGCGCTTGCAAGGCCGGGTGCGAACTGTCCATGACCGGTAAGAATAAAGCCAACCATTCAAATTTCCCTTCCGAAGGTGTGTACGATCTGAGTCCGATGATTTTCGGAAGCCAGCGGGCACTCGCCCTTAAAGCTTCTTAGAAAGCGTTCTTTGAAGACCAGTGGTTTCTAAACTGGTAGTAACCACGTGACGTGTTGTTGTCACTATATCACCCTAGAAGAGGTCGCTTTCGTTGATTCATACGAAAAAACATATTGACACC
>CABRYP010000036.1 GCA_902475245.1 uncultured Collinsella sp. | reverse complement strand
GCTGCAATACCACCATGCACGCATAAATTACCAGGGTTAAGGCGTACGTCCATTTGCTCACATGCTTCAATTCTGAATGAAGGAATCTTCTAGTCTGACGAGCCATTGAGCACACCCCCAGCACAAAAGCTCACGAGAGCGTAAATCAATACCGATAGACAGCTGGCTGCCGCGCCATATCCCAAAAGTGTCAGCTGCCCCATATCGCTATACCCAAGGGCACATCCGACTCCAAGGTACGGCCCCGGAAGAAAGAAGATCCATCGCAAGGATGGTATGGGCGCCTGAAGGAGGGTTCCGTAGAGCGTCAAGCTCATGACAAATCCAATAATTATCGCAGCCCCGCTCAATACAGCGCTGTCTGTAATCCGATAGATAGTCACCGTCTCCAGAGCAACCGATATCACCAATACGGCATTGATCATCATCGCAGGCAAAAATGCAGCCAGCATGTCGTGCGTACAGCTTTGCCCACCACGTATTATGGCTATTGCAAAAAGAAGAAGGCAAAGCGCACTATATGCTGCGCCAATTATTAAAGCAGACGAAAGCACATGTGCTAGGACTCCATTAAAGCGGGTAAGACCTCTTGCTGAAGAAATTCGGTATCCCTCTTCATAGCCGCGCTCCTGTAAAATCGCCAGGCAAACGATGAGCGGAACGAACAGAGATGTGCCGGCAAAAGCACTGCGCACAAGAGACTTATCGGGTGCAGAAGGATCGATTACATTCCAGCAGAAACCAATATCCTCCCCAAAAACGCTATTGCCAAAGGCGAGCAACGTTGTTCCGTTTTTTAGAAAGACACCGAAGAGAAGGCCGAACGCCAGAATAAGCGCAAGACCAAACTTCGCCGGAAACATCCTGTGCAAACGCATCATATCTGCCTTTATGGGATGGATCGCCCGCTTCATAGCGAGACCGCCTTCATCAAGCGCCTGTAATACTCTTTTAGGGATGGCGCCTCATCCCTTATGACGTCCATCGATTCCATTTTCAGCAGTTCGCCGTCATGAATAAACACGCAACTTGTTGCAACTGATGCCAACTCATCCAAGTCGTGGCTAGAGATAAGCATGGTTTTGCCCTGCTCCCGATTCAATCGACCGATAAGGGTCCATATACTCTCGATGCCCAACGGATCCAATCCATTTGCCGGCTCATCGAAAATTAGTACGTCGGTGTCGCCCAACAAAGCCGTAGCTATATCCAGTCGCCGTTTCATTCCCAGAGAAAAACTGCTCACGCTCTTTTTTTCATCGGCATCCAGTCCAACTAGGTTCAAAACGCGAGGAACCTCACGATTCTCATCAAGCCCCCATTCCGCACATCGGATCCGAAGATTCTCAACCGCGCTGAGGGATTGGTATGCTCCGCTGGAATCTGGCACATAGCCGACACGCGCCCGCATCAGGCTGAGCTCTCTTTTCGACTTGCCTCCAAAGAGCTCCACGCTCCCCGACGATGGCTCACAGAGGCCCAATACGATTTTAATGAGCGTGCTTTTGCCCACTCCATTTGCACCAACAAGGGCGCAGAGCTCAGACTGGTGCACCTCGAAGGAAACATCATGCAAAACGTGCCGTTTCCCGTAGCGTTTTGAAACTTCTGATAGCTTTATCGCTGATGCGTTCATTGGACCCCCGTTCTGCTTGATAGAAATACCGCTCATATCGTTCCTTCTTTCCTTTATCGTTTTCCATGGTTGTTATTGTTTTTCGATAACTCATATTTGTCAAGATAATCTAAAAGAAGGGACCCGTGTTAGACACGGGTCCCTTCACGCTGATACTTCGTTTTAGTTGTTCGCCTTAAGCTACTCGTCACTCAAATCGACAGCAAAGACGGATGTCGGAAGCGATACCTCATTGCCTCCGCCGTCCCGCATCTGCCTCACGACATTTTTTGCACGCTCAACAATGAGTTCCTCAAGCTCTTTCTCACTCACACGCTGAATAATATCTCCCGGTTGACAGTCAAGTTCATCGCAGATATCAAGAAGCGTCTTAAGACGAATAGCTTTTATTTTCCCGTTTCTTAGCTTTGAAATATTAGCCGGAGTATGCCCCGTGGCCCGAATCAGATCAGCACTGGTCTTCCCGGTCTTAAGCAGCTGCGTCTCAAGCTCAATGATGAGATAGCTCATGTTTCCTCCTACACAAGCTCGTCAGACTGCTCTTGGAGCAGCGAGGCATAACTCCAGATCGCCGAGATAAACAAACAGACAACTGCGCCGATAAACGACCCCGTATCAAAGGTAGCGCCTTGGCAAATCTCAATAACGAAGGAATGAGGCACGATGTAAAGCTCCAGCCCACCAATGGTGAGATTGACCGATCCATAGGCACCAACAAGCGAAACCGCGGCGTTAACAGCAAGAGCAAGGGCAAGAACACGGATAAGCCGCACATGCGCTCTGGTAAAAGGCGAGGCGCCCCGCGAGATGTTACGGCTGATCCCACACAAAACGACAAGCGAAATACCCACAACGAGTGCCAGGCACAGTCCGCTTGGGATAACGATGCACCCGCCATCGAGAAGCGTCACGACACCGAAAGAATCGACAGAAGCAACGTTTGCAATCGCATACCAGATCACGTAAACAACCAACGCGGCAAAAGCGACGAGCATCCCTGCAAAAACGGCTGCCATGCAAAAACCAAGCTTCCTGATATTTTCGCCCGCCTTGGCCATACGCTGAACGCTGTTGGACATACACTCACCCTCATCGACTCTATCGTTATTCGAACAGTTTATCGAACAACGATATGGATTGCATGCGGAAAGCCCCACCAGTGCGCATAGGCCATTCACTAATCAGAAAGGGTGAGAGTGGATTATTGGACACGTATCGAACAAGAGTGGATAATCTCCCACTTTGAGGCCGCCACCGGGCCTAAAACGGAAGATTATCCACTCTCATAGTCATCAAAGCACGCAAGCTCTTATTCGGCCGCCTCGCGCAGGGCTGACATCGTGGCCGCATATTGCTGCTGCAGCGCATGCATTCCCTCGAGAGCGCCGTCAACGGCATCGGCACCACGCAGCGCTTCGGTCACCACGACCGCCGACTCGTACAGATTATCGAATCCCAGGTTCTGGCTCACGCCCTTGAGCGTGTGCGCTGCCATAAACGCACCCTCGGCGTCTCCTGCCGCCATGGCGGCCTCCAGCTTGTCCATGCTCTCGTCATCCAAGAACTTGAGGGCAAAGCGGGCAAGCATTTCCTCGCCCATCAGCCGAGCGCACGCGTCATCATAATTGGCGCCGATCTTCTCATACGCCTCACGCATGGAAATCATGGATTAAAACTCCTTTGGTCAAACTAAATCGTGGGAAACGCGACAACGTCGGCGGGACGCGCCAACGTCTCGGCAATACGGTCTTGCACCTCGAGCAGGCAATCGAGCAGCAGCGGGTTAAAGGTGCCGCACTTACCGTCCAGAATCATCTGGATCGCTTCCTCGTGCGGGATAGCGTCCTTGTACACGCGCACGCTCGTCAGAGCATCGTACACGTCGGCCACCGAGACCACCTGCGCGGCAATAGGGATCTCGTCGCCCTTAAGGCCATCGGGATAACCCTTGCCGTCCCAGCGCTCGTGATGCCAACGCGCAATCTGGTACGCATATTCCATAAGCGCATTGCCGACGTGATGGCGGCCCAGCTCAAGCAACATGTCGGCACCGATCGTGGTATGCGTCTTCATAATCTCGAACTCCTCGGGCGTAAGGCGCCCGGGTTTGTTGAGAATCGCATCGTCAATCGACATCTTGCCGATATCGTGCAGCGCCGAAGCCAGGGCAATCGTGGAGCGCTCCTCATTGTCGAGGGAGATCGCGCCGCTACGCTGGACCAGACAGCCAAGCAGCAGCTCGGTCAGCTTTTCGATGTTCGTAACGTGCCTGCCGCTCTCGCCGTTGCGAAGCTCCATGACGCCGGCCATGATGTCGATGAGCATGCGACTGTTCTTGACGCGCTCGTTGTACTGCTGGGACAGCAGGTTCGTCAGGCGGCGCTGTTTGGCATATAGGCGGATGGTGTTGCTTACACGGCGGCGCACGACACGGGAGTCAAACGGGCGGTTGATATAGTCTGAGGCGCCCAGCTCGTACGCGCGCAGAACCATATCATCGGAATCTTCGCTCGAAATCATGATGACAGGCAGATTGTCACTAACCGATCGGCGCGACAGACCGGCCAGCACTTCAAAGCCGCTTATGCCCGGCATGACAATATCCAGCAGCACGAGCGACAGCTCATCGCTATAGCGGTCGACCATGTCGAGCGCCGCACGACCGTTATCGGCCTCGAGGATGCAATACTCGTCCTTGAGCATCTCGTTGAGAATGGCTCGGTTCATCTCGGAGTCATCGACAATTAGCACCGAAGGTTTTTCGCTTTGGAAGGCCTCGATGGAATCGGCATCGGTCACGACCGTACCGGCTTTTGCCTTAGCGCGGCTCAGTAACTGGACAGCACGGCCAACGCCCTCATCGACCGTCTCACCATGAATGCGAACGCCACCAACACATGCCGTCAAGCTCACGTACTCATGGCCCGGAATAATCGTGGAACGAACGGCATCGGACACCTGATGCAGGCGACGGGTGAAGTCATCGGAGGGAATATTGGGCATGACAACCACAAACTTGTCGCAGCCATAGCGCACAAGCTCGTCAGTCGAACGGATTCCGCTGCGCATGGCTGTCGCCACAGCACCGAGCGCAAGGTCGCCGGCATGACGGCCACACGTATCGTTGAAGACCCTAAAATCATCAAGGTCAATCATCGCAACGCCGGCATTCATGCGGGCGCCACGAAGCTTTTCCTCGTAATATCGGCGATTGCGCACACTCGTCAGCACGTCGGTGTAGACAAGGTCCTCTTCTGCAGCCTCTTGCTCATCGATCGGACGCACCATCAGCAGGACGCGAGGCTCGCCCTCTACCTTCAGGGGGCGCAGGCGGGCGCGGTACTCAACGCCATCGTTGAGCAGTTGCTCCGACACCTCATCGGAATCTGTCAAGGCCTCAAGACTTGCCTGGCGCAGACAAGGGCAGCGATCGCCGACGAGCAGGCAGTTAGGCTCGCTCTTAATCTGATCGGCCGACAGCAAACGTACCACGGGGTAGGTCTTCGCGACACGGGCGACCTCGGCGGCAGCCTCCTCGTCGGTTAGATTGACCTCGTGATTATTGAGCATATGGGGCCCTTTCGATAGTTTCGCATGGTAGCGGTGGGTTCCAAATGTTACAAGGGTAACACCTTGCCGATGCAGGTAAGCACGTAAATGCTGTTACATTTTTATGAGTTGGCAGACGGCGCGATTGAAGCCGCAGACGTGAGGTTTTGAGCACATTTGTTAACACGGCCGAAACGTTTGCGGATGAAGCCTGCTTTGGCTATTGCGGGCACTAGAGCCCCAGGATGCCACGGACGGCCCGGGCAGCCGCTGCCGGGCGATCGCGCAGGCCGTTGTGCGCGCCGGGAACCGTTACGAGTGGACAGTCCAAAAGCTCAGCCGCCACCCTCGTGCCCGCCTCGCGGGGCGTGCCAATCGAGAGCTCACCCAGGAGCACGGCGGCCACCGTTCTTGACGCGCGAACGCTATCCCAATCGGGAACGCAGGTCATAGTAATCCCGTATTCGTTTGCCATGAAACTGCGGCCGTTGCGCAGGGCATGCTTGGCTTCTGCCTCGGTTAACTTGGGGGCCTCAGGGTCCGAATCGCCGATGGCGCCCAGGAAGGCCCGTAATGCCCTGGAGACCTTTCCCGCGGCGATCATCTCTAGCAAAACCGGGGCCGCGCCCAGACCGGCACCCTCATCCGTCACGGCGGGTTCATGCAGGATCGCACGCGAGATTATGGTGGGGTTTGCACGGAGAAGCTCCAGCGTCACCAGCGTACCGGCACTGTGCGCGAGCACGTTTGTCGGAGCGCCAATACGCTCGATAACGGCCTGCAGGTCGGCGGCCTGGGCGGCGAGGTCGTAGCGTCCGTCCGCAGCGTCGCCGCTCTCGCCGCAACCGCGGCGATCGTAGGCGATGACGCGATAGTCACGGGCGAGCTCGCGGGCGATACCGTCAAAAAAGACGCCGTCGACGCACGCACCGTGCACGCACACCAAGGCGGGTGTATCGGACGATACATCCGGGCCGGCATACTCACGGCAGGCGATCGTGGTGCCCGCATTCTCGACCGTAAATTCCATGTTGTGCCCCATCGTCTTGTGCTTTGTTAACAGATTAACTGTACCCGACCCGATACCTTTCATGACGCGGCATCGAAGGCAGAGTTAAAAAACGAAACCTGCAAAGCACAAGCCCGGACCATACGTTGGAGCCGATGCTATGCTTAAGCTCAACTGTCCCAAGGAGCATATGCCTATGTCTACGTTTTTAAATGCCAGCCCCATCTTTGGGCCCGTCCGCAGCCGTCGCCTGGGCCTTTCGCTCGGTGTCAACATGATGCCGGCGAGTGGCAAGATCTGCACGTTCGACTGCATCTACTGCGAGAACGGTCTCAACGCCGAGCGCCCCTGCCACGAGCCGTACAACACAGCTGCCGTGGTACTCGACGCGCTCGAGGCAAAGCTGCGCGAGATGGCAGCCGAGGGCGAGCTCCCCGATGTGATCACCTTCGCAGGCAACGGCGAGCCCACCGCCGCACCCGAATTTCCGCAGGCCATCGCCGGCGCCGTTGTGCTGCGAGACCAGCTAGCCCCAAACTCCAAGATCGCCGTGCTCTCCAACGGCACGCGCGCCGACCGTCCCCAGGTGCACGATGCACTCATGATGGTCGACGACAACATCCTCAAGCTCGATACGGTCGACCCGGCATTTATCCAGCTGCTCGACCAGCCCGTTGGCCCCTACGATGTAGAGCACCAGATAGAGACGTTCGCAAACTTTAACGGTCATGTCATTATCCAGACGATGTTTTTGAGCGGTGAGTACCGGGGCAAGTCTCTCGATAACACCGGCGAGGAGTACGTTGGCCCTTGGCTCTCGGCGCTCGAGCGCATTCGCCCACAGGAGGCGACCATTTACACGGTGGCGCGCGAAACACCGGTCGCCGGCCTTGCTAAAGCGGCGCCCGAGGTGCTCGACAAGATTGCTGCACGCGTGCGCGCCCTCGGCATCCCCTGCCAGGTGAGCTACTAGCAAAACCACGCAGCAGCCAGTGCCCGCCATCCCGCCCCATCAGTTGCGGTGATATAGTTCCTATTTGTGCTGTTAAACCGCTTAAATCGGAACTATATCACCGCAACTTTTATAGACGCGTGGGTGGGCTATACTAGCTGCGGATGAAAGGAAGTTAGCCATGTTTGACAAAGGACCCGTGCCCGGCCGCAACGATGCTTGCTGGTGCGGCAGCGGCAAAAAATATAAGAAATGCCATAGCACCTTTGATGAGCGCCTCGAGCGCTTGTGGGAAGAGGGCTGGGAGGTTCTGCCCCGCACGCTCTACAAGACGCCCGCCGATATCGAGGGCATCAAGCGCTCGGCCGCCATCAACGTGGGCGTGCTCGATTACGTAGGCGAGCACATCGCCGCGGGCATGACCACCAACCAGATCGACCAGATGATCTACGACTACACCGTCGAGCACGGCGGCACGCCGGCCGACCTCAACTACGAGGGCTACCCCAAGAGCGTATGCACCTCGATCAACGACGTGGTCTGTCACGGTATCCCCTGCGATACGGACGTGCTGCACGAGGGCGACATCATCAACGTCGACTGCTCCACGATCCTGGACGGCTACTTTAGTGATTCGAGCCGCATGTTCTGCATCGGTGAGGTCTCTGCCGAGCGCCAGCGCCTGGTCGATGTCACCCGCGCCAGCGTGGAAGCGGGTCTGGCGGCCGTCAAGCCATGGCTGCCACTGTCCGTTATGGCCGAGGCCGTGCAAAAGACCGTCGAGGACGCCGGTTTTAGCGTGGTGCGCGAGTACGGCGGACACGGCATCGGTAAGGAGTTCCACGAAGACCCATTTGTGGGCTTTACCACCGAGGCGCCCGATGTGGATACCATCATGGCCCCGGGCATGGTCTTTACCATCGAGCCTATGGTCAATGCCGGAGCGCCCGACATCAAGATTAGCAAGGGCGACGGCTGGTGCGTGCGCACCAAGGACGGCAGCGATTCGGCCCAGTGCGAGGTACAGCTCGTGGTGACCGAGGACGGCTACGAACTGCTCAGCTGGTAGCCGTGGATGCGCCGGGCTACGCGATGGATATGTTAACCATCACGAAGCCCGGCGTTTTTTAGCGTTTTACCTGGTAAAACCTGCCAAAATAAACCTGTCCCTTTTTGGCAGGTCGAGCGGAGAGGACTGTTTGTGAACATCCTGGTTTTGCTGCCCGTCAATGACCGCCATCGCGCAATTCTTGAGTCGAGCGCTCCGGGCGAGGACTTTATCTACACGAGCGCCGACGCCATCACGCGCGAGCAGGTCGCCGACGCCGACGTGATCTTGGGCAACATCGACTCTGACATGCTCACGGCATGCGAGCATCTCCATCTGCTGCAATTGCAGACCGCCGGCTATGACGACTACCTTGCCGCCGGCACCGTGCCGGCCGACGCCAAACTGTCTTGCTCGGTGGGCGCCTACGGTCAGGCTGTGAGCGAGCACATGTTTGCCATGGTCCTTTCCATGATGAAGCGCCTGCCCGGCTATCACGACTTGCAGCGCGAGCATCGCTGGGAGGATTTGGGGCCGGTCACCTCGCTCAAAAACGCCAATGTGCTGGTGCTGGGCGCGGGCGATGTCGGTGGCCACTTCGCCACGCTCTGCCGCAGCATGGGCGCGCACGTCCGCGGCATCAAGCGCCATCCGCTCGTCTACCCCATTGTGTTTGAGGACATGGACGGCATGGATGCCCTGCCCGAGCGCCTGGCCGAGGCTGACATCGTTGCATCCTTTATGCCGAGCACACCCGAGACCCGCGGCCTGGCGAACGCCGAGTTCTTCGCCGCGATGAAACCGGGTGCCTTCTTTGCCAACGGCGGCCGCGGCGATCTTGTGGTCGCCGACGACTTGGTTGCCGCTCTGGAATCGGGACATCTCGCCGGCGCCGCGGTCGACGTCACCGACCCCGAGCCGCTGCCTGAGACAAGCCCCCTGTGGGATGCGCCCAACATGCTCATCACGCCGCACGTCTCGGGCTGGTTCCACCTAGCCGCCACGCTCAACAACGTCGTCGACATCGCCGCGGAGAACCTGCGTCATCTGCAAGCCGGCGAGACCCTGCGCTGCTGGATCGAACATTAGATTGTTCCGGCGTTTTACCAAACGCCGGAACCCCTCGACGCTGCGAGCCCCATGGGTTCCGCCGTTCTAACGAACGGCGGACCGGTCGACGCTGCGAGCCCGCCGTTTGGCCAATCTGCCGTTCAATTTCAAAGGCGCGACCAGAAGGTCAGCGCCTTTTCATTTCACGGCACCTTAGCTCAAACGGCAGACTCTCGCTGACTTTTGCTCAACCTGTGGGGTCTTCAAATTGTTAGAGCGTTGCTAAGTAATTCTTTGCGTCTTCTACGCTCATTGCTGCGACAGGCGCGTGTGAACAGAGTTTGACATCGTTGGTGACCAGTAAATCTGCTTGGGAGCGCATCGCTGCCGCGATGATTAAATCGTCTTCGTAATCGCTATGGAGCTTACGCTGCTTACTCGCCATCCACATGTCGCTCAGGTCGCAGGGCACGGGCGTAGCAAGTTGCGACAACACGTCGAGGCAATCCCATGCAAGTGATGTCGCCGCCACGGCGGCATCTTGGGATAGTGAGCCATGCTCGCGCCGATACCATGCCTTATGTTCGCTTGAAATCAAATAGAACAGATCTTTGGACGATGTCGCCGCATACAGCAAATCCACCTGCGCCGTGCATGCATCGCGTAAAAACTCAATCGCCACCGAACGACCACGTCGTGAGGGAATGAAGTAATCGAGCCACACGTTGGTGTCAACCAAGATACGCCTTGGAGCCTCACTCATAGAGCCAGCTCATCTCCTCGCCATAGCGATCCGCATAGGCATTCCGTTTGAGCTCTTCGTCGTCCGATGGCTGAGCCCTGACCATATCGATTCCCGACTCACGGCAAGCGGCAGCGAACAGCTTCGACCCCTGATCCATGAGCTCGAGCTTACGTTTGGCGGCCTTTTCGCGCTCGCGCTGTTCCGCCCGGGCACGGCTGGGCAGCAGGATATCCTCGAGCGCACCGGGGCGATCGGCCAGCGACGCTGCAAGCTGCCAGAGCGCTCGCACCGCTTGGCTCGGCGTCATACCGGCCTTGGAGAGAGCGGCGTCCCCACTCCTTTTAAGATCGGCATCGAGACGTACGTTGATCTGAGCGGCTGTTGTGGTCATGAGCCCTCCCTAATACTTCAAAATATCATAAAGCTCTATGGTAGATACGTAAAGCATGTATAGCATTTATAAGCATTAGCCGTACTCTGTACACAAAAAGCCGCCGAGGCACATTGCACCTCGGCGGCTACGCATCACCAATCCAGTTCGGTTTCACCCTTTGCATTCGCCCAGATAAAACTTGCCAAAATGAACCTGTCCCTTTTTGGCAGGTTTTAGAGCTCCACACTTTCGGCGCCGTTGATGGTTAGGTTTCGCTCGTAGAAGGCGGTGAGGGCGCGGATGGCGTACATTACGTCGCGCACGCCGCCGGTCTCGTAGCTTGAGTGCATGGCCAGCTGCGGCAGGCCCACGTCCACGGCGTGCATACTCACCTGCAAGTTCGACAGATTGCCGAGCGTGGAGCCGCCGGCCATATCGCTCTTGTTGGCGAAGGCCTGCGTGGGCACGTCGGCGTCATCGCAGATAGCCTGGAACACCGCGCGGCTAAAAGCATCGGTGCAGTAGTGCTGGTTGGCCGCCTCCTTGATGACGATGCCGCCGTTGAGCACCACCTGATTGCGAGCATCGCACTTCTCGGCGTGGTTGGGGTGCACGGCATGCGCATTGTCGCAGCTTACAAGCATCGAGGCGGCAAGGGCGCGATGGTACGACTCGTCGTCAAAGCCCAACGATCCGTTAATGCGGCGCAGCGCGTCGGCCAAGAACGTCGACATGGCGCCCTGCTTGGTCTCGGAGCCAACCTCCTCGTTATCAAAGCAGCAGAAAACCGAAACGTCGTGCGCATTCTCGGCACCCAAAAATGCCTGCAGCGAGGTGTAGGCGCATGCCAGGTCGTCGAGCTTGGGCGTCGAGATAAACTCATCGGCCCAGCCCCAAATGCGCGCATCCTGACGATTGACCAGGAACAGATCGCGGCCCAAAATTTGCTCGGGCTCAACGTCCAGTTCGTCGGCGATCAGGGCGTCAAAATCTCCCTGCTTAAGGTCACCGGCGCTGATGAGCGGGCACAGGTCGACGGCGCGGTTGGGCGCAAAGCCCTCATTAACGCCACGATTCATATGGATGGCAAGGCTCGGGATAATAGCGACCTCGCGCTCGGTGGAAAGCAGGCGGCTCTCAATACGGTCGCCTTCGCGTACCAACACGCGTCCAGCCAGCGCCAGCGGGCGATCGAACCAGGTGTAGTCGATCATGCCGCCGTAGGCCTCGGTGTTCAGGCGCAGCGTCTCGCCCGCGCCGTCAAGCTCAGGCACGGCCTTGACCTTAAACGTCGGCGAATCGCTGTGCGACGCCGTGAGCTGAAAATGATAGTCGCCGGCAACGCCGTCCTCGCCCCACGTAGCAGCCAGGTCCTCGCCCACCTTAAAGGCAACAACGCTCGAGGTATTGCGCTGCGTGTAATAACGCCCGCCCGGCTCGATATCCCACGCCGCGTTCTCGGGCAGGTAGGTAAAGCCTGCCTCGTCGAGCTCGGCCATAATGGTCGCCGCCGTATGGAACATGCTGGGGCACGCCTCGATAAAGTCGATAAGGTCGTTAGCGGCCTCGATATCATCGGCCGTCACATGCGCGCGCTCGGGCGTTTCCTGATCCGTCATGCTCTCCCCTTTCACTGGGTTGATGGTTCCCTCCAGCATACCCCGCCGCGCCAGTGCCGTGCCTTTCATTCCATGTTTAATCCCGCGCCGCTCGCCAAGTTGAGCCATCATGCCCGCACTCCTTTTGCGACAATTACGCTAACAGGACGAAAGGAGCCGTCATGAAGCCACGTAACATTGCCATCGCCTGCGGTGTCGCGGGAGTCGCCGTCGGCCTTGCCGCTGCCACCGGCATCGTTTATCACAAACAAATCAAGTCCGCCGCGTCACTCAAACGCTTGACCGGCTACGCGGATGGCTATGACCTGTACGCAATCGACATCGCCTACGACTACGATCTTGATCGCATCATCGCCGCTGGTGTGCGCGACGACCAGGCCTACATCGATGCCGTGGTGGCGCAGGTGCTGCCCGGTGTGCCGGCACATGTCCAGGCGCCCCAGTTTGCCTGCAGCGCTTTTGTCGCCGTAGATGCCGAAGGCCGCGTGCGCACCGGTCGCAATTACGACTTTAAGGACGACACCTCGGCGCTGCTGGTGCGTAATCACCCGCGCGGCGGCTATGCCTCCATCGGCGTTGCGGCCCTTAACAACCTGGACGATAACACTCCGCTTGACTCCGTCGGCGGACGCGCTGCGGCGTTGATGGGCCCGTTTGCCCAGCTCGACGGTGTTAACGAATGTGGCGTGTCCATTGCCGTGCTCACCCTGGATTCCAAACCCTGTGACCAGGACACGCAACGCCCCGTCATCAATACCTCGCTCGCCATCCGTCTGGTGCTCGACCGTGCCGCCACCACGCAAGAGGCCGTCAACCTGCTTTCTGCCTACGACATGCACGCCATGGCCGGACGCGACTACCACTTCTTTATCAACGACGCCGCCGGTGACGCGCGGGTGGTGGAGTGGGATCCGCGCGATCCCAACCGTGCATGCAAGGCGACGCCCGTACGCCAGGTCACGAACTTCTACGCCTGCTATGGTGACGAGGTGCTCCCCAACCAAAAGAATGGCGAGCTGGGCCATGGCAAGGAACGCGCCGTCGCAATCGCCGGTGTCCTTGACGCCCGTGCCGGCGCCCAAGACGAGGCAGTCGCTTGGAAGGCCCTACGCGCTGCGGCGCAAGAGCCCAATCCGGAAGACATCACCAGCAACACGCAGTGGTCGGTCGTCTTTGACAACACCGAGCCCGCTGCCGCCGTCACGCTGCGCCGCCACTGGGGCGACGTCGACGCCTTCACGCCGTAAGGAGCCAGGCCCGTCGACCTTACGCTCGCCTGACGTTGCTTACATTTCTATACGCTTGAGCTAACACGTTTTACCCCTGTATCAACAGTGTGCGGGGGTAAACTTATGCGCATGTTATAACTTGCCCGGAAGGATTCATCATGCTCAGGATCGGTCTTCTTACCAGTGGCGGCGACTGCCAAGCGCTCAACGCCACCATGCGCGGCATCGTCAAAACGCTTATAACCAATAGCGAAGAGCCTATCGAGATCTATGGTTTTGAGGACGGCTACCAGGGCCTTATCTACAGCAGGTTCCGTGTCATGACGCCCGCCGATTTTAGCGGCATCCTCACCCGTGGCGGCACCATCCTGGGCACGAGCCGCACGCCGTTCAAGCGCCTCGACATCCCCGAGGCCGACGGCGTCGAGAAGGTGCCCGCAATGGTCCACACCTATCATAAGCTGCAGCTCGACTGCCTGTTTATGCTGGGCGGCAACGGCTCCACCAAGACCGCCAACCGCCTGCGCGAAGAGGGCCTCAACGTTATCGCCCTGCCCAAGACCATCGATAACGACACCTGGGGCACCGAGTTGACGTTTGGCTTTACGAGCGCCATCGACGTCGCCACCAAGTGCATCGACGACATCCACACCACTGCCTCGAGTCACGGCCGCGTGTTTGTCATCGAGATCATGGGCCACAAGGTTGGCTGGATTCCGCTGTACGCCGGTGCCGCGGGCGGTGCGGACGTCATCCTGATTCCCGAGATCCCCTACGACATGGATAACGTCATCAAGACCATCGAGCATCGCATGGAGACCGGCAGCCGCTTTACCATCGTGGCCGTCGCCGAGGGCGCTATCTCCAAGGAGGACGCGGCGCTGTCCAAAAAGGAGTACAAGAAAAAGCTCGCTGAGCGCACGAGCCCGTCGATTGTCTACGACATCGCCAAGGAGATCGAGGCCAAGACTGGTCGCGAGACCCGCGTCGCCATCCCCGGTCACACGCAGCGCGGCGGTCAGCCCGACGCCCAGGACCGCATCTTTGCGACCCAGTGCGGCGTCGAGGCAGCACTGGGATGCCTGCGCGGCGAGTTTGGCTACATGATTGCCCTGCGCGACGGCAAGATGTGCCACATGCCGCTCGAGGATGTCGCCGGCAAGCTCAAGTACGTCGATCCCCAGAGCGACCTGGTGCGCGAAGCCAAGGCGTTGGGCATCAGCTTCGGCGACGAATAGCCTCGGCCGAAACTGCTCTCATCGGAGGCCCCAGGGCTTACCTCCCAAATCGTCCTCGGACATGTCAGGATCCCGCCGTGCGCTTCGCGCGGCGGGGTCCTTCCGTCCTGCGGAAAGATTTGGGAGGTAAGCCCTGGGGCCTCCTGCGGTAACTAGGGAGGCCGAGGCTATTCGTCTTCTTGCTGCGGGTGCCTGACCTGAAATTCAGTTGCGGTGAAATAGTTCCTGCTTAGCCCGCAAATGGCTGAATTTAGGAACTATTCCACCGCAATTTACTGAGTGGGAGCTCTTGGCTGCTACTTGCATTGACATTTGTCCTAAAATGGCTGGTCGTTAGGGGTTGCTACCGGTAGTTGCGGTAGGGTTTGAGCAGATTCTAACTAGAAATGGTGGTCGCTACCGGTTGTTCTCGGCATACTCGGCTCATTCGATTCGACCATCAAACGAAAGGAACCACCATGGATCTTGCGATGGCACAGCGCCTCGTCGATCGCCGTAAAGCTGCCGGGCTTTCTCAGGAGGCGCTTGCTGCCCAGCTGGGCGTAAGCCGCCAGGCTGTTAGTAAATGGGAGCGCAGCGAGTCCTCACCCGATACCGATAACCTCATTGCGCTCGCCGCGCTGTATGGCGTGTCGTTGGACAAGCTGCTATATGGGGAGGCGGCCAACGATGCCGACGGCCCGGAGGACGGTAGCGCCGACACCGAGACGGCGGATGTGGCTGACGAGGCTGAGGATTCTGCCGAGCACGCCGATTGCGGTGACAAACCACTTGTCGATATTTCCCTCGCGCGCGGTATCCACGTCATTGATCCCAATAAAGGCGAGGAAGTCCATGTTGGTTGGAGCGGCATCCATGTGACCAACGAGCGCAAGGGCGAAGAGGTGCATGTGGGGCCGGGCGGCGTGCATATCGATACGCTTGAGGACGATGGACATAGCGTGCGTACCAATGACGACGGCACCGTCACCATCGACGGCGAGACGTTTTCCAGCTGGAAGGAAGCACACGACAAGCTCGACCGTCATGGCAAGCATTTCCACACCAAGGTCGGACGTGCATGGAACAAATTCCCCTTCCCCGCACTTGTCACTCTCGCCTATCTGGTGCTCGGCATTGTCTACGGCACATGGGGCATGGGGCTTTTCCTCGTCTTTTTGGTTCCCGTCTACTACGCGATTGGTGACTTTATCGATCGACGCCATTTGTCAAAGCTCACTGAATGCGTCTATCCAGCAGCCGCCATCGCTTGGTTCCTCTACATGTGGCTCTGTTTGGGACAGCCCCATCCTGCATGGATCATCCTCATCACGATTCCCATCGTAAAGGCGCTCATGCGCTGGTGTCGCAAACAATGGAAGTGCCGCAAACAGGCCTAAACCGCCCCAACCAGCCAGCGCCACTCATCCGACACCGCCCGCCCCTTCCAAGTTGCGGTGATATAGGGACTGTTTTGAGGCTCCAAAGCGCCAAACAGTCCCTATATCACCGCAACTTACAAACAACTGGGCCAGTTCCGGCACGGAGATTAGCATTGAGCTGACCACGCGCCAAGAAAAGGGCCTATTTACTACGTTTAACTCGAGAGAGCCGACCATACCTGCCTTTTTTGAAAATCGACAGGCCTTTTACCTGCGGTTTTATTTTTCGTTTTCCCGGCATGATTGAGAGTATCCAATTAAACGTAGTAGATAGGCCCGTTTTGTGGCATACGACCCATTCAAGCCCAATCTCGAAGGCTAAAGAGAGCCTCTCATCCACGCCTGCGAGCGAAAACCAAATAGAATGAAAGGCAAATGGAAAGCCCGTTTGACGAGCGGAGGACATATGCGCGACGTAGCCGAAAGCGACTGGAAGCTGTTTAAGAAAATGCTTCCTCAATGGCAAGAACGTTATATGGAAAAGCTCATCAGCCAGTACGTTGAGATGCTGAACGGCGACAGCGAAGCGTCCAGTAGATTTTGGGCACTAGAAGAGCACCTCAATAGAGACAAGCTATCCTCAGGCGTAATTGCAAACGACATTCGCCGCAGCACAATGCACCGCGAGATAGCCAATTTGCTTATCGACAGCGTGATCACCCTTGACGACCTTGACGGTTTTACCGAGGACATTAAGAGCTATGCGCAACACTGGATTGGCCAGTAAGAGCACTGAACGACAGACATCCCCAGCAAAACGGGGCAAACGCCGGGTCGCCCGTAGGTGCCCGGCGTTTGCCCAGATAAAACCTGCCAAAATAAACCTGTCCCTTTTTGGTAGGTTACTCAGCGCTCTTGAGGGCCCCGACCATGTCGATCTTGTTGAGGGTACGATTGGTGGCGAGGTTGACGATAAACGTAAAGCCAAAGGCCAGCAGCACAGATAGCACGCAGCTTAGCGGCTCGACCTCGACGTCAAAGTACAGCGACGGCATCTGCAAAATGTACGTAAAACTCTCGGCCAGCAAGCCGCCCAGCGGCACGCCCAGCGCAGCGCCAATCGCCGTGAGGATCAACGTCTCCTTGTTGACGTAATGGTGCACCTCACCGCGACGGAAGCCCAACACCTTAATGGTCGCCAGCTCGCGCTCGCGCTCGGAGATATTCGTGTTGGACAGCGTAAACACCACCACAAACGATAGGCACGCCGCCATGAAGGTCACGAGCACCACGACCGAATTGATAATCGTAAAGTTCGCCTCATAGTTTTCCCAATGCTCGGCCGTACTCGAAATCGTAAGCCAACCGTCACTCTTAAGATTCTTGCTAAACGCAATCTGGTCGGCCGACGAGCCCTTAAGCAGCACAAAGACGCCGTTAAGACGTGCGCTTCGACCGAACGCACGCTCATAGGTGCCCTGCGTCATGTAAAGCGTGTTGCCCAGATAGTTAAGCGAAATGTCGCTGACTTTGACCTTGGCAACATTGAGCGACGAATCCTGGACGTGAGCCGTATCGCCCGGCTGAATCCCCAGCACCAGCTGTGAACTTTTGCTCAGATACACGTCTCCGTCACGCAAAGGCAGCGGTTCTTTGGACTCATCCTCCAGACGCACGTAATCGCCCAAGTCACTCGTGCGGTTATCGGGCACCACGATCAGCTGCACGGTCTCGCTCTTGCCGCCAAACGTAAAGGTGACGTTGTCGGTCATAATCGGCAGGGTCGAGGTCACGGTCACGTTGAAATCATTGGCCGCGCTGCGCTCATCCAATGCCGCGCACGTCTGCGAAAAATCGTCGGGATTGGCGACCGCCAGCAGGTCGTAGCGCGTGATATGCCCGTACTGTTTGGGCGAAAGCGCCACCGACGTGTCGCGAATGCCCATACCGCAGATCACGAGCGCCGTGCAGCCGGCGATACCGAAGATGGTCATAAAAGCGCGCTTTTTGTAGCGGAACAGGTTACGTGCTGCCACCTTGTTCAAAAAGCCCATGCGGCGCCAGATAAAGCCGATGCGCTCAAGCAAGATGCGAGAGCCGGCGCGTGGGGCCTTGGGACGCATGAGCGAGGCTGGGGTCTCGGCCATCTCGTGGCGGCAGGCGATAATCGTAGCGCCCACCACGCCCACGGCAAACAGCGCCACCGAGACGATTGAGGACACGATGTCGTACGAAAGCAACATCTGGGGCAGCGAGTACATGTCGTCAAACACCGTAAACAGGAACAGCGGCAGGCCCACAAATCCGATGATGTTGCCGAGCACGCCGCCGATCAGACATGCCCACAGCGCATAGTCCACGTATTTGGACAGGATGCGCTCGCGTGAATAGCCAAGCGCCTTGTACAGGCCAATAAGCGTGCGCTCCTCCTCGACCATGCGCGTGGCGGTGGTAAGACTGATGAGCACAGCGACGACAAAGAAGATAAATGGGAAAACCGTGGCGATGGCCTCGATCGAAGAACTGTCGCTCTCGACGCTCGAGTAGCTTGCGATGTTACCGCGGTCCTGAATGTACCAGGTGCATTCGCCCAGATCGGAAAGCTCGGCGCGGGCATCGGCAAAATGCTGGTCGGCGGCGGCGCGGCGCTGGTCCAACTCGGCCTGAGCCTGGACGCGCTCCTCGCTGCCCTCGGCCATACGGTTGATGTTATCCTGCTCGATCCCAAAGAGCATGGCGGCCTGACGCTCGGCCGTATCCAAGCTTGACGGCGTGTCAACCGTCAACTCCTGGACGCGCGCCTTCTCACGCTCCTCGCGGATCTTCTCGATGTTGCCTTTGACCTCGTTGATCTTTGTCGTGTAGGCATCTGAATAGGAGTTAAGACTCTTGGTTCCCTCGACGATCACGTGGACTGCGGAGTAGGAAGAAGATGTCGCGGCATCCTCGCTCACATAGAACTTATAGTCCGCAGCCGAAGCAGCGCGAAAGGCGTTGACTGTCGAGTCGGAGCTCACGTCGGTAGGATCGAGGACCTCGGCCGTAATGGTGTAATCGCCCGCGGCAAACTGATCCTTGGCACTTTGGTTGGACGAGCTCGCGTCATTGGCGGCAAAACTCACCGTATCGCCGAGCTTTTTGCCCGAAGCCTTCAGGAACTTCGAAGTCACCGCGACTTCATCGGCGCTCTCGGGCAAATCGCCGCTCACCAGCACCGGCTGATCGATGTTCTCCTTGGAGAGACTTTGCACGACCACGCGCTCGCGCGTTGTGCCCACGGCGGTGTAGGCGGTCTCGGTGTAGATGCCCTCGACCGTCTCGACGCCGTCGACCTCTTGGATAGCCGCGAGATCGTCGCGCGTAAGGCCATAGGTCGACTGCACGTTAATGTCATAGACATTCTGCTGGTCAAAATAGGCGTCGACCGAATCGCACAAATCCTCGCAGCCCGCCTTAAGGCCGCACATCACGCTCACGCCAAGCGCAGTGATGACCACGATAGATAGGAAGCGCTTAAGACTGCCCCGAATCGTACGGTAGATGCCACGGCGAAAAACCGTCGGCACCATATCGTTTGAGCTTTGGGCGGTACGGTAGGTCGCGAACTCCCGGTCGCGGCCCGCGTGCTCCGTATCGTGGTTTTGGCTGTTTTGGCAATCTTGGTCCATGGGCGCTACCACTCGATCGTCTCGATAGGCACGGGATTTTGCTGGACCGTCTCGCTCTCCACGCGGCCGCTCTTAAAGCGGATCAGGCGATCGGCCATGGGCGCCAGCGCGGAGTTGTGGGTGATGATAATGACCGTGATGTCCTGCTTGCGGCAGGTGTCCTGTAGCAACTGCAAGATCTGCTTGCCGGTTTTGTAGTCGAGTGCACCCGTGGGCTCGTCGCACAAAAGCAGCTTGGGATTCTTGGCCAGTGCGCGGGCAATGGACACGCGCTGCTGCTCGCCACCCGAAAGCTGCGCGGGGAAGTTGGCGAGGCGCTCGCCCAGGCCAACCTGGCAAAGCGTTTGCTCGGCATCGAGCGAATCGGGGCAGATTTGCGCCGCGAGCTCGACGTTTTCGAGCGCCGTCAAGTTGGGGACCAAATTGTAGAACTGGAAGACAAAGCCGACGTCGGCGCGGCGGTATTCCACGAGCTGCGCCTCGTTGGCAGAGCTCACGTCGCGCCCGTCCACCGTCACGGTGCCGGAGGTCGCCGTATCCATGCCGCCCAGAATGTTGAGCGCCGTGGTCTTGCCGGCACCCGAAGCACCCAGAATGATGGCGAGCTCGCCGCGCTCGACCGTAAAGCTCGCGCCGTCGAGCGCGTGAATGCGGGCATCGCCCTCGCCGTATGCTTTGATGACGTCTTTGAATTCGATATAGGCCATCGATTAATTCCCATCTGGTCGGATAACTCTTTAGTATTACCCATTTCGCGCCGACCAAAAAGGGACAGGTTTATTTTGGCAGGTTTTATATGGGGAAACGGCAGCTATAGATGAAGCGCCGGGGAGGCAGAGAAATCATCGACGGGGTCAGGCCGACCGCCAAACACAACGCACGTATCTCTGTCTGTCAACCAAATCATTCGAACAGCTGTTCGTTTCTATGATATGATTCCGCTATTTAAGCAGGCCAATACGCAGAAAGGCGGCCAACATGGCGTTCGACTTTAAGAAGGAATGCAAGGAGCTCTACAAACCTGCAAGCAAGCCGAGCATCGCAACTGTCCCGCCATTCAATCTCAGGGCGGGATTCAGTCGGGATTCAATTTCAACAAACAGCATCATCCGGTAACCGATATGTAAGGCTGTATAAATCATTTCCATTTGCC
>CABRYP010000035.1 GCA_902475245.1 uncultured Collinsella sp. | reverse complement strand
AGATAGGGGGGCAAATAAGCTCTGCTGTTACAGATAGAGACAGTCTGCTGCAGAATACTTTCGATAACTAGCCGTTCACGTTCTGACTGATGTATTTGTCCTGATAGGCGCCCTATGGCGGGATTTCGCGGCTACAATAGTGCGGTTACATCGACGTAATGCACTCAATGCAAGAAAGGATCCGCATGGCAAGCCTGTCGGATGAAATCTCGTCGCGCCGCACATTCGCGATCATCAGCCACCCGGACGCCGGTAAGACCACGCTTACCGAGAAGCTGCTGCTCTATACCGGCAGCATCCAGACTGCCGGCTCGGTCAAGGGCAAGAGCTCGGCCAAGCATGCCGTCTCGGACTGGATGGACATCGAGAAGGAGCGCGGTATTTCCGTTACCTCCTCGGTACTGCAGTTCACCTATAACGGCGCCTGCGTCAACATCCTCGATACCCCCGGCCACCAGGACTTCTCGGAGGATACCTACCGTACCCTTATGGCTGCCGACGCCGCGGTCATGGTCATCGACGGCGCCAAGGGCGTCGAGGCCCAGACCAAAAAGCTCTTTAAGGTCTGTACGCTGCGCCATATTCCCATCTTCACCTTTGTGAACAAGCTCGACCACGAGGCTCGCGATCCGTTTGAGCTCATGGAAGAGATCGAGAACGTCCTGGGCATCAATACGTATCCCATGAACTGGCCGATCGGCAGCGGTCGCAACTTCCGCGGCGTGTTCGATCGCCAGACCCGTCGCGTTATCGCCTTTGAGGGCGACGGCCATGCCAACGCCACCAAGAAGGTCGCCGAGGTCGAGGCCGAGCTGGGCGACCCCGCCATGGACGAGCTTATCGGCGAGGAGAACCATAAGAACCTGATGGACGACATCGAGCTGCTCGATGGCGCCGGCGACGAGCTCGACTTGGATGCCGTGGCCTGCGGCAAGCTGAGCCCGGCGTTCTTTGGCTCGGCACTCACCAACTTTGGTGTGGAGCCCTTCCTTAAAGAGTTCCTGCGTCTGGCCCCGACGCCGCGCGCCTACACCGATACGCTCACCAGCGAGCCGGTCGCGCCCGCCGAGAACGACTTTAGCGGCTTTGTGTTTAAGATTCAGGCCAACATGGACAAGAACCACCGCGACCGCATCGCCTTTGTGCGCATTTGCTCGGGCAAGTTCGAGCGCGGCATGGACGCCTTCCACGTGCAGGGTAACCGCAAGCTTAAGCTTGCTACGGGCACGTCGATGATGGCCGATGACCGCGCGATTGTTGACGAGGCGTACGCGGGCGATATCGTGGGCCTGTTCGATCCGGGTATCTTTAGCATCGGCGACACCGTGTGCTCCGGCAAGCGCCACGTGCAGTATCCGCAGATCCCGACGTTTGCCCCCGAGATGTTTGCCCGCATTACGCAGGTCGACACGCTCAAGCGCAAGCAGTTCGTCAAGGGCATGGAGGAGCTTGCCCAGGAGGGCGCCATCCAGATCTTCCGCGAGCTGGGTGCCGGCATGGAGAGCGTCATCGTGGGCGTGGTCGGCGTGCTGCAGTTTGAGGTGCTCGAGCGCCGCCTCAAGGCCGAGTACCGTGTTGAGGTTCGTCGCCAGCCGCTGCCCTATACGGACATCCGCTGGATTCAGAACGACCCCGACACCATCGATATCCCGGGCCTTTCGCTCACGCGCGACACGCTGCGCGTCGAGGACATGCGCGGCGGCAAGCTGCTGCTGTTCACGAGCCCGTGGAACGTCGACTGGGCTACCGACCACAACCCCGACCTTGTCCTGTCGGAGTTTGGCAACGTAACGTTTTAGCGTGCCGGCGCGGTGGTCCTGTGGGGCCGCCGCGCCGTTTGCTTGCCTGATGCCGTGTGAGCGGCTATCATACCCACCGTCGTCTCAAGACTGGGGCGTCCGAGCAGTTCGGGTCCGATATCCTGCTCGTTAAACCTAAAACCAAAGGAGTACATAATGATCAAGAAGGTCATGGAGGACTACAAGGTCCTGTTGCGGAGCATTCCCGCGGCAACGGTTTCGCTGTTTTTCGTGAGCGTCATCATGATGAACCTGCTGGCCAACAAAGAGCTTATCAGCCTGCCGTATCTGGCACTCGACTGCGGCTTTGTGGTGAGCTGGGTTTCGTTTTTGTGCCAGGACATGATCTGCAAGCGCTTTGGCGCCAAGGCATCCATCAAAATCTCTATCCTCGCGCTGCTGGTTAACCTGGCCGTGAGCCTGTGCTTTTGGGCATGCTCGCTCACGCCTGGCATGTGGGGCGCCTACTATGACACGGGCATGATCGAGGTCAACACTGCCCTTAATGCCACCATCGGCGGCACTTGGTACGTGGTGCTCGGCTCTTCGCTGGCAATGCTCGTTTCTGCCGTGGTCAACTCCACGCTCAACCAGTCGCTTGGCCGTATGCTCAAAAAGAATAACTTTGCGAGCTTTGCCTTCCGCTCCTATGTGTCCACGGGTGTTGGCCAGTTTATCGACAATCTGGTCTTTGCCATTGTGGTGAGCCATACGTTCTTTGGTTGGACCTGGGTGCAGGTCCTTATGTGCTCGCTGACCGGCGCTGTTGCCGAGCTGCTGTGCGAGGTCTTCCTGAGCCCCGTGGGCTACAAGGTCGTGCGCGGCTGGGAGCGCGAGAACGTGGGCGCCGAGTACCTCGAGCGTCACGCGGCTGCCTAAGGAGCCAATATGCAGGTATTGATCACGGGCGCTTCGGGCGGTATCGGAGCCGCGTGCGTGCAGCGCTTTTTGGACGAGGGCCACGAGGTCGTGGGCTTTGATCTGCTGCCGGCGGCGATCGAACACGAGCGCTACCGCCATCTGATCGTTGATGTCCGCGAGCCGGACTCGTTTCCAGTTGACCTTGAACCCCAGGTAATCGTGAACGTTGCCGGCACGCAGGACTCGGCCGACGATATTGCCGCCAACCTGTGTGGCACCATCAACGTGACCGAGTGCTACGCCTTTGAGGGGGAGGGGCTTGCCGCCAAGCCGGCGCCGGCTATCAAATCCGTGGTCAATGTGGGGTCGGCGAGCGGACATACGGGATCGGAGTTTCCCGCCTATGCCGCCAGCAAGGGCGGCGTTATCGCCTACACCAAGAATCTTGCAAACCGCCTAGCACCGCAGGCCATCGCCAACAGTGTGGACCCGGGCGGCGTTATCACGCCGCTCAACCGTTGCGTGATGGAAGACGAGCACCTGTGGAACCAGATTATGGAGCTCACGCCGCTTAAGCGCTGGGCCACCGCCCAAGAGATCGCCGAGTGGATCTACTTTGTGGGCGTGACTAACCGGTTTATGACCGGGCAGAGTCTGTTAATCGATGGCGGCGAGGCCGGCCGCACACAATTTATTTGGCCCGAATAGGAAACGCGCCCGATGGAAAGCTGTCGGGCGCGTTTTTGATGTATCGATTTTTAGCTGAGGCAAGTCCAGTTGACGGGGGTCGAGCCGTGCTGTTCGAGTAGCCGATTGGCAGCGGAGAAGGGGCGCGACCCCATAAAAGCGGGGAGTTCTGCCGTGGCACGGTTGGCCGAAAGCGGCGAGGGGTGCGTAGAGGCCAGGCAGAACTTGCCGGTTGCCTTGCCCGCGCCGATTGCGGCGAGCTTGCCTTCGACCATCTGCTGGGCAAAGCGGCCCCATGCCAAAAAGACGACCGGCTGGGGCAGCTGGCAGCAGCGTTCGATAACGTAGTCGGTGAGCGTGCTCCAGCCCAGCTTGGCGTGCGAGTTCGCGGCATGCTCGCGCACGGTGAGCGTAGTGTTGAGGAGCAGGATGCCCTGTTGTGCCCATGGGGTTAGGTCTCCCGTGGCGGGAATGGGGCAGCCCAAATCGGCTTTGAGCTCCTTATAGATGTTGCGCAGGCTCGGCGGCAACTTGGTTTGCGTCGCGGGGACCGAGAACGACAGTCCCATTGCCTGGTTGGGTCCGTGATAGGGGTCTTGACCCAAGATGACAACCTTGACCTGGTCGGCCGGCGTGTAGGCGAGGGCATTGAGGATGTCGTCTTGTGCCGGGTAGATGGTTTGCTCGGCACGCAAAAGGGCGATGCGCTCGAGCAGCTGGTTCGTAGTGTCACGTACCGGCTGCGGCGCATCGCCCAACCAAGTTGCTATGTTGTGGTCGCGGGTTGCGGTGTCCATGGGGCTCCTTTATGGTAGATGCTCTGTTGGCATCTATTGTAAAGGCGCACCGGTTGCCTTTATGACACGGCTGTATGAAGAACGGGGTCTACGAGACGCGCTCGGGCGCTCCTGCCATACGGGCCTGTCCATGTGCACGGAGGCGCGGAAGCTCGACGGTTGCCACCATGACGCCGGTGAGGATGAGGGTGGCGCCAAAGAAGGCGATGGGGTTCAGGACCTCGCCGACCAGGAAGAACGAAAAGACGGCAGAGCAGACCGGCTCGAGCGAGAAAGCGAAGCCGGTGGTCTCGGCAGGCACGTGGGGCTGCACGAGCGTTTGGGTGATAAAGCCATAGGCAGAGCAGATGAGTGCGAGCGCGACGACAACGACAATCTCGCTCGGCGTGCCGGGAAGCGTGAAACCGCCAAAGGTGAATGCGGCGATACCCGAGAATAAGCCGCCGAAGCCCAGCTGCCAAACGCCCAGGGCCAGCGGGTCGACATCTTCGACAAAGCGCTTCGCCACAATGATATGGCCGGCATAGACAAAAGCGGAGAGCAGCATGATGAGCGCGCCCGGGTTCAGGCTGGTGAAGTCGGCGCCCGAGAGCAGCAACATACCGCAGGTGACGATGGCGGTGCCGACGAGCACTTTGCGCTCGGGGGCACGACGCAGCAGGGCGGCGTTGGCAAACGGCACGATCACGACCGTCAGGCTCTGCAAAAAGCCGGCGGTGGAGGCGGAGGTGAGGCTGGAGCCCAGGCACATGCAGGTGAGTTCGGTTGCCATAATGGCGCCGATGATGGCAGCGCGGACCATAAGGTCGCGGTTGATGCGGAAAGCGCGCTTGTGGAAGAGCAGCAGGCAAGCCACAAAGGCGATGATGCAGCGCAGCGCAACGATGCTCGTGGCGTTCATACTGTCCATGCCGATCTTCATGAGGGGGTACGAAAAGCCCCATGCGACGGGAACAGAAAATGAGAGCGCGATTGCTTTTTTGCGATCCATGGGACTCCTTTTGTTACAGAACGGTTTCGCAAAAAGGATTCTGCTCCCAGATGTGGATGTAGTAAAGCGAATGTATCTTCAGTATGATTAAGAAATGCTAATGTTGGCGGGAAAAGTCCTGGCAAAACGTTTTACAGCTACATCGATGTGGAGGCACGATGGCATCGCGGTATCAGATTGTATGTATGGTGGTCGATTGCGGCAGTCTGAAACGTGCGGCGGACGAGTTGGGCTATACGCAAAGTGCGGTGAGCCAGGCCGTCAAGGCGCTCGAGCGCGAGCTGGGCACCACGCTTATCGAGCGCGGAAAGCAGGGCGTTTCGCTTACGCGCGATGGCAAGCAGTATCTGCCGTACCTGCGCCAGATTGTGACCGCCGAGGCCGAGCTCGAGGGCAAGCGCCAGGAGCTGCTGGGGCTTTCGTCGACCGATATTCGCATCGCGACGTTTACCAACGTGAGCCGTACCGTGCTGCCGCGTGTGATCCGCGACTTTGGTACGCTGCACCCGGGCGTACGCTTTACCCTCAAGCAGGGCGATTACACGCGCAACGCTCAGTGGGTGCACGACGGCGTGGTGGATTTTTGCTTTACGGCGCGCGGGTTTACCGCAGGCCTCGAGAAGCGTGTGGTCTATCACGACGAGTTGGTGGCGCTGCTGCCGGCTGCGCATCCGCTGGCGGCAAAGGAAAAGGTGACGCTCGCCGACCTGGCGTCCGAGCCCTTTGTGCTGCTGGATGAGGGCGAACAGAGCCTGGTGCTCGATGCATTTGCGACACATGGGCTGTCGCCGCACGTGACGAGTGAGGTGACTGACGACTACACCATCATGGCGATGGTGGAGGAGGGCCTAGGCGTGAGCATGCTCTACCGTCGTACTGTGGAGGGCATGCGAGCCGATATTCGTGTGCGACCCATCGTGCATGCTCCCTCGCGCGACGTAGTGGCAGCTTGGCGCAGCTGGGATACCATGCCTATCGCCACGAGGCGCTTTATCGACTATATGAGCTCGCATATTGTCAATTAATGACTGGCGTGGCGTTGAGTGCGGTGTCTAGCGGGCTGTCGCTTTGGCTTGGGTGGCGCGATAGGTGCGTGCCGGGTGGCAAAGTAGTACCGCCACGACCATAAAGAACGCCGTGGTGCCCAGGCTGATGGGGTAGACCATCATGATGTTCGCAAAGGTGCGGAAGTGCGGGAACACGCAGAACACCCAATAGAAGCGGATGCCGCAGACGCAGATCATGGTGATGAGGGCGGGCGTGAGCGAGATACCAAAGCCGCGTAGGTAGCCGGACATGTTTTCGTAGAACATGCTAAAGGCGTACGCCGGGAAGATCGAACACACGCGGATATAGCCGATCGAGACGATGTTGGGATCGCTGTTGAACAGCGACAAGATCTCGCGCCCCAGGCCGACAATAACGATGATCGTGGTGAGTGCAACGATACCGCCTTCGACCAGGCAGACCTTGAGCGTTTTGGTGCAGCGGTCGATCTGGCGGGCACCGTGGTTTTGTCCCACAAAGGTGGTGCAAGCCTGGCTAAAGCTGTTGAGCAGGTTGTAGCATACGTACTCCAAGCTCATAGCGGCGCTCGATGCCGCCATGACCTCGGTGCCCAGGCTGTTGATAGCAGACTGGATGATGATGTTGGCGACGGCAAAGACGGCGCTCTGGATGCCGGCGGGCAGGCCGATCTTGACGATGCGCTTGAGGGCGACGGGGTCGATAGCCAGGTCGCGCGGGGTGACGCGGACGACGGAGTCGGTCTTGAGCAGGCGGATAAAGAGCGTAGCGGCGCTGACGGTGTAGGCGATGGCGGTGGCGATGGCGACGCCCGCGACGCCCCAGTGGAGTACGGGGACAAAGATGAGGTCCAGGCCAATGTTGAGGACGGTGGACACGGCAAGCGCCTGCAGCGGCATGCGGGTGATGCCGACGGAGCGGAAGATCGCGGCCTCAAAGTTGTAAAGCAAGATCGAGGGCATGCTGAGCAAAAAGACGCGTAGGTAGAGCGAAGCGAGCGGCATGGTTTCGGCGGGAACGTTGAGCGCGGCGAGCATGGGCTCGGCAAAGATCTCGCCCAGTGCGATGACGACAAAGCCCACAAGTGCCATAAGAATCGAGGTGTGGACGGCGCGTTTGACCATGTTCTGATCGTTGCGGCCGATAGCGTTGGCGATGACCACGTTGGAGCCAAGCGACATGCCAATAAACAGGTTGAGCATAAGACTGGTAAGCGGAACATTGGAGCCGACCGCCGCCATGGCGAGGGTTCCCTGGTCGCCCGAGAAGTTACCGATGATGACCGTGGCGATGAGGTTCGACAGTTGCTCCAAGATGCTCGTGGCGGCCACAGGGAAGGCGAACAGGGGAACATTGCGCCACAGCGATCCGGTGGTCATGTCAATGTGCTTAGATACGGTGTCAGCCATACGCTCTCAATCTCTAACATGCTCTTTTGTGCTTATTTGCGCAGACGATGATACTCCTAATCGCCTAGTCATTGGGGACGTTCTAAAACGATTACTCATTCAAGAACGTCCCCAATGACTAGGCGGGGAAGGCGTGCGACAATGGTGGGCGTTGTGTTGTTCGCGCTAAGGAGTTGCCATGTTGTTGTGTCCCGTTTGCCATGAGCCGCTGGTGGATGACGAACGCGGTGCTGCATGCGCGGGCGGACACCGGTTTGACCGTGCGCGCGAGGGCTATCTATATCTATTGCGCTCGTCCAAGAGCGGCGACTCCATGGGCGATCCCAAGTCACAGGCGCGCAGCCGTCGTGACTTTCTGAACCGTGGATACTACGCGCCGTTGCGCGATGCGATGGTCGAGCTGGTGCGCAAGCAGGTGTCTGGGCGTGCTGCGTCTACGAGCGGTCCCATGACGCTGCTCGATATTTGCTGCGGCGAGGGCTATTACACCAGCGCCATGGGCGCGGTGCCGGGCGTGGATGCTTACGGTTTCGACCTGGGCAAAGAGATGGTGCGCCTTGCCGCCAAGCGCGACGATGCGACCTATTTCGTAGCCAACATGAAGGACATCCCTGTGGCCGATGGCGCCTTCGATATGGTGACCGAGCTCTTCGCTCCCTTTAACGAGCGCGAGTTTGCCCGCGTGCTGGCGCCGGAGGGCTCGCTCTACACCGTGGTGCCGGGTGCCCGTCATCTGTTTGGGCTTAAGGAAGTGCTCTACGATACGCCGTACCTTAACGACGAGAAGCTGCCGAAGACTACCGAGCTCGAGTTGGTCGGAACGCAGCGGGTATCTGCGAATATTACGCTCCAGACCCAGGCCGACATCGAGGCGGTGTTCCAGATGACGCCGTACTACTACCGCACGCGCCCTGCCGACAAAGAGCGCTTGGCAAACCTGGATACCCTTCAAACCGACATCGACTTCATCATCGCCGAGTACCGCCACAGCTAACAACCTGCCAAAAAGGGACAGGTTTGTTTTGGTAGGTTTTGTCTGGGCAAACGTAAAGGGCCGACCGCGGAGATGCGCGATCGGCCCTTTTTAGTTGCTTGGCTGCAGAGGTTATGAGAAGCGAGCGCTTACAGGCGGTCCTTGTTCTCGGCCTTAACGGCGTGTGCCTGCTGAACAAAGAACAGGTCGTAGACCACGATGACAAAGGCGACGATATTGACGGAGCTGCCGCCGAGCGCGGGAAGCGTGAGCGCGGCCTGCGCAATCGTGGCGATTGCGGCAACGATGCCGAGCTTAAACGCACCATCCACCTGCGAAGGCTTGTTGGCGCCCTTGATGCCCGCAACGCCCGCGGCGAGATCGATGAGGCCCTTGGCGACCAGCACGACCGCGGCGAGCATGGCGTTCGACCCGTACGTGGAATCGAGGTTGCCGGTCGCGATACCGACGCCGGCGGTGACGAGGCTGGCGATGCCCAAAACAAAGTAGATGAGAGCAAGGATTTTGAGAGTCTTGCGAGTGAAGCTCATGGCTGGTCCTTTCGATACGAGTACGCCAACTTGGCGCACCCAATGTACTGCACATATGGTGAAGCACATTGTAGTTCAACGCGGCGATGCATGCGTTTGAAAGCGCATTGAGCCCGCGCAGCCAAACCCAACCTTTCAAAAAGGAAAGCTGGGCGTAAGTCAAATCGATGGCAGCGTATGCGCGGCGCTGCGATGATGGGTCCATGGTAAGAGCTGGTCTCAAGGAGGAGCCATGATGTACGGAGCAGGGCAAGTGCATGAGCCGCGGTCGTTGGGAAGGCGCATGGGCGATTCCGTGATCGCTGCCGTATGCACGGGATTGATGGCGGTGCTTTGCATTGGGATGCTGTGGGCCATGTCGCATGTGGGACAATAGCGGACGGTTGGGTGCCGACATAAACGGCGCTCACGTATTCGTTTTGCTTGTGAAGGAGTACCCATGGGCGTCGTCGATCCCTTTTCTGTTGCTCGGGCGGCAGGGCTCGAGTTAACCAGGACACCCGAGGGCCTCACGCTCACCGACGGCGCGATGGAGCTGCGTGCCGATTTTGCCCGCATGCTTCCACGGCTCAAGCAGGGTCGTCTGCAGCAAGAGCTGCTGGTTAAGGCTGCGCGCACAAAAGGCATCGAGAACCCATGGGCGATTGACGCCACGGCAGGCTTTGGCGAGGATTCGCTGCTGCTGGCCGCCGCGGGCTTTACCGTCGATCTGTATGAACAGGATTGCGTGATCGCGGCGCTCCTCAAGGATGCCTTGGATCGCGCGGCAGATGATCCGGCGCTTGCGGCTGCCGTGGCGCGCATGCGCTTACATGCGGGCGAGGATAGCATTGCCGGCCTTCGCCATACGGCTGAGCTGATCGAGCGCGGTGAGCTCGCGGCTCCCGATGTGGTGTATCTGGACCCCATGTTTCCCGAGCGCACCAAGAGTGCGGCGGTTAAAAAGAAGTTCCAGCTCTTGCACCATTTGGAGCAGCCGTGCGCCGATGAGGAGACGCTGGTCGAGGCTGCGCTTGCGGTACGTCCGCGCAAGGTCGTTATCAAGCGGCCGGTGAAGGGGCCGTTGCTTGCCGGCGTTAAGCCGAGCTATCAGCTTGCGGGCAAGGCCGTTCGTTACGATGTTTTGGTGCCGCCGCGCCCGTAGCCTGCGCGCGATGGCCGGCGATGTGTCGGTGCCGTGCCGCTGCGTGAGCGCCGCGCCGATGCGGGGCCTATTTCCAAGGGTGCGACGTCAGGTGCCACCCGCCGCAGTATTCGCATTTGTAGCAGGCCAAACCACGTCGTCCACGGTTTTCGCAGTCGGCCATAACGGCTTCGGCCTCGGCGCGTGTGTCGTAGCGGTTTTTGCGCTTGCATGATTTGTAGCGCCAAGCCTCATCGCGTTCGGCGTCCAGGGCGTCGCGGCGCTCGTCCTCGCGCGCAAAAAGGTCGCTCATATCGCCGCCGGTGGCAGCGCCCAAAAACTCGCTTTTGGCCTTTGACCAGGCGGCTCGCTTTTTGCTTCCCATCCGCTCCTTGCCCTTTCCAAACGCTGGTATGATTGCTCAATCAAAGTGATACCAATAAACGTGAGGTCGCCGCGTGATGATCAGAAAAACCCTCGAGACCGACATTCCCGCCGTCATGGCCATCTATGATGCCGCCCGCGCCTTTATGCGCGCGCATGGCAACGCCACGCAGTGGCCCGAGGGCACGCCTTCGGCCGAGCAACTGGCTGCCGATATCGCCGCCGGTGGCAGCTATGTGTGCGAAGTCGACGGTCGCGTGGTGGCGACGTTTGCCTTTTTGCCGGGCCCGGACGAGTGCTATGACGTCATCGAGGACGGTCAGTGGCGTGGCAACACTCCGTACGCCGTACTGCACCGCGTGGCGTCCGACGGCACCGTGCACGGTATCGCGGCCGCGATGTTTGCCTTTGCCAAGGAGCGTGCCGACCATCTGCGTATCGATACGCATGCGGACAACCTGCCCATGCAGGGTGCGAGCATGAAGGCGGGGTTCGAGCGCACCGGCGTCGTGTATGTGTCGGACGGCACGCCGCGTGTTGCGTTCGACTGGCTGCGCGAGGCATAAGGGCCGAGTCACATACCAGCGTTTCATCGAAATGAAAATGGCCCCGAGTGGGGCCATTTTTGGTAAAACGCGTTGTTGTGAGGCTCGCGTTGTTACTGTCCCAGATGAACCAGGGCAGACAAAAGGGGAGGTGCCGGCTTTCGCAAGGCGCGAACCTGCGAAAATCGCCGCGCGGCAACGCGGGGCGATGAGCTCGGTCGGGGGATAGGGCCCGCTTCGCCCGCCGGCCCGTAAATTGTATCATCCAGTGTGGAACGAGAGCGTCCGTTGCCGCGTGCGACGGGCTTGCAATAAGAGGAGAGCCATGTCGAAGCAAGCGGTCGTTGGAATCTTAGCGCACGTCGATGCCGGCAAGACCACGCTGGCCGAGGCCATGTTGTTCAATGCGGGCCGCATTCGCAAACGCGGCCGCGTGGACGATGGCGATTCGCATCTGGATACGAACGCGATCGAGCGCGAGCGTGGCATCACGATTTTCTCGTCGCAGGCCGTGTTCGACCACGGTGATACCCACGTCATGCTCGTGGATGCACCGGGGCATGTCGATTTTTCTGCCGAGGCGGAGCGCACGCTGCGTGCCCTGGACTACGCGATTCTGGTGGTGGGTGCCAACGATGGCGTGCAGGGGCACACCGAAACCCTGTGGCGCCTGCTTGCACGCTATGACATTCCGACGTTCATCTATATCAACAAGATCGATTTGGAGAATCCCGGCCGCGATGTTTTGCTGGCACAACTTGGGCAGCGTCTTTCCGAAGGCTGCCTGGATGCCAGCGAACTGCTGGCGGGCGGCGCCGTTCAGGAGGACGCTGCTGCGTTGGACGAGGCGGCGCTCGATGAGTTTCTTGAGGCGGGCGAGCTTTCTGTTGCAACGCTGTCGCGCATGGTTGCCGAGCGCAAATTGTTTCCCTGCTTTGCGGGCTCGGCGCTCAAGGACCAGGGTGTGGCAGAGCTACTCGACGGCATATGCGCTCTGATGCGCGAGCGAACATGGCCCCAGGAGTTCGCCGCGCGTGTCTACCGCGTGAGTCGTGGAGACCGTGGCGAGCGTCTTACCTGGGTCAAGGTGACGGGCGGCATACTGCATGCCAAGCAGATGATTGGAGGACGTTCCGGTGCCGAGGCATGGGAGCAGAAGGTCGATCAGGTACGCATCTATAACGGCGAGAAGTATGAGCTTGCCCAAGAAGTTGCTGCTGGCGGTATTTGTGCCGTGACGGGTCTTGCGCACGTTCGCCCGGGGGACGCCTTGGGCGCGGAGCCCGCGGGCGATGCGCCCGTCATTGCGCCGGTCCTCACCTATACGGTGCTTCCAGGCGAACACGATGTTCATGCGGTGTTCAAAGCACTGACTGAGCTGGCGGACGAAGATCCCATGCTCGGCGTAAGCTGGAATACTCATCTGGAGCAGATTCACCTGCAGCTGATGGGCGCCGTGCAACTCGAGGTCGTGCAGCGAGTGTTGGCCGATCGCTTTTGCCTTTCGATTGCGTTTGAGCCTGGCGGCATTCTCTATAAGGAGACTATTTCGCAGCTGGTCGAGGGCGTGGGCCACTTTGAACCACTGCGCCATTACGCCGAGGTGCACCTGCGCCTGGAGCCGCTGCCGGCGGGCTCGGGCGTGCAATTTGGTACCGTTGCCTCGACCGACGAGCTCGATCTGAACTGGCAGCGCCTGGCACTCACCAACGCCATGGAGCGCGATCACCTGGGCGTGTTGACCGGCTCGCCCATCACCGATGTGCGCATTACGCTCACAGGCGGCCGTGCGCATGCCAAGCATACCGAGGGCGGTGACTTTCGGCAGGCCACGTACCGCGCGATTCGCCAGGGTTTGATGCGGGCGCGCGAGGCGGGCGCGGCGGTGCTGCTGGAGCCGTGGTACCACTTTGAGCTCGAGGTGCCGGGGGAGTGCGTGGGCAGGGCGCTCTCGGATGTCACGCGCATGGGCGCCGAGTACGAGCCGCCGGCAATGACGGGTGACCGGGCGAAGCTTGTGGGTCGCGTGCCGGCATCCGAGGTGCAGGATTACGCGCTGGAGGTGGCTGCCTACACGAGCGGCCGCGGGCATTTGTACCTTGAGTTCGCCGGTTATGCGGCTTGCCATGATGCTGAGCGCGTCATCGAGGCGGCCGCCTACGAGCCCGAGGCCGATCTGCCCAACACGCCCGACTCGGTCTTTTGCGCCCACGGCGCCGGCTACACGGTCAAATGGTACGACGTATCCGCTGTGGCGCACGTAAAGATCGATCCCGCCACCTTCCGCCCCTATCGCCCTGCCGACGCGCAATTCTTCGGCCACATTTGACAAAGGGACTGTCCCTTTGTCGCATTCAGTTGGTATAACTCGGTATAAGTTGGTATAACTATTACCAGCCTTTGCTAATCCGAGGAGGCCAACATGCATCCAAATCCCTTTAAGCCAACGGCTGGTAAGCGACCTCCGATACTCATCGGTCGCGAGTCGGTCATCGAAGATTTCGAGGAAGGGCTCGATAACGGCGCCGGGGCGCCGGGCAGGCTCATGCTCATTACGGGAAACCGCGGCTGTGGCAAAACAGTTCTCCTGCGGGAGCTGCAACGTCTGGCCGGCGAGCGCGGATGGGCGGTTGTCTCCGATTCCGCTTCGCTTGGCTTATGCGACCGCTTGGCCGACGCGCTCCGCTCGAATAAACCCGTTGTGACGTCAATGGGGTTTGGGCCGTCATTTGGCCGAATGTCGGCCGAGGCGGCGCGGGCAAAAGGCGAGACGTTGCGGGGGCTGGTCAACAAGAGGCTCAAGAAGCTCGGTCCAGGTAAGGGCATACTGTTTGCGATTGACGAGGCTCAATCGGCGTCTATTGAGGAGCTGGCGGCCCTTGCCGTTCTCTATCAGCAGGTGCTGGGAGATCAGGATGCCATGGGCTTGCCCGATGGCGACCAGCGTGGTCTTGCGCTGGTTTTTGCCGGCTTACCCAGTATGGTTGACGGTCTGCTCGAAGAGCCGAGCGTGACGTTTTTGCGGCGTGCCCAGCAGCGTACGTTGGGGGCGATTTCTTTGCCCCAGGTGCGCGATTCATATATCCAGACGGTCGAGTGTGCTGGTCTTTGCGTTGATGCGGAGACCGCGGACCTTGCGGCGCGCAAGAGCATGGGACATCCCTATATGGTTCAGCTGGTGGGATATTACATGTGGCGGTCTGCCGTCCGACGTGGCTCGCAACTCATTGAAAGGCGCGATGTCGAGGATGGTCATGCGGATGCCGTCTCCGAGTTCTACGAAGCGGTTGACGCACCTCTGTATTACGGGCTGCGCAGTCCACAGCGCCTCTTTGTCGAGGCTATGGCGGTTGACGAGGACAAGCCGACGCGCATGTCGGATATCATTGAGCGCTGCGACCGCACCCAGAGCTGGGCGAGTAAATATCGCGCAAGCCTAATTCGCGAGCGCGTCATCGAGGCCGCCGGATACGGCCTCGTTCGGTTTAGCGTGCCCATGCTGGGCGAGTACATTCGCGACCGCATTTTATGGCACGAGTAATGTAACAAAGGGACAGCCCTCTTGTCATATTCGATCAACTGGAAGGGGAGCGATGACGGTGTCGCAACAACCAAGTGCTATCGAGGTGCGTGGCGCACGTGTCCATAACCTCAAGGACGTCGATATCGATATTCCGCTGGGAAAGCTCGTGGGTGTTGCCGGCGTGTCGGGTTCGGGCAAGAGCTCGCTGGCGCTGGGGGTTCTGTATGCCGAGGGTTCGCGTCGTTACCTGGAGGCGCTGAGCACCTATACCCGCCGTCGCCTGACGCAGGCGGAACACGCCCAAGTGGACGAGGCGCTGCACGTGCCGGCGGCGCTCGCGCTGCATCAGCGCCCCAGCGTGCCAGGCGTGCGCTCGACCTTTGGCACCATGACCGAGCTCAACAACAGCCTGCGCCTGCTCTTTAGCCGCTGCGCCCATCACGTCTGCCCGCATTGCGGGGCGCGCGTGGAGCCGAGCCTTAACGTGGCCGCGGGCCTGTCGCTCACATGCCCCGCATGCGGGCGCGAGTTCTATGCACCGGGTGCCGAGGACCTTGCCTTTAACAGTGGCGGCGCGTGCCCTACCTGCGGCGGTACCGGCGTTATGCGCGAAGTGGACGAGGCGAGCCTGGTGCCCGACGAGTCAAAGACCATCGACGAGGGCGCGGTGCTTCCCTGGGGCACGCTCATGTGGGATCTGATGAAACAGGTGGCTGGCGAGATGGGCGTGCGCACCGACGTGCCGTTTAACCAGCTCACACCTCAAGAGCGCGACATCGTGTTCCATGGCCCGGCGGTTAAGAAGCACATTCTCTACGTTCCCAAAAACGGCGAGGGCGCCACGCCGCTCGACTTTACCTACTACAACGCCGTCTATACCGTCGAGAATGCACTCGCCAAGGTTAAGGACGATAAGGGGCTTAAGCGCGTGGCGCGCTTTTTGCGCGAGGGGCCATGCCGCGATTGCGGCGGCACGCGTCTCTCCGAGGCTGCGCGCCAGCCCCTGGTGCGCGGTATCAATTTGGCGCAGGCCGCGGCCATGACACTGGGCGAGGCGATTGAGTGGGTGCGCGGGGTGCCCGCATCCTTGCCGACCGAGATGCAGCCCATGGCGACGGACATCTGCGATTCGTTTTTGAGCACGGCCCGTCGCCTGATCGACCTGGGTCTCGACTACCTTTCGCTCGACCGCGCCGGTGCCACGCTGTCGACGGGCGAGCGCCAGCGCGTGCAGCTTGCCCGCGTGGTGCGCAACCGATCGACGGGCGTGCTGTATGTGCTGGACGAGCCTTCGATCGGCTTGCATCCTGCCAATGTCGATGGCCTGGTGGGCGTGATGCGCGATCTGGTGGATGACGGCAACACCGTGGTTGTTGTTGACCACGACACGCGCGTGCTGGCAGAAGCCGACTATCTGGTCGAGATGGGCCCCGTTGCCGGAGCAGGCGGCGGTCATGTGATCGCCGCCGGTACGGTGGGCGAGGTCGAACAATCGCAGGGTAGCCGCATCGCGCCGTTCTTGCGCTCGGACCCCAAGCGCTTGCGCCCGCAGGTGGCTGACGACGAAATGTTCGATCTGGGCCATATCCGCATGGCGACCGATGCCATCCATACCGTCAAACCGCTCGAAGTCGATATCCCGCGCGGCCGCCTTGTCGCGGTAACGGGTGTTTCAGGTTCGGGCAAGACGACATTGGTGCTCGAGACGCTCATCCCGGCGCTCAAGGCGCAAGCGGCTGGCGAGCGCCTGCCGAGGCACGTGCGTTGGGTCGATGCCGAGGGCATCGCGCGCGCCAACCTGATTGACGCCACGCCCATTGGCGCCAACGTGCGCTCGACGGTGGCGACCTATGCCGACATCCATGATGAGCTGCGCCGCGCCTTCGCCCGCACGCCCGAGGCCAAGGCGGCAGGGTATAAGGCGGGTGCCTTTAGCTACAACACCGGCGCCTTGCGCTGCCCCACATGCGATGGCACGGGCTCGATATCGCTTGACGTGCAGTTTTTGCCCGACGTTGAGATTGTCTGCCCGGCATGTCGCGGTTCGCGTTATGCGGACGCGGCTTCGCATATCCATCGCGAGGGCAAGGACGGGAGCTTGCTTACGTTGCCGCAGCTCATGGACATGAGTGTGGACGAGGCCATCGACGCCACACTGGGACTCAAGAAGGTTCAGACGCGCTTGCAGACCTTGCACGACCTGGGCCTGGGTTATCTCACACTCGGTGAGCCCACACCGGCGCTTTCGGGCGGCGAGGCGCAGCGTCTTAAGCTCGCGAGCGAGATGGGCCGCGTGCAGGATGATGCCGTATTCGTGTTCGACGAGCCCACGATTGGCCTGCATCCGCTCGATGTCCAGGTGTTGCTGAGTGTGTTCGACGGCCTTGTTGCCAAGGGCGCCACGGTTGTCGTGATCGAGCATGACCTCGACCTTATTTGTAACGCTGACTACGTGATCGACATGGGCCCGGGCGGTGGCGACGCGGGCGGGCAAATCGTCTGCACCGGTACGCCGGGCGACATCGCGGCCTGCTCCAAGAGCATTACCGGTCGCTACCTATAACCGAATGTGACAAAGGGACAGTCCCTTTGTCACATCCAATGCCTATTTCACGCATTGAGCGGCGAGATAGTCGCGGAAGAATGGCAATTCAAAAGCGACGATTCCGCGCCCGCGTTCTCCAATGATGCCGGCATCTATCATGCGGCGTCGGTAGCGGGAGACCTGCTGCGGCGAACGCTTAAGGCGTTCGACAAGGTCAGCGGTGGTGGACTCTTCCTCGTCATCGAGCATGGCGATGAGGAATCGCTTGTCCTCTGCAGTGAGTTCCCGATAGGTTGCCGCGAGGATTCGGTCATCCATCTCGTCGCGTGCGATTTTGATTCCTAGGTCAAAGTCGCGTGACGAGATTTCCTTCGAATCGCTTGTAAGATCCCAGGCACGGTAGCCTACGAGTTGCAATAGGAAGGGAAAACCAGAGATCGAGCGAACGGCTCTATCGATTCCCTCAGCATCTGCTAGGCGATCGTTTTCCTGGATTGTGCGAATTAGGGCCTCGCGCACGTCATAGTCGGCAATGCGACCCAGATGATATTGTTGGGCGCGGCGAAGGAACGAGACCGTCTTGTGGTTCAGTAGCGTCGATACGTTGTTGGGAAGTCCCGCCATGAGCAGGGCGACGCGTTTCCCATCGGTCACAAAGTGCTGATACGTCGCTGCGAGCTGAATCATCTCGTCGAGTGTCGGGTCCACCTCGTCAACCGTGACGAGCAGACCGGTGCCCGCCTCGTTGAGCTGGTCGATGATGTCGCTCATGCGATAACGCCAGGTTGAGACATCGTGAACGCGATTGACCTCGATGCTGCCGAGCGGTGCAATTCCGAGACCGGTGACTTCGAAGTTGTTAGACGGGTCGATAAGATGGCCTGCAGCACGTTTGGCCCCGAACTCGATTTCCTCAAGCATTCCCGAGAGCGCGGTCGTCTTTACGGCAATCCAGCCATGGGATTCCGCCCTTGTCGCGAGCGACGACATGAGAGCAGTTTTACCGGTTCCACGCGCGCCTGAGAAGATCGAGGTCAATTCCGGGCGTCTGCGCTGGCTCAAGAAGGCACGGTCCAAATCCCGAATAATCTGTTGTCTGCCAGCGAGATGGGCAGGAACCTCGCCAAAGCTAGGGGTAAACGGGTTCTCGAGATATTCCACAAGGCTCTCCTTTCATGCCACCGTTTAACTTCATTTTATTTTAGTTAATTTTGATTAAAAGCGACGGCTCTTAATTTAGAGCATCAATTAGGCGTGTGTGTCATCGATGTGGTGCTTGAATGTGACGAAGGGACAGTTCCGTTGTCACATTCCCGGAAAGCCTGTCTGGCGGAGGGCCTCGTAGAGGACGATGGCGGCGCTGTTGGAGAGGTTGAGGGCGCTGATGCGGTAGTCGTCCGGGTCTACAAAGTTGCCGCAGATATCCTGTTGAAGAATGGCCTCATGGCCGTTCTCGATATGCCCGAGTGATTCCTCGTGGGCTTCCCATGCCTCGGCGTTATCGAGTGAGTCACAATCGCGCAGCATCGGGATGCGCTCGCAGCGCTCGGGCGCCGCGGCAAGCAGTGGCTCGGGAATGCCCGAGCTCTCGCTGCCAAAGACCAAAAAGTCACCGTCGCGGTAGGTACTTTGCGCATAGGTGCGGCGCGCCTTTTTGGTCAGCAGATGCAGGCGTTCGTCGGCGGGGGAGAGGCCGTTGCGCGCAAGGAAATCCTCCCAGCCGGCATAGGTCGTCACGTCCAAATTTTGCCAGTAGCCCAGGCCGGCGCGACGCACCGTCTTGTCGTCGAGCGAAAACCCCAGCGGCTCCACCAGATGCAGGCGGGCGCCGGTAACCACGCAGGTGCGGCCGATATTGCCCGTATTGGCCGGAATCTCGGGCGCATACAGCACAATGTTGAACATGAATCTCCTTGGCTCAGAACGAAAAACCACCACGAAGGGCACCTTCGTGGTGGTTTGGCGGTTACGTAGGCGGAAAAATGCCCGCTTGGATAAATCTAGGCGCGGTGCCAGTCGGTCAGGCAGGCATCGAGGGAGGCGATGAGCGCATCCTTGTCCATGTGACGGCCGATGATGCACAGGCTCGTCATGCGGTCGCCCGTCTTGTCGTCCCAAATCTGCATGATCTCGGGGTTCTCGTCGATGATCTTCTGCTTCTCGCCCTCGGGCGCGGAGTCAACGAACAGACCGTTCTCCATCAGGCGCATTTGGTGGCCGGCCTGCTCGAACATGTAGCACATGTCCGGATCGCCGGTCTGCCACAGCGGACCCTTGACGCGGATGACCTCGTCGGGCCACTCCTGCTCAACAAAATCGGTGAACTTCTGCAGGTCAAACGGCTTGCGGCGCGAGTACACAAAGGTCTCGATGTCGTACTCGAGCACCTCGGGGTCGTCGTGCTCCTCGGGATGCTCCATGGCCTCGATCCAGGCGGCGGAGTTGTAGGCGCGCATAAAGTCGAAGCGGTCGGTGTCGAGCAGCTCCTCCATGGGGACCTCGCCGTTTTGGGCCTCGACAATCACGGCGTCCTTCTGCAGGCTGCGCACGATAGCCTTGAGCTCGGCGATCTGCTCAGGGCTCACGGTATCGGTCTTGTTGAGGATCAGCGTGGAGCAGAACTCGATCTGCTGGATGAGCAGGCTCTCGATGTCGTCCTCGTCGATATCCTCGGCCAACAGGTCGCGGCCGCCGTTGAACTCGTCGTACATGCGGGCGCAATCGACCACAGCCACGATGTTGTCGAGTGCAAGCTTGGGCTGGCCGCCCACCTTGGCCTCGTCGCAGAAGCTCGAGATGGTGTAGGCGATGGGGATAGGCTCGCAGATACCCGAGGCCTCGATGATGATGTAGTCGAACTTGCCCGAATCGGCGATGCCCTGCAGCTGGTTGGCAAGGTCGTCCGAAAGCGTGCAGCAGATGCAGCCGTTGGTGAGCGGGATGAGGTCGTCGGTCTCGGAAAGGCCGCCGTCGGCGATGAGGCTGGCGTCGACGTTGATCTCGCCGATATCGTTGACGATCACGGCGGCGCGGATGCCGCCGTCGTTAGCGAGGATGTGGTTGAGCAGTGTGGTCTTGCCGGCACCGAGGTATCCGGTAAGCATGATGATCTTCACGGGTTTGTTGGGCATGTGCCCTCCTTTGTTAGACATGGCTTACAGTTGAATCTTATGCCAAACGCGTGCTCTTATACCCACGCGCGGGCAAATAACACAGGCTACTCCCAGACTCCCCATACATCGGGGCAATAACCGACGGTGGCCTTTTTGCCGTTGCGCACGATGGGCTCGGCTAGAACCTGCTGGTTCTCGAGCAACTTGTCGAAGCGCTGGCTAGGGGTGAGGTGCTGGATGAGCGCGAGCGTCTCCTCGTCCTTGGCCTTGGGGTTGAGCAGCTTGTCGATGCCGCCGACCGCCTGCATCACGCTCGTGAGCTCGCCTTTGCTCATCTCCTTTTCCTTAAGGTCGATAAACTGCACCTTGATGCGGCGTTCCTTAAAATAGCGCTGGGCCTTCTTGGTATCGAAGGACTTCTTGGTGCCAAAAATCTGGATATTCATGTTCCGCCGTTCTAACGAATGAAGTTGGTGCGCTCGCGATCGGCTTCGGGGGCTTCGATGCCGGCAGCCTGTCCTGCCTCGATACAATGCAGGAGCCAAGCCATGTTCTTGCCGATGTTGCGCATGGTGGCCAGGCCCTCGGCGTCCTGGGCGGCCTCGCCCGGCATGGCACCAAAGACGTTGTTCCAGTATGTGGATGCCACCACGGGCATCTGGTTGATGGTGAAGTATTTGTTGAGCACATCGAAGGTGGTCGACGTGCCACCGCGACGGGCAACGGCGACAGCGGCGCCCGGCTTGTGCGCAAAGGCCTTGCTGCCAGCATAGAATGCACGGTCGAGGGCAGAGAGGATGCGTCCGCTGGGATGCGCGTAGTAGACGGGCGAACCAAAGACAAAGCCGTCTGCCTGCTCGGCAGCGGCAATCAGCTCGTTGACCATATCGTCGTCAAAGGTGCAGCGGCAATCGAGCTTGCCGCACTGGCCGCACCCGATGCAATCGCGAATAGGCTTGGCGCCCAGCTGAAACACCTGCGTCTCAATGCCCTCTGCGTTGAGCTGCTCGGCAATCTCGGCGAGTGCGCGGTCGGTGTTGCCGTTTGCCTTGGGGCTGCCATTGACCAAAAGAACCTTCATCACAAACTCCCTCTGCTGTCGGTGACTTCTGCGGAGGATTATCGCACGAGCGGGCAGATGGCGTGGGGCGCGATTCCAGCGACCGCCCATCATGCGCCCCGTCTCGATCGGTAGCTTCATCCGAGTGTTTCTCGGGGCCGGGAAGCCGGCCCCGAGGGCCAACGGCGGGCTCGCTCACCAGGTACGAGAGGGACACGGTCCAGAGTATGTTGGAGCTCGGGGCCTCATGCAAGCCGATTGTGAGGAGTCTGGGCAGGTCGCCTTCGATGGCGAACTCTGAGGTCTTAGAAGGCGGGCTGCTGCGGCGGCTATGGTTTATACTAAGGCGGTTGCTATCGAGTAATTCATACTTGGTTTGATTCGATTGTGAATGCGTAACTAGGATGGAAAGCAAAGGAAACTCTATGGAAACAGAGGATGCTGTTTGCTTGATGACTTCGATTGCCTTGATTGTCCTTTCAATCCAATACCGAAGAGGAAGATGGCTCTGCTCAATTGCTGGATATGATGTCACAAAAAGGGAGAGCGAGATTGATATAC
>CABRYP010000034.1 GCA_902475245.1 uncultured Collinsella sp. | reverse complement strand
TCCAGCCATAAAAAAGCCTCCCATTTCTTGTGTCCAAGAAATGGGAGGCAGTTCAGATTCGGCCGGGGGTTCATATTCGTCAGCGACGGGCTCTCCGCACACGGGGCAGAACCTGGTCCCGTCCTCGACCTTCGACCCGCAATTTCGGCAGAACATGTGCAGACTCCCCTCGATCGGCGCCCGCGCGAATACCGGGCGCATCCTCATCCGCCTCTATCCTATGCGCGGACTTGCGCCCTTTGTTGCGCAACATTGCCGGGCTCTCGTCCGGGGAAGCCGTATCCCGTTCCGAGCGCCTATTCCGGGACGCAGTTTCCGCTAGAGACCTCAGTCGGAAAGCCCATCCCGTTTTAGCGTTTCGGAGTGGGATGCAGTTTCCCCAGGAGCCCCCATCGGGAAACTGCATCCCGGAATTCGCCTGAATAGTGGGGTGCGGTTTCCGAAAGGGTGCCGTCTGGGAAACCGTGTCCCAGAATCCCCTCCCGCGCCTGGTTGTTCCGCATCGCATCTATTGGGCAAAGCGATCTGTCCCCATTGCACCGATCTGTCGATTGAACATCGTTGCGTGTTCGCGCTATCATGCATGGTTACAATTGGTTAGCCATGGCAAACGGTTAGCCATAGTAAACAAAATGCAACGCCCTGCGGGCGCCGGGGGAGGAACACGGACGTGAAGCTCGATACGCTCGAGATTGGAAAGGACGCCGTTGTCGCATCGGTGACATCGGACGACCAGGCACTCCGACAACATATTTTGGACATGGGCCTAACACCGGGCACCGAAGTCACCATGATGAAGTACGCCCCCATGGGCGACCCGCTCGAGATTCGCCTGCGTGGCTACGAGTTGACGCTGCGCAAGGACGATGCCGCACGGATTGAGCTCGTGGGTGTTCACGACACCGATACGGGTCCGCGCGCTAACGCCGCAATCGGCACGACGGAGCACCCGGCACTCGGCGAGGGGACGTATTCGCCCCGTGCGGCAAAAACGGCCGTGCCCGAGGGCGCACCGCTACATTTTGCCCTCGCCGGCAACCAAAACTGCGGTAAAACCACGCTGTTCAACCAGCTTACGGGCTCCAACCAGCATGTCGGTAACTTTCCCGGCGTGACGGTCGACCGCAAGGACGGCACCATCCGTAACCACCCCGAGGCGAGCGTCACTGATCTGCCTGGTATCTATTCGCTGTCGCCGTACACGGGCGAAGAGATCGTCAGCCGTCAGTTTATCCTGGATGAGCATCCCGACGCCATCATCGACATCATCGACGCCACCAACATCGAGCGCAATCTGTACCTGACGCTGCAGCTTATGGAGCTCGATCGCCCCATGGTCATCGCGCTCAACATGATGGACGAGGTGACGGCCAACGGTGGCGCCGTGGACGTCAACCTGCTCGAGAGCCTGTTGGGCGTGCCTGTTGTCCCCATTAGCGCTGCCCGCAACGAGGGTATCGGTGAGCTGGTGGATCATGCCTTGCACGTCGCGCGGTTCCGCGAGCGTCCCGGCCGCTTGGACTTTTGCGCGCCCGATGGTCCAGACGGCGGTGCGCTGCATCGCTGCATCCACGGCATCGCCAACCTTATCGAGGACCATGCCGCGACGGCACACATTCCCGTGCGTTTTGCGGCGACCAAGCTGGTTGAGGGCGACGAGCTGGTAACCGAGGCGCTTCACCTGGATCGCAACGAGCTCGACGCCATCGAGCACATCATTACCCAGATGGAGGGCGAGGCCGGCACCGATCGCCTGTCCGCGCTGGCCGATATGCGCTTTAGCTTTATCGGCGACGTGTGCGGGCGTTGCGTCGTCAAGCCGCACGAGAGCCGCGAGCACGTGCGCTCCGTCAAGATCGACCGCATCCTGACGGGTCGCTATACGGCCATTCCGGCGTTCCTGGTGATCATGGGTCTCGTTTTTTGGCTGACGTTTGGCGTGATCGGCGCGGCGTTGCAGGGACTCATGGAGGACGGCATCGCTGCCATCATCGCCTCGGCCGATGCGGGTCTCAAGGCGTTCGGCACCAACGACGTGGTGCGCTCACTGGCTGTCGACGGCGTGCTTACGGGCGTGGGTAGCGTATTGACCTTCCTGCCGATTATCGTCGTGCTCTTCTTGTTCCTCTCCATTCTGGAAGACTCCGGATACATGGCACGCGTGGCCTTTGTCATGGATAAAGTGCTGCGTCGCTTTGGCCTGTCGGGCCGCAGCTTTGTGCCCATGCTCGTCGGTTTTGGCTGCACCGTGCCGGCTATCATGTCGACCCGTACGCTCCCATCCGAGCACGACCGCAAGATGACGGTCATGCTCACGCCGTTCATGAGCTGCTCGGCCAAGTTGCCGGTCTACGGTCTGCTGTGCGGGGCGTTTTTCCCGCAGGCGACGGTTCCTGCCATGGTCTCGCTCTATCTGATTGGCATTGCGGTTGGTTGTATCGCGGCTTTGGTGCTTAACCGCACGGCATTTAAGGGCGACCCGGTGCCGTTTATCATGGAGCTCCCCAATTACCGCCTGCCGAGCGTCAAGACGACGGTGATGCTGGCATGGGATAAGGCCAAAGACTTTATTACCAAGGCCTTTACCATTATCTTTGCCGCTACCGTGGTCATCTGGTTCCTTCAGACGTTCGATATCCGCTTTAATGTGGTCGCCGATCAGTCGCAAAGCCTGCTTGCGGGTCTCGGCAGCATCATTGCGCCGGCGCTGGCGCCGCTTGGGTTTGGCGACTGGCGTGCATCCACGGCGCTCGTTACCGGACTTATCGCCAAGGAGAGTGTCATCTCGACCCTCACCGTGCTTTTGGGTGCAACGTCACCCGCGGCGCTGTCGACCATGTTTTCGCCGTTTACCGCCTACGTGTTCTTGGTCTTTACGCTGCTGTACCCGCCCTGCGTAGCGGCAATCGGCGCCGTCAAGAGCGAGCTGGGCGCGCGCTACGCCGTTGCCGTGTTCGCGTTTCAGGTGACGGTCGCCTGGATCGTGGCGTTTGTCGTGCATTCGGCGGGCATATTGCTGGGGTTGGCTTAGTTATTTATTGACGGCGCAACCTCTGTGTATCGAATTGTTTTCGGTCCCGTGTCCGTTACTGACGGATGCGGGGCCGTTGCTATATAATCGCCCACCGCTCAAGACAATCGGAGAGGTTCCTACATGGCTCAGGCAAGACAAAATGGCATCTCACTCAAGCAGTGGCTCCCGCTTATCGGGCTCGCCTGTTGCGCGTTTGTATTCAACACGTCGGAGTTCATGCCCATTGGCCTGTTGACTGACATTGCCGCGTCGTTCTCGCTTACCGAGTCCCAAGCCGGCATCATGATCTCGGTCTATGCTTGGGGCGTCATGCTGCTGTCGTTGCCGCTTATGGTGTTCGCTTCGCGCTTCGAGTTCAAGCGTATGCTGCTCGGCGTGCTTGCCGTGTTCTCGCTCGGCCAGTTCCTGTCCGCTGTGGCACCGACATATCCCATCCTGGTCTGCGCGCGCCTGGTGGTCGCCTGCGCGCACGCCGTGTTCTGGTCGGTCGCCTCGATCATGGCTTCGCGCCTCGTCGACACCCGCCACGGGGCGCTCGCCATCAGCATGATCGCCACGGGCTCGTCCATCGCGCAGATCTTTGGCCTGCCGATCGGCCGCGCCATCGGCCTGGCCGTGGGCTGGCGCATGACGCTTGCCGTGGTCGGGGCTTTTTCTGCCGTCGCGGTGGTGTACCAGGCAGCGGTGTTCCCGGCTATGCCGGCGGGTGAGCGCTTTACCGTCAAACAGCTGCCCGTGCTGCTCAAGAACCCGTTCCTGATCGCGCTCTACGCGGTCACGGTCTTTATGGCGACCGGCTATTATGCGGGTTACAGCTATATCGAGCCGTTCTTGGCACAGGTCGCGCACGTCGACGCGGGCGCCATCACCATGACGCTGACGGCGTTTGGCTGCTCCGGCCTGGTGGGCAGCTGGCTGTTTGGCCGTCTATTCGACGGGCATCGCTTCCCGTTCTTGGCTATCACGCTTTCTGGCGTGCCAGCGGCCCTGCTGCTCATGGGTCCGGTTGCACCGTCGCTCGTCGCGGTTCTTGCCGTCTGCGCGCTATGGGGCTGCTGCGCCACGGCCTTTAACGTGGCGTTCCAGGCCGAGCTCATCAAGTACACGCCGGCGGATTCGTCGGCCGTCGCCATGTCGATCTTCTCGGGCCTGTTCAATCTGGGCATCGGCACGGGCACCGCAATCGGCGGTGCCGTGGTTTCGGGTCCCGGTATCGCTTGGATCGGCTTCGTGGGCGGGGCGATTACCGTCGTGGGCGTCATCCTCGCCATCACCGTACTGTTCCCAGCCATCCGCCGCGCCAAGCCCGTCGCCTAATCACGTCCCCTCATCAGTTGCGGTGGAATAGTTCCTGTTTAAGGCCTCTGAAGGCCCAAGCAGGAACTATTCCACCGCAACTTATTTTGGGGGAGAGGATACAAGCTGGGCATACAATGGATGTCGTTGTGTTGCGCTTACCGGGAGGTTGCTATGTGGGCATACGAGACGACGTTCTATCAGATCTATCCGCTGGGCTTTTGTGGAGCTCCACGCGAAAACGCCGCGCCCGTTGCCGAGGATGAACTCGCCCAGGCTGCCAACGCCGCGCCCAACCCCGATGCGCCCATCATGAAGATCGCCCAATGGGCCGACTACCTGCAGAAGCTCGGCGTTGGCGCTGTGCTCATCAACCCGCCGCTCGAGTCCGATAGCCATGGCTACGACACGCGCAGCCTGCGCCACATCGACCGCCGCTTGGGTGGGGATGCCGACTTCGCCGCCGTGTGCGAGACGCTGCATGCCCATGGCATCCGCGTGGTGCTCGATGCCGTCTTTAACCATGTGGGCCGTGGCTTTTGGGCCTTCCGCGATGTGCAGGAGCGCAAGTGGGACTCGCCCTACAAGGACTGGTTCCACATCAGTTTTGACGGTGATTCCTGCTATGGCGACGGCTTTTGGTACGAGGGCTGGGAGGGCCATTTTGAGCTCGTGAAGCTCAACCTGCAAAATCCCGACGTGGTCGATTACCTGCTTGAGTCCGTGCGTCGTTGGGCCGACGTCTTTGGCGTCGACGGCCTGCGCCTGGACGTTGCCTATATGCCCGATCGCGACTTTATGCGCCGCCTGCACTCCTTTACCCGTGAGCTCAAGCCCGACTTTGTGCTGATTGGTGAGACGCTCCACGGCGACTACAATCAGATCGTCAACGACGAGATGCTCGACTCCTGCACCAACTACGAGTGCTACAAGGGCCTGTACTCCAGCTTTAACTCGGTCAACATGTTCGAGATCGCTCATTCGCTGCACCGCCAGTTTGGCGGCGATCCGTGGTGCATCTACCGCGGCAAACATCTTCTGTCGTTTGTCGACAACCACGACGTGCCGCGCCTGGCGAGCATCCTCACTGATAAGTCGTGCCTGCGGCCCGCCTATGGCATGCTCTTTGGCATGCCGGGCATTCCGTGTGTCTACTATGGCAGCGAGTGGGGAATTGCCGGCGAAAAGGGCGGCCCCGATGGCGACTGGGCGCTGCGCCCTGCGCTCAATGAGCCTGCGCCCAACGAGCTGACGGCCTTCATCAAGCAGCTCGCGCACCTGCGTTCGGCAAACGACGCGGCGGCCCGTGCCCTCAACTATGGTGCCTATCGCAACGTGGTGATCCAGAACAAGCAGCTGCTGTTCGAGCGCGCCTGCGACGACGCGACGGTGCTCGTGGCGGTCAATGCCGTGAACGAGCCCTATACCTTTGGAGCCGGCGAGCTCAACGGCTCCTTCGTCGATCTGCTTGCCGACGATACGCCCACGGTCGAGCTGCCGGGCTCCCTTGAACTTGCGCCCTATGAGGTGCGTTATCTGCTGAGGGCCTAGCTCGTGGCCGCGCCGGACGAGGGCTATCAGCATATTGAGCATGGGTTTGAGCCCGTGTTTGACGAGCGCTCGCGCGTTTTGGTGCTGGGGTCGTTTCCCTCGGTGCTCTCGCGTGCCAATGCCTTCTATTACGGCAATCCGCAGAACCGCTTTTGGCGCGTGATGGCCGCGTGCCTCGGTGTGCCCGTGCCGCCCAACGAGGGCGACCCTTTGGCAAGCGGTGAGCCCGCGACGCTCGATGCCTCGATTGCCGTCAAGCGGTCTATGCTGCTCAACGGCGGTGTGGCCCTATGGGACGTGATCGAGAGCTGTGACATCAAGGGCTCAAGCGACGCGAGCATCAAAAACGTCGTTCCGGCGCATGTCGAGCGCATTTCCGGCGCAGCTCCCATTGAGCAGGTGATATGCAACGGTGGTACAGCTGGCCGGCTCTACAAACGCTATCTACAAGAACGCACCGGGCTGCCGGCCATCGTTCTGCCGTCGACAAGTCCCGCCAATGCGGCGTGGCGCCTGGAACGCCTTGTCGAGCGCTGGCGCGAGGCCGTTGACTGGGGCGCGCTGTAATTTAGATATCTGATTGGGCGCGGGTGCCGAGGCGTTTCATGATGGCGTGCCAGATCGGCGCGGGCAGCGCGGGCTCGACGCGCACCATGCCGTCGGCATCGACGCTACCGGCATTGCCACCGCCAAGCAGCTGCGCATGCTCGACGGAGCAGCCCATGCGCACGGCGCCCACAAGCTTATCTATCGCTTCCGAAAACGGTCGCCGCAAGAGTCCCATGCGCGGGGAGCGACGAAGCACCGCAATGCCGCTGCCGGTGCAGGCGATAACGCCGCCGCACCACGTTAACCTACGGAGTTCGCAAGCTTGGCGCAGACGCTCGATGAGCATGCGCGCCCCCTCGGTACGCTCGCAGATGGCCTGAACGACGACATAGACGCGCGTCCCCGTATCGCCAAAGCGATTGAGTGCCTTCTCGATGTCTGTCATTGCCTCGTCATCGGGCATATCCTCAACGGCGAGCACGATGCCATCGGCGGTATCGGCGCTATTCGCCTTCAAGTCGACTGGATGGGGGAGCGCGGTGCCGGAAAGCCGGGCATACGCCGCGATGGCATCCTGCAGGTCCCAGAGCAAAAACTCAAGATCGGCGCTATCGGGAATGCTGATATACGCAATGGTTCGCAACGTTTTTGGCACATCGCCGCGTGCGGTAGTCTCCATGCCGCCTCCTTTCCGGTTGGTTTCCGTTTAGGTTACACCGTCTGGCGGCGCCCCGCCGCGCTATCCTAGTGCAACCCTTACGAAAGGAACGCCATGCGTCTGCCCATGAATACCTCGCTTGCCACGCTCAAGCCCTCCGGCATCCGTCGGATAAACGCGCTCGCTGCCCAGCATCCGGGGTGCATCGCGCTCGCGCTCGGCGAGCCCGATTTTCCCACGCCCGATGTGATTAGCGCCGAGGTGACCGCCGCACTGGGCCGCGGCGACACGCACTATCCGCCCAACAACGGTCGTCCCGCCCTGCGCGAGGCGCTGTCCGCATATATGGGCGACACGGGCTTGGCGTATTCGCCCGACGAGGTCATCCTGACCGACGGCGCGACCGAGGCGCTGTCGGCAACGTTCATGGCTATGCTCAACCCCGGTGACGAGGTCATTATCCCCACACCAGCCTTTGGCCTGTACGAGAGCATCGTCGTGGCCAACCACGCCAAAGCGGTCTTTTTGGATACGGAGCCAGCACAATTTCAGATTGACGAAGACGCACTTCGTGCTTGCGTGACGCCGGCGACCAAAGCCATCGTCATCTGCTCGCCCAACAACCCCACGGGCTGCATCCTCAACGCGGCATCGCTCGACGCCGTGGCACGCGTGGCAGACCAGGCGGGCATCTACGTAATCTGCGACGACGTATATAACCGCCTGGTCTACGTGGACGGCTACGAGCGATTTGCCCGGCGCCACCCGGAGCTACGCGAGCAGACGGTGGTCATCGAGAGCTTCTCCAAGCCCTGGGCCATGACCGGCTGGCGCTTGGGCTGGCTCGCAGCCGCAGCCCCCGTTATCGCCGAGATTGGCAAAGCTCACCAATATCTGGTGTCGAGTGCCGTTTCCTTCGAGATGGACGCCGCAGCTCGAGCCCTGACCGTCGACCCTACTCCCATGCTCGAAGTCTACCGAGCCCGCCGCAAGCGCGTGCTCGCGGCCTTGGACGCCATGGGCCTCGACGCAGTAGAGCCCGCAGGAGCCTTTTATACCTTCCCGAGCATCAAACAATTCGGCCTAACAAGCGAAGCCTTCTGCATCAAAGCCATCAAAGAGGCAAACGTAGCCCTAGTCCCGGGCGACTGCTTCGGCACCGAAGGTCACATCCGCCTAAGCTACTGCGTCTCCGACCAAGATTTGGACGAAGGCCTCCGACGCCTGTCCACCTTCGTTTCAACCCTGTAGCCCAACGGGACCCAACCCATCAGCCCACCGACTTAAGGCTTATGAGTGGGGGCGTCAGCCAACGGAAACCCTAGCTGCCCCAAAGTCACCACAGGTCGCGCCGCCAAAGGCCAGGCGCAAGCTTTTCGTAGATTCCGCACGAGCCGAAGAGCACTAAATGTGCTCTTCGTGCGAGCCCAGGACCTGACCGAGCGAAAAGCTTGCGCCTGGCCTTTGGCTGCGCGGCCGGATGGTGGAATTGTGTACAGCCCGGTTTTCCGTTGACCGACGCCGGGGTCCCCGCCATAATACTTTCGGTTCACGCACGAATCCGCTGCCAGAGACAGCCGGTGCAAACGGGCATCGCCCGCGAGCTTAATGGGATATCCCGCCAGCCGAGGTGGTCGAGTAGATATGTCTTCTCGCCCCCGTCGCTCATGCAGCGCGGGGGCTTTCTTTTTGGACATGCCCCCGTCACGTCCTTGTGGCGGACCGTGCCCGGAAAGAATTCGAGGAGGTGTAATTCATGCCCCAGCAGTACAAAATCGACAAGGTTGCAGAGATCGAGTCCCGTATCGCCGAGAACGCCGGTCTGTTCGTCGTCAACTACAACGGTCTGACGGTTAAGCAGGCTCAGGAGCTGCGTCATCAGCTTCGCGAGTGCGGCGCCGAGATGAAGGTCTACAAGAACAACCTGGTCAAGATCGCTCTCAAGAACCAGGAGCAGCCCGAGCTCGACGAGATTCTCGCCGGCCCCGTCGCTTATGTGTTCTACGAGACCGAGCCGGTCGAGGCCGCTAAGGCCCTTAAGGACTTCTCCGCTAAGTCCAAGGGCGTCCTTGAGATCAAGGGCGGTATCTCCGACGGCAAGGCCGTTTCCGCTGATGATGTTAAGGCTATCGCCGAGCTGCCCACCAAGGATCAGCTTCTCGGCCAGATCGCCGGCCTCATCTCCGGTTTCGCTCGCGACATCGCTGTCTGCGTCAACGGCGTTTCCTCTGGTCTCGCTCGTTCGATCCAGCAGGTCTCCGAGCAGAAGGCAGCCTAGTCGCTGTTTTCACCCGCGGCGGCAACGCCGCACCCTTGGCGCATTCGCGCCGTGTTTTAACTGATCTCCGTGCTCAGGCACGGAAACCGAAAGGACTTAGAAATGGCTAAGCTTACCACCGATGAGATCATCGATGCTCTTAAGGAAATGACCCTTCTCGAGGCTTCCGAGCTCGTCAAGGCTATCGAGGACACCTTCGGCGTTTCCGCCGCTGCTCCTGCTGCCGTTGTCGCCGCTCCCGCTGCTGGCGCTGCTGAGGCCGAGGAGAAGACCGAGTTTGACGTCGTGCTCGAGGGCTTCGGCGACAACAAGATCCAGGTCATCAAGGCCGTCCGTGAGCTCACCAACCTTGGCCTGAAGGAGGCCAAGGAGGTCGTCGAGGGCGCTCCCAAGGCCGTTCTCGAGGGTGCCAAGAAGGAGGACGCCGAGGCTGCCAAGGAGAAGCTCGAGGCTGCTGGCGCTGCTGTCACCCTCAAGTAATCAGGCTTTCTCGCCAGATTTCTTTGCAGACGGGACTCGCTATGCGAGCCCCGTCTTTTTTGTTATGACCCCTCATTCCCATTGCTCGGCATGCAGAACACCGTTGTCTTCGCCGTGCCAATCCCGTTACCGCTGGGGCGTAAAATTGCACCATTCGAGCAATAATTTGCGTTGACCTGCTGAAGAATTGCGTTTGCCTCACGGCGACGTATGTCTCCGGCGGTAAGATACTTCGGTATCGCAATTTGGTCTGCGGCCGCCGTGCCGCACGCACAGGGCGCATTCTGCGCCTGCGAAAGGATCCTTGAATAACATGAAGGCAATCATCCCCGCCGCCGGTCTTGGCACGCGTTTTCTGCCTGGCACCAAGTGCACGCCCAAAGAGATGCTGCCGGTGCTCGACAAGCCGGTCATTCAGTATGTCGTTGAGGAGGCACTCGACCCCGAGGAGGTCGACGATGCCATCATCGTTACCTCTCCCGGTAAGCCCGAGCTGCTGAGCTACTTCCAGCCCGATCGCTCGCTCGAGAACCTGCTGCGCGAGCGCGGCAAGGATGCTTATGCCGACGCCGTCGCCCATGCGGGCGGTATGCCGGTCGACTTCCGTTATCAGTACGAGCCCAAGGGCCTCGGTCACGCCATTCGCTCTGCTGCCGACGCTGTGGCAGGGGAGAACTTCCTGGTTCTTCTGGGCGACTACGTTGTGCCCAACCGCGACATCTGCGACAAGATGCTCGCCGTCTCCAAGGAGCACGGTGGCGCTTCGGTTATCGCCGTTGCCGCGTGCGCTCCCGAGGAAGTCAGCCGTTATGGCGTCATCGCCGGCGACCGCGTGGGTTCCCTCGAGGGCTTCGAGAATGCTGCCGACGACGAGCCTGGTGCCGTTTGGCGCATCGGCGGTCTGGTTGAGAAGCCCGCTCCCGAGGCGGCTCCGTCCAACCTGTACATCGTCGGTCGCTACCTGCTGAGCCCGCTGGTCATGGACCTGCTTGCCGACCAGCAGGCTGGTAAGGGCGGCGAGATCCAGCTGACCGACGCCATGGCCCGCTCGCTCGACCGCGAGGCCATGTACGCCGTCGTCATCGATCCGCTTTCGGGCTACGACACCGGCACCCCGTCTGGCTGGATGGCCACCAACGCCCTCATGGCTGCAAGCGATCCTCGCTTTGCCAGCGCCTTCTGGGACGCCATCGACGAGCGCGGCGGCTTGATGCGCAAGTAAGCCTTCGGGCATCGACATTTACGGGTGCGGACTTCGGTCTGCGCCCGTTTTTTTATGCGAGCTACAGCTTAGCCCCGGAAAGTGCGACCCACAATTTGACCGAATTCTGGGATGCGCTTTCCGCCTGAGGCCCCTAGCGGAAAGTGCGACCCGGAATATCGGCTCAGAACGGGATGCGGTTTCCCAGACAGGGCTCAAACGGAAACTGCGACCCAGTTTGAGGCCTCAAAACGGGATGCAGTTTCCGCCCGGCCAACCCTCGCCGCCATTCCGCCATTCAGCGGTCCGCACCAGCAGACTCGTTCACAGAAAATATATGAACAGGTGTTCGATACACATACATCTACCTGCACCTTTTCTGCCGAAAAACTTTGCTACTCTAAAAACTCAATCGCGTCAAGGCTTTTCTTGCCCAACGGTCGGTACCTGATAAACTATTAGGTTGCGATAACTGGCGAAGCTATGCCTCGCCAACCCACCGAGCATTTCCGTGAAGGAGGAAAAACCTGGTGACCTACGCATACACTGCCACTGAGCGCAAGCGCGTCAGCTTCGGGAAAATCCCGGAGGCCATGGAGCTCCCCAACCTTATCTCTGTTCAAAGGGAATCCTTTGAGCGTTTTAAGGACGAGGGCCTTCGTGAGGCGTTCAAGGAATCCAGCCCCATCCAGAGCCAGAACTATGTTCTCGAGGTTACCTTCGGCGAGCATCAGTTCGGCGACCCCGCGCACACCGTCGAGGAGTGCCGCGAGAAGGATATGACCTATCAGGCTCCGCTTCTGACCGACGTCCGTCTCACCAACAAGGAGACCGGCGAGATCAAGGAGCAGCTCGTCTTCATGGGCGACTTCCCCATGATGACTGATCAGGGCACCTTCATCATCAACGGTACCGAGCGTATCGTCGTCTCGCAGCTCGTCCGCTCCCCGGGCGTGTACTACAGCTCCGAGATGGATTCGGGCAAGCAGATCTACAAGGCCCAGATCATCCCGTCCCGCGGTGCCTGGCTTGAGTTTGAGGTCGACAAGCGCGACCAGCTCATGGTCTCCATCGACCGTAAGCGCAAGCAGAGCGCCACGATGTTCCTGCGCGCCCTTGGCATCGCCGTCACCAACGACGACATCATCGAGCTGCTCGGCAACTCCGATGTGATCAAGCGCACCCTGGAGCGCGACACCGCCCTCACCCGCGAGGACGCCCTCATCGAGATCTACCGTCGCCTGCGCCCGGGCGAGCCCCCCACCGTGGACGCTTCCCGCAGCTTGCTCGAGGGTCTGCTCTTCAACCCGCAGCGCTACGATCTGGCCCGCGTCGGTCGTTACAAGGTCAACAAGAAGCTCAACCTCACCACCGAGGAAGAGGTCACGGTGCTCACCGACGAGGATATCGTCGCGACGCTGCGCTACCTCCTGTCCCTCGCTGCCGGCGAGCAGGGCTTCAAGGTCGACGACATCGACCACTTCGGCAACCGCCGTATCCGTACCGTCGGCGAGCTCGTCGCCAACCAGTTCCGTATCGGCATGAGCCGTATGGAGCGCGTCGTCCGTGAGCGCATGAGCTCCCAGGACATCGATGAGATCACCCCGCAGTCGCTCATCAACATCCGTCCGATCGTAGCCTCCATCAAGGAGTTCTTCGGTTCCTCGCAGCTCTCGCAGTTCATGGACCAGGCGAACCCCCTGACCGGTCTGACCCACAAGCGCCGTCTGTCCGCACTCGGCCCTGGTGGTCTTGCCGGCCACAAGTCGGGCTCCAGCCGCCGCACCAACGTGCCGACGGCCGTCCGCGACGTTCACAATTCGCACTACAGCCGCATGTGCCCGATCGAGACCCCCGAAGGCCCCAACATCGGCCTGATTGGCTCGCTCGCCCTCTACGCCCGCGTTAACGAGTATGGCTTCATCGAGGCCCCGTTCCGTCGTGTCGAGAACGGCGTTGCCACCGACCAGATCGACTGGATGACCGCTGACGAGGAAGAGAAGCACGTCATCGCGCCGGCCAACACGCCGCTCGATCCCAAGACCAACGAGTTCATCACGACCGATGCCGAGGGCAAGATCGTCCGTCCGCACACCGTGATCGCCCGTACCCGCGACTTCGACGGCTCCTTCGGCGCTCCCGCCGACGTGCCCGTCGAGGACGTCGACTACATGGACGTTTCACCGCGTCAGATGCTCTCCGTTGCAGCCACGCTGATCCCGTTCCTCGAGCACGACGACGCCAAGCGTACGCTGATGGGCGCTAACATGCAGCGTCAGGCCGTGCCGCTGGTTCACCCCGCCGCTCCCTATGTCGGTACCGGCATGGAGCGTCGCGCCGCCCTGGACTCCGGCGAGGTCACCCTGGCCAAGAACGCCGGCGAGGTCATCTTTGCCGACGCCGCCAAGATCATCGTCAAGCATGCCGGCGGCATGGACGAGTATCACCTGGCCAAGTACCAGCGCTCCAACCAGTCCACCTGCATCAACCACCGTCCGCTCGTGCGCGTCGGTGACACCGTTGAGCAGGGCGAGCCTCTGGCCGACGGTCCCTCGACCGATCACGGCGAGCTCGCACTGGGTCAGAACCTTACCGTGGCCTATATGCCGTGGGAAGGCTTTAACTACGAGGACGGTATCGTCGTGTCCGAGCGCCTGGTGGCCGAGGACCTGCTGACGACCATCAACATCACCCGTCACGAGATCGACGCCCGCGACACCAAGCTCGGCCCCGAGGAGATCACCCGCGAGATCCCGAACCTCTCCGAGGACATGCTTGCCAACCTCGACGAGGACGGCATCATCCGCATCGGCGCCGAGGTCGGCCCTGGCGACATCCTGGTCGGCAAGGTCACGCCTAAGGGCGAGAGCGCTCTGACCGCCGAGGAGCGCCTGCTGCGTGCCATCTTCGGTGCCAAGGCTCACGACGTTCGCGATACCTCCCTTAAGATGCCTCACGGCGCTTACGGCCGCGTCATCGACGTCGTCCGCTTTAGCCGCGAGAACGGCGACGACCTGGCCCCCGGCGTCAACGAGCAGGTGCGCGTCTACGTCGCCCAGCGTCGTAAGATCCAGCAGGGCGATAAGATCGCCGGCCGCCACGGCAACAAGGGTGTTATCTGTAACGTTCTGCCGGTCGAGGACATGCCCTATATGGCTGACGGTACCCCGATCGACGTTATCCTCAACCCGCTGGGCGTTCCTTCGCGTATGAACGTCGGCCAGCTGCTCGAGTGCCACCTTGGCTGGGCTGCCGCCTGCGGTTGGGATACCGAGCAGGCCGACTCCGACAAGTACGTCCCCGGCCCGTTCTTCACCGCGACGCCCGTCTTCGACGGCGCCAAGGAGGACGAGATCGCCGAGGTCATTCGTCGTGCCAACAAGAACATGCTCAACAAGGCCACCGCTGCCTTTGGCGATCACATGCGCCCCGAGTTTGTCACCCAGCTTGACGAGCGCGGCAAGACCCGTCTGTTCGACGGCCGCACCGGCGAGGAGTTCCGCGAGCCCATTACCGTGGGTACGTCCTACATCCTCAAGCTCGGCCACATGGTCGACGACAAGATCCACGCCCGTTCGACCGGCCCTTACAGCCTGGTTACCCAGCAGCCGCTGGGCGGCAAGGCTCAGTTCGGCGGCCAGCGCTTCGGCGAGATGGAAGTTTGGGCACTGTACGCATACGGTGCTTCCAACGTCCTGCAGGAGATCCTGACCGTCAAGTCCGACGATACCGTGGGCCGCGTCAAGACCTACGAGTCCATCGTCAAGGGCGAGAACGTTCCGGTCCCGGGTATCCCCGAGTCCTTCAAGGTTCTCGTCAAGGAGATTCGCTCCCTCGCACTGGACATCGAGCCCATGCACGATGCCGACGAGGACGCCTCCGCCCCTGTGACCGCCGAGGAGACCTCTGCCCTCGATGACCTGGCCGCGCTCGCCGGCGTTGATGCCGACGTCGAAGCCCAGGATGCCGAGACCGCCGAGGCACCCGAGGCTGTCGCCGCCACGACCACTGATAAGGAGTAGTTGACTGTGGCAGATTTCGAAGCTACTGATTTTGACTCGGTAAAGATCTCCCTTGCCTCCGCCGACCAGATCCGTTCCTGGTCGCACGGTGAGGTCAAGAAGCCGGAGACCATCAATTACCGTACCCTCAAGCCCGAGAAGGACGGCCTGTTCTGCGAGAAGATCTTCGGTCCCGCCAAGGACTGGGAGTGCTCCTGCGGCAAGTACAAGGGCATCCGCTTTAAGGGCATCGTCTGCGAGCGCTGCGGCGTCGAGGTCACCTCGGCCAAGGTGCGTCGCGACCGCATGGGCCACATCGAGCTCGCCGCTCCCGTGTCCCACATCTGGTACTTCAAGAGCCCCACGAGCTTCCCGATGAGCCGTATGCTCGACATCAAGTCCAAGGACCTCGAGAAGGTTCTGTACTTTGCCAGCTACATCATCACCGAGGTTGACTACGAGGCTCGCGAGGCCGACGCCGACGACCTGCGCGAGGAGCTCGCCGCCGATCTGGAAGAGATCGATGCCGAGTGCGCCCGCCAGATCGAGTCCCTCAAGGAGCAGGGCGACCCCGAGAACTTTGACGAGTTCTCTGACGAGGAGCCGCTGACCCCCGAGGAGATCGCCTCTGGCATCGTCGACATCGAGGAAGAGTGCAAGGACGAGAAGCAGCTCCGCACGGACGCCTTCAACGCCTTCATGAAGCTCACCGAGCGCGACCTCATCTCCGATGGGCCGCTGTTCCGCGAGATGACCCGCTACTACTCCATGTACTTCAAGGGTGGCATGGGTGCCGAGGCCGTCCGCGACCTGCTCGCTGCCATCGACCTCCCCTCCGAGGCCGAGAAGCTCAAGGCCATCATCGCCGACGAGGACTCCCAGAAGCAGAAGCGCGAGAAGGCCGTCAAGCGCCTCGAGGTCGTTGACGCCTTCCTGAAGGGCGGCAACAGCCCCGCGAACATGATCCTGGACGTCATCCCGGTCATTCCGCCCGATCTGCGCCCGATGGTCCAGCTCGATGGCGGCCGCTTCGCTGCGTCCGACCTCAACGACCTGTACCGTCGCGTGATCAACCGTAACAACCGACTCAAGCGCCTGCTCGACCTGGACGCCCCTGCGATCATCGTGAACAACGAGAAGCGCATGCTCCAGGAGTCCGTGGACGCCCTGTTCGACAACGGCCGTCGTGGTCGCCCGGTCTCTGGCCGTGGCGGTCGCCCGCTCAAGTCGCTCGCCGAGGCCCTCAAGGGCAAGCAGGGTCGTTTCCGTCAGAACCTGCTGGGCAAGCGTGTCGACTACTCCGGCCGTTCGGTTATCGTTACCGACCCCAAGCTGCTGCTGCACCAGTGCGGTCTGCCCAAGACCATGGCGCTGGAGCTCTTCAAGCCCTTCGTCATGAAGCGCCTGGTCGAGCTTGGCAAGGTCGAGAACATCAAGGGCGCCAAGCGCGCTATCGACCGTGGTGCCACCTTTGTGTGGGACATCCTCGAAGAGGTCATCGACGGCCGCGTCGTGCTGCTCAACCGTGCACCGACCCTGCACCGTCTGTCCATCCAGGCCTTTGAGCCGGTGCTGGTCGAGGGCAAGGCTATCCACCTGCACCCGCTGGTCTGCTCGCCCTTCAACGCCGACTTCGACGGCGACCAGATGTCTGTCCACGTGCCGCTGTCCAGCCAGGCTCAGGCCGAGGCCCGCGTGCTCATGCTCTCTGCGAACAACCTGCGCTCGCCGGCATCCGGCAAGCCGGTCAACATCCCTTCGCAGGACATGATCATCGGTGTGTACTACCTCACCCAGGTCCGCGACGGTCTGCCGGGCGAGAACCACGTGTTCTCGAGCTTCGACGACGCGCTGCACGCCTATGACTGCCGCTCCGAGGTCGACATGCAGGCCAAGATTCAGGTCCGCGTGTCCGCCGAGAGCGCCAACGTCATCAACGAGGACGGCACCCGTATCTTCCGCGTCAAGAACGGCAAGAACGAGTTTGTCGACTACGACGTTACCGGCAACAAGACCGCGCGCTTCGAGACCTCTATCGGCCGCATCATCTTCAACCGCCAGTGCCTGCCCGAAGACTACGAGTTCATGAACTACAAGATGGTCAAGGGCGACGTGGCCAAGCTGGTTGCTGACTGCTGCGATCGTTACCCCGAGGCCAAGGTCGGCCCGATCCTCGACGCCATCAAGTACTCCGGCTTCCACTACGCTACCCGCGCCGGCCTCACCATCTCGGTGTGGGACGCTCTCATCCCTGCCGAGAAGCAGGAGCTGCTCGATCGCGCTCAGGCCAACGTCGACCAGATCAACGAGTACTTCGAGGAGGGCTTCATCAACGAGACGGAGCGCCACATCGAAGTCGTTAACGAGTGGACCGCTTGTACCGATAAGGTCGCAGCGCTCATGCTCGACATGTTCGACGAGGAGAACCCGCTGTACATGATGGCCGACTCCGGCGCCCGTGGTTCTAAGACCCAGCTGCGTCAGCTCGGCGGCATGCGTGGCCTTATGGCAGACATGTCCGGTGAGACGATCGACCTTCCCATTAAGGCGAACTTCCGCGAGGGCCTGTTGCCGCTCGAGTACTTCATTTCGACCTACGGCGCCCGTAAGGGCCTGGTCGATACCGCATCCCACACCTCGGACTCTGGTTACCTGACCCGTCGTCTGGTCGACGTGGCCCAGGACGTCATCGTCCGCGAGGAGGACTGCGGTACGCACGAGGGCGTCACCTACAACCTCATCATCCCCGGCACCACCGACCTCAACACCGACCTCGTCGGCCGTTGCTTCATTGAGGACGTTGTGGCTCCCGATGGCACCGTGCTCTTTGAGCAGGACGGTTACATCGAGAAGGTCGCCGACATCCAGAAGATGGTCGATGCCGGCCTCAAGAAGGTCAAGCTCCGCGCGCTGCTCACCTGCCGCTCCAAGTACGGCGTGTGCCAGAAGTGCTACGGCTGGGATCTTTCCACCCGTCGTCCGGTCGCCATCGGTACCGCGGTCGGCATTATTGCCGCCCAGTCCATCGGCGAGCCCGGTACGCAGCTTACGATGCGTACCATTCACTCCGGCGGCGTCGCTGGCGTCGACGATATTACGCAGGGTCTGCCTACGGTCAGCCGTATGTTCGATATCGTCGGCAACGTCAACGAGAAGATTCTGGGTCGCGAGGCCGAGCTGGCTCCGTGCTCTGGCCACCTCTCGATTAAGCCCGAGAAGTCCGAGTACGTGCTGACGCTCACCGACTCCGAGGATCACACCCGTGTCCTCGACGAGCGTCGCGTCCCCGCTTCGGTGCGCTTTATGCCCGAGATCGAGGACGGCTGCGAGGTTCGCGCCGGCGACCAGATCACCAAGGGCTTCGTCAACTTCCGCAACCTGCGCAAGCTGACCGACATCGAGTCGACGATGCACACCTTCGTCGAGAGTGTCAAGGACGTCTACACCAGCCAGGGCGTCGACCTGAACGACAAGCACATCGAGGTGCTCGCACGTCAGATGCTGCGTCGCGTTCAGATCACCAACCCCGGCGACTCCAAGTACCTGCTTGGTCAGTACGTCGACCGCTACGAGTTCGCCGACGAGGTCGAGCGCGTTGCCCGTCTGGGCGGTCAGGCTCCTGTGGCTGAGCCCGTCATCCTGGGTACGCTCAAGGTCGCGTCCAACATCGACTCCTGGCTGTCGAGCGCTTCGTTCATCCGTACCGCCGGCGTCCTTACCGAGGCTGCCATCGAGGGCAAGGTCGACCACCTGCTCGACCTTAAGTCCAACGTCATCGTCGGTAAGAAGATCCCGGCTGGTACCGGCCTCAAGCCGTACGCCAACGCCAAGCTGACGTATCGCACGGCTGACGGCTACGTGGACATCGACGGTCCGGCTTCGCCCAACGCCAAGTCGCTGCCCGAGTGGGCTCCGGTTGAGCTCAAGGACCTGGACGAGCAGCTCCCGCAGCAGCTCGACTGGGCCGGCTACGACGAGTTCGGTGGTGCTGACGGTTCGTTCACCCGCAACGGCCACACCATCTCCGCCGAGAAGGCTCGCCTGTACCTGTTCGACGACCTGGGCGTGTCGCAGCGCTGGACCAACAAGTTCAGCGAGGTCGGCATCGAGACGGTCGGCGACCTGGTTGGCAAGTCCGAGGAGGATCTGCTGCGCATCGATGGCATCGGTGCCAAGGCGATCGAGGAGCTCCGTGACGGCCTGGAGGCCCACGACCTGCTCTACATCCTCGAGAACAACGACGATGTTGCCGACGAGGAAGACCTCTCGCAGCTGCTGCAGATGGTCTTTAGCCCCGACGGTCCGGACGATATCCTGCTGGGTACCTCCGCTCCGACGCATCACGCCGACGCCGACGAGGAGCTCCTGGGCGCCCCGATCGACGACAAGAAGGCTCCCGCCAACGGCGCGATCAACGAGGACATGGCTTCCCTCGACGAGCTGCTCAACCAGCTCGTGGACACTGACGACGCCGAAGAGGCCAAGGACAACGACGAGGAGTAACTAGTTCCGCCGTTCTAACGAACGGCGGAGATCTCCGTCGCTGCGCGGCCCCCAGGGCTACAATCTGTCATTCAAAAGGCAGGGCATGACCAAAAGGTCAATGCCCTGCCTTTTTCATGCCACCTTGTACGCTCTGGGGGCCGCTCGCTTGCGTTTGCTCAACCTGTTGCGTTCCGTCGATCCCTTGGGGACGGAGGAAAACGGATCATTTTGAGGTGCGATTTCGGAAGTATGCGGCAAAATCTTGATGGGTCGACCACACCGCATATGCTCAAACGCTCTGCCTGCGGGTTTGTTATCGCAAACCCCCGGTGTGCTCGGCAGGTCCAGAATTTGCCGCATACTTCCGAAAGCGCCTCCGATTTTCATGCGACAGATGAGAGCAGATCACCGCTGGAGCGCAGCGTTTCCCAAGATAAAACCGACCAAAATAAACCTGTCCCTATTTGGCAGGGAACGTTGCCCCGACGAGCACGTCGGATTCCCGGCCCGGGCGGCACAGGGGTTAAGTTTGTCGCGAGTTCCGCACGAGCCGGAGAGCACTTAATGTGCTCTCCGTGCGAGCCAGGACTGTAGAGCAGCAAACTTAGCCCCCGCGCCGCCCGGGCCGGGAATCCGCCCCTGCGCACAGGAGGGGATCCCTTTTGTGTAGGCTTTGCGGAAATGTGCCAATTTTGGGATACGCCCGGCGGCGTGGTCTGTTGACGGCACAGCTAACGGCACGTATCCTATCGAACTGCGTGTTTCGTAGGGGGATGCTGACCCCTCGATTCAAGCCGTTGCACTTTACAGAAAGCTGGAATCATTCGAGAAGGAGTACGCTTTGCCTACTATTAACCAGCTGGTTCGCCAGGGCCGTCGTTCCGTGCCCAAGAAGTCCAAGAACGCTGCTCTGCAGCACAACTCCCAGAAGCGCGGCGTGTGCACCCGCGTCTTCACCACGAGCCCCAAGAAGCCGAACTCGGCTCTTCGTAAGGTTGCCCGTGTTCGCCTCGTCAACGGCATCGAAGTTACTGCTTACATCCCGGGTGAGGGCCACAACCTGCAGGAGCACTCCATCGTGCTCGTCCGCGGCGGTCGTGTCCGTGACCTCCCTGGTGTCCGTTATCACGTCATCCGTGGCGCCTACGACGCTGCTCCGGTCCAGAACCGTATGCAGGCCCGTTCCAAGTACGGTGCTAAGCGCCCCAAGGCTAAATAAGCCAGATAACGTTTTGATACTTTCGCCGTGTGCCGCCTAAGCGCCGCACGGTAGACACTTAAGGAGATTTCACATGCCGCGTCGTGCAGCAGCTAATCGTCGTGAGGTTCAGCCTGACGCCGTTTACAACAACCGCCTGGTGACTCAGCTCATCAACAAGGTCCTTCTTGACGGCAAGAAGGCCACCGCTGAGCGCATCGTTTACACCGCTTTCGAGATCGTTGCCGAGAAGTCCGAGGGTGGCGACGCTCTCGCTACCTTCAAGAAGGCTATGGACAACGTCAAGCCCACGCTCGAGGTTAAGCCCAAGCGTGTCGGTGGCGCTACCTATCAGGTCCCGATGGAGGTCAACTCCCGTCGTTCCACCGCTCTGGGTATCCGCTGGATCGTCAACTTCTCCCGCGCTCGCAAGGAGAAGACCATGGCCGAGCGTCTCGCCAACGAGATCCTCGACGCTTCCAACGGCCTTGGCGCTTCCGTCAAGAAGCGTGAGGACGTCTTCAAGATGGCCGAGGCCAACCGCGCGTTCTCTCACTATCGTTGGTAAGTTAAGGTAAGGAACTAACATGGCTAAGCCTAAGTACAAGCTTTCCGATACCCGTAACATCGGCATCATGGCTCACATCGATGCCGGTAAGACCACCACGACCGAGCGTATTCTTTACTACACCGGTAAGACCCACAAGATCGGTGAGGTCCATGAGGGCGCTGCCACCATGGACTGGATGGTTCAGGAGCAGGAGCGCGGCGTAACCATTACCTCCGCTGCTACCACGTGCTTCTGGAACAAGGACGGTAAGGACTACCGCATCCAGATCATCGACACCCCGGGCCACGTTGACTTCACCGCCGAGGTCGAGCGCTGCCTGCGCGTCCTCGATGGTGCCGTCGCCGTCTTCGACGCCGTTGCCGGCGTTCAGCCCCAGTCTGAGACCGTTTGGCGTCAGGCTTCTACCTTCAACGTCCCCCGCATCGCCTTCATCAACAAGTATGACCGCGTGGGCGCTGACTTCTTCAACGCTATCGAGACCATGAAGGATCGTCTCGACGCTAACGCCGTGGCCGCTCAGGTCCCGATGGGCGCCGAGGACAACTTCTGGGGCGTCATCGACCTGGTCACCATGACTGCATGGGACTTCAAGGCCGACGAGAAGGGCATGACCTACCCTGAGCCGATGGACGAGATCCCGGCTGAGTTTGCCGACATCGCTGCCACCAAGCGCGAGGAGCTCCTCGACGCTGCTGCCAGCTTTGACGACGAGCTCATGGAGAAGATCCTCATGGAGGAGGACTTCACCGTCGAGGAGCTCAAGGCTGCTCTGCGTAAGGGCGTTCTGGCCAACGAGCTCAACCTCGTCTTCGTGGGCTCCGCCTACAAGAACAAGGGCGTTCAGGAGCTGCTCGACGCTGTCGTCGACTACCTGCCCAGCCCGCTCGACGTCGAGGCTGTCACCGGTACCGATCCGGATACCGGCGAGGAGGTCGAGCGTCATCCTTCCTTCGACGAGCCCTTCTCCGGCCTGGTCTTCAAGATCATGACCGACCCGTTCGTCGGTAAGCTCACCTATGTCCGCGTTTACTCCGGCCGCGCCGAGTCCGGCTCCTACGTTGTTAACGCTTCCAACGGTCAGCGCGAGCGTCTCGGCCGCATCCTCGAGATGAACGCCGCCGAGCGTATCGACCGTGACGACGCTGCCGCCGGCGACATCGTCGCTTGCGTCGGCTTCAAGAACTCCACCACCGGTGACACCCTGTGCGCCGAGGGCAAGGAGATCGTCCTCGAGAAGATCGAGTTCGCTAAGCCCGTTATCGATGTTGCCATCGAGCCCAAGACCAAGGCTGAGCAGGACAAGATGTCCCTGGCTCTGACCAAGCTCGCCGAGGAGGACCCGACCTTCCAGGTGTCCACCAACCACGAGACCGGCCAGACCATCATCGCCGGCATGGGCGAGCTGCACCTTGAGATCATCGTCGACCGTCTGCTCCGCGAGTTCAAGGTTGACGCTAACGTTGGTAAGCCCCAGGTCGCCTACCGCGAGACCGCTGGTCACGACGTCGAGAAGGCTGAGGGCAAGTTCGTCCGTCAGTCCGGCGGTCGCGGTCAGTACGGCCACGCCGTCATCAAGCTCGAGAAGATGGAGGAGGGCTTCGGCTACGAGTTCGTCAACGCTATCGTCGGCGGCGTCGTGCCCAAGGAGTACATCCCGTCCATCGACAAGGGCATCCAGGAGGCCCTGAACACCGGTGTTATCGCCGGCTTCCCGGTCCTCGACGTCAAGGTCACCCTGTTCGACGGTTCTTACCACGAGGTCGACTCCTCCGAGGCCGCCTTTAAGATCGCCGGTTCCATGGCTATCAAGGACGCCCTCAAGAAGTCCGATCCGCAGCTGCTCGAGCCGATCATGGCTGTCGAAGTCGAGACCCCCGAGCAGTACATGGGCGACGTTATGGGCAACCTCTCCGGTCGCCGCGGCAAGATCGAGGGCATGGAGGATCGCAAGAACAGCAAGCTCATCCGTGCCAAGGTGCCGCTGGGCGAGATGTTCGGTTACGCTACCGACCTTCGCTCCCAGACCCAGGGCCGTGCATCCTACACGATGCAGTTCGACTCTTATGAGCCCGCGCCCAAGTCCATCGTGGACGAGGTCATGAGCAAGAACGTCTAAGTTCGAGCTCCCTGTTACGTAATCCGCGAGAACATCTCTCGCACTCTTTGGAGGTTTAAGTTGGCTACCCAGAAGATCCGCATTCGCCTCAAGGGCTATGATCACGAGGTCGTCGATCAGTCCGCGAAGCTCATCGTCGAGACCGCTCAGAAGACCGGCGCTCGCGTTTCCGGTCCTGTCCCCCTGCCCACCGAGCGCAACCTGTACACGGTTATCCGCTCGCCGCACATGAACAAGGACTCCCGTGAGCAGTTCGAGATGCGCACCCACAAGCGCCTCATCGACATCCTCGACCCCACCTCGGGCACCGTTGATTCGCTCATGCGTCTCGACCTCCCCGCTGGCGTTGACATCGACATCAAGCTCTAAGCGATATCGCTCATAGCTTAAAGAGCCCCGCTGCCATTATGAACTGCCTCCCATTTCTTGGACACAAGAAATGGGAGGCTTTTTTATGGCTGGA
>CABRYP010000033.1 GCA_902475245.1 uncultured Collinsella sp. | reverse complement strand
CGAGGCCGAGCGCAAAATGGATTCTAAAAAACACCTTGCCAAATAGGAGCGTCAGACCAGAAGTGCCCCCGTTCGTAGCTCCGAAGGAGCAGAATGGGGGCACTTCATTGGTCGAGGACGTTTTCAAAACCAAGCCCGGCCCCGGCCGGAGGGACCACGTATGCTACAGGTTCTTGACACCCATCGCGCGCATGGCGTTCAGGATGGCGATGATCGCCACGCCCACGTCGCCAAAGACGGCGAGCCACATATTGGCGATGCCCAGCGCCGCGAGCACCAGAATCAGCAACTTAATGCCCAGCGCAAAGATGATGTTCTGCCAAACAATCGTCATGGTCTTGCGCGCCACGCGGATCGCGCGGGAAATGTTGGAAGGCTTGTCGTCCATGAGCACGACGTCGGCAGCCTCAATTGCGGCGTCGGAACCCATGGCGCCCATGGCAATGCCAACGTCTGCACGGGTGAGCACGGGCGCATCGTTGATGCCGTCGCCTACAAAGGCGAGCTTGCCCTTGCCCGATTCGGCCGCCAGCAATGCCTCGACGCGCTCGACCTTATCGCCTGGCATGAGCTGCGCGTGGAACTCGTCGAGTCCCAGCTGCTTGGCCACAGACGCCGCAACCTCCTCGCGGTCGCCCGTGAGCATGACGGTGCGTTTGACGCCGGCGGCGTGTAGGTCGCGAATCGTTTGCTCTGCATCGGCTTTGACGGTGTCGGCAATTACGATATGGCCGGCATAGATGTTATCGACTAGTACATGGAGGATCGTACCGACGACCTCGTAATTGGGAGCGTCGATACCGGCCGCAGCAAGCATCTTGGCATTGCCGACGACGACGCGCTTGCCGTCGATGGTTGCCGTGAAACCGTGACCCGCGGCATTGGCGGAGTCGCTCACGCGATTCTGGTCGAGCTCGCCCTGGTAGGCGGCACGTATGGACCGTGCGATGGGGTGATCGGAAAACGACTCGGCAAGGGCCGCGACTTCGAGCAGTGACTGCTCGGTATAGCCAGCCTCGGGGTGTACAGCCACGACCGAAAACGTGCCGTTGGTGAGCGTGCCGGTCTTGTCAAAGACGACGGTGTCCACATCGGCGAGCGTCTCGAGGTAGTTGGAGCCTTTGATGAGAACCCCCAGCTTGGATGCGCCGCCGATGCCGCCAAAGAAGCTGAGCGGCACGCTAATCACGAGTGCGCACGGGCAGCTGACGACCAGGAAGGTCAGGCCGCGCAGGATCCAATCGGACCAGGCGCCAGTGACCAGGCCGCCGCCGAGTGCGAGCACCGCGGCCGCGCCGGTGACAGCGGGCGTGTAAACGCGGGCGAAGCGCGTGATGAAGTTCTCGGTACGCGCCTTCTTTTCGCTGGCGTTTTCCACGAGTTCCAGGACGCGTGCGACGGTGGACTCGCCAAAGGGCTTGGTGGTGCGCACGTGGATGAGACCCGTCATGTTGATGCAGCCGCTGATGATATCGTCTCCGGTTTTGGCCGGGCGGGGGACCGACTCGCCGGTAAGGGCGGCGGTATCGAGCTGCGTCTCGCCTTCGACGATGACGCCGTCGATGGGCACGCGCTCGCCGGGCTTGACGACGATGACGGTGCCGACGGCGATGTCATCGGGGGAGACCTGCTCGAGTGTGCCGTCGGGCTGCTCGACGTTGGCGTAATCGGGCGCGATGTCCATCATGGCGCTGATCGATTTGCGGCTCTTGCCCACGGCGTAGGCCTGGAACAGCTCGCCGACCTGATAGAACAGCATGACAGCGGCGCCTTCGGCCATGTGCGGATCGGTGTCGGGGAAGAGCACCATGGCAAACGCGCCGATGGTCGCGACGGCCATGAGGAAGCTCTCGTCGAAGGCCTTGCCGCGGCGGATGTTATTGAATGCCTTTTGCAGTACGTCGTAGCCGGCAATCAAAAACGGCACGAGGAACAGCACAAAGCTGGCGTAGATGTCGCCCGGGGTGCCGAATGCGGCGGTGAGGGTGCCGAGCTCGTCGAGGGCGTACACCACGGCAAAAATGCCCAGCGCTACCAGGATACGATTGCGTTTATGCTCAAGGGACTCTTTCTTCTTGCGCTTCTTCTTTTTCTTTTTGGGATCGGCGGTGGCCATGACTCGTATCCTCCCATTTGAATGAATGAACACTCGCTCATATAATTTCGCGAGCAAAGGCCGCGGCAAGCGCGACCTTGCAGGTTGGCGTAAACCTGGGCTAGAGAATGATCTCGCAGTCCGGCTCGGCATCGGCGGTGAACTCTACGACGCGGTCGAGGACCTCGTCGAACTCGGCGTCGTCGGCTTCGAGCGTCAGCTTCTGGGTCATAAAATTGACCGAAACGGACTTGACGCCCTCAAGCTTGGCAAGTTCGTCCTGAAGCTTGCGCGCGCAGTTGGCGCAGTCGATCTCGTCGAGTTTAAGCTGCTTTTTCATAGTGGGTTCCTTTCCCTGTTTTTGCGGCTTGGGTGCAGGCCGCGCTGGTACCGTGGTTGGTCGCTATTCGCAGATGTGGCTCATGCCTTGGTTGAGCATGGTGTAGACGTGGTCGTCGGCGAGCGAGTAGAGGATATTGCGCCCGTCGCGCCGGAATTTAACCAGGTGCGACTGCTTGAGTGTGCGCAGCTGGTGCGATACTGCCGACTGCGAGGTTTCGGTCGCTTCGGCGATGTCTGCCACGCAGAGCTCGCGGCCCATGAGAGCGTAGAGGATCTTGATGCGCGTGGTGTCGCTAAAGACCTTGAACAGGTCGGCAAGGTCGTACAGCAGCTCCTCGTCGGGAAGGTCCTCGGGCGAGCAGGTGGTGGGGACGTCGGGCACGATGGTGGTGTCGATGCCGGACTCTATTTCATCAGCGTGATCGCTCATTGCAATATCCTTTCATATGAACATGCGCTCATATAACTTACTTCCGAGTATATGAGCGTAAGTTCATATGTCAATATAATTCGCGAATTTTTTGCTATCGAATGCCCTGGTGGCGGCTAAAGGCATCGATGATCGCGGATAAGGCCGCCGATGCCAACGTGGGTACCCTGGCGACGTGCAAAAATGGGCCGATGTCCACTTGGATATCGGTCCGCATTGCGTTGCTTGAGAGGGGCGTCTCGGCGTGTCGCTATTGCGTGGGGCGCTATCGTCTGGCGAGCATCGCTCGCGAATGGCGCCTCTGCTTGGCAACCTACTTGGCAAATAGGTTCTTGAGGTTGAACTCGGCCTGGACGGTACGGAGCATGAGGTCGGTGTCGTCGAGGCCCAGGTGCTGCTCGTTGGCGTCGGCGGCGAGGGTGCCGCGACGGCGTGCCCAGTTCTCGAGCGCGGCGGGCGCGGACTCGCGGGGGAGCGAGCGCACGTCAGCGTCCAGGCTGCGGCAGATCTGGCGCGAGTCGATGACGATGATCTTGCCTGCGCGGCGTGCCTCGGCGTAACCGTCCAGGTGGATCTTGAACCAGCTGTCCTCAAAGGCGGCGTTGTGCGCCATGTACGGGTACTTCTTCATAAGCTTGAGCAGCTGCTTTTGCAGCTCCTTGTTCTCGCGGAAGGGCGTTTTGCCGTCGATGTCGTCCCAGGTGATGTGGTGGATATTCGACAACGGCACATCCTCGCCGCGGTAGATATCGGGCAGGCCGCAGTAGTGTGCCTCGGCGTCATGCGGGACGGCGTCGCTGGTGAGCTCCATGATCTCCCAACCCACGTTGATGATGTAGCCGCGCTCGGGTGCACGGCCGGTGGTCTCGATGTCGATGCCCAGCACGGTGCCCTGGATGGGCTTGCGGGCGTAGGCGACGCCGAGCGCGTCGCGGTCGCCGCGGATCTCGCGCATGACGGACGCGGCAGTGCGCTTTTGCATCTTGCCGATGGCGGCACAGGTGTCGGCGTCGGACAGGCCGCGCGAAAGCGTCGCGGGCGTCACGTTGCGCAGGCGCGCCTCGCCAATCTGGTCGCACAGGTCGCGGTTGCGGTCGGCCAGGTCGCGCACGGTGGCAAAGTCGAAGCCGGGGTCGTCCTCGGCGGTAAAGTACTCGGTCTCGAGCACCTTGAGGGCCTCTTCGCCTTTCTGGCGCTCGGATTCCATGGCACCGTGATCGCCATAGATGAACATAGGGATAAACGGCTGACGCTCGTATTCGAGTGCTTGCGATACGTTCATATGCTGCTCCTTGGACGGGCCGCGTCGTGCGGCTCGGGTTTGTCGAGTTATGGCGAGATGATAGTTTACCATGGGCAACTACTGGCATCGCGCCTAGGACAATTACAATACCCTAGTTGAACGCTAGGACTTTTACAATGCTGCCGAAAGACACGAAAGGTTCCATCCGTCATGGATTTGCTGATTGATATTCTGCTCGACGCCGGCAAGGACACGCTCTCGCTGGTGCCGTTCTTGTTGGTGACATATCTGGTCCTCGAGACGCTCGAGCATGTGGCAGGCGATCGCGTCAACGGCGCCATCAAGCGTGCCGGCGCCGCTGGCCCCGTGGTTGGCTCGTTGCTGGGCATGGTGCCGCAGTGCGGCTTTTCGGCCATGGCGGCAACGCTATACGCCGGTCGCGTCGTGACGCTGGGTACCCTGGTGGCGGTGTTTCTCTCGACCTCCGACGAGATGCTGCCGCTGCTACTTGCCGAGCAGGTTCCCGTGCAGACTATGGCGATGCTTTTGGCTTCGAAAGCGCTGATCGCGCTGGTCACGGGCTTTATCGTGGATGCCGCCATTCGCGGTCTGCGTCGCAACGCCCGCGCGCATGCGGCGATTCGCCGTACCGTGTTGGGAACCGCTGTCAATCCGGCACATGTTAACTGCGCGCATGACGATCACAGCGGCGGTGACATCATCGACGAGGTGGCCGAGGCTGGCGTGAGCGCCGACCACATCCATGAGCTGTGCGAGCGCGACCATTGCGGTTGTGATGACGACGAGGACGAGCACGAACATGGACATGTCCACGATCACGGTCATGAGGGCGAGCATGAACACCATCATGGCCATGGTCACTCTCACTCACACGAAGGTGCGCCCGTCCTGTCGATTATCCGCAGCGCCATCTCGCATACCGTGCAGGTATCGGTATTCATTTTCCTAGTGACGCTGATTCTGGTCGCCGTGCTCGAGACCTTTGGCGAATCTGCGATCGAGCAGTTCCTGCGTGGCAACGAGACGCTCGCCGTCCTGGGTTCGGCGCTTGTCGGCCTGATCCCCAACTGCTCGGCGAGCGTGGTCATTACGCAGCTGTATCTGGAAGGCGCACTGCAACTGGCACCGATGCTCGCCGGCACGCTCATTTCTGCCGGCGTGGGTTATCTGGTGCTGTTCCGCACCAATCGCAGTGCTCGCGAAAACGCCGTGTTCCTGGTCATGATGTACGTCATCGGCGCTGGCTGGGGCCTCGTCCTATCTGCCTTCGGCCTCTAAGTAGGCCTAACAAAACGGGCTTCAAAATAGCCATGCACGGCGTCTGCACAATGCGGCGACGCATGGCATTTTGAAGCCCGTTTTTTTGTTGAGCCACGGATCCTGAGCGCTCACACCGCCCAAAACAAAAAGGCAGATTTCCGGGCATATCCCAAAAATCTGCCTTGGTTAGCGCAGCAGCTCGGTGAGGTTGCGCTTAAAGCGGGCGCGGTCTTCGCTGGTGAAGGCTGCTGGGCCGCGGGTGCGACCGCCAGCGCGGCGCACCTTCTTTTCCTCGTGACGAATAAACAGCTGCATGTCGATGGTCGCCTTGTCGTACACGCGCCCGCGCACGCCGATGGCGGAGGCATCGCGGCCGAGCACCATGCTCGCCAGGCCAATGTCCTGCGTCACGACCACGTCGCTCGCCTGCAGACGTTCGACAATGGCAAAGTCGGCACTATCGGCGCCCACGCTCACATCGAGCGTGGTGACCCAAAAGCCGCGTCGCGCGTGCTCGGCATCGCGCGGATCGTCGCGGCGAATGTGGCGTTCCAGGTTTTGCGTGCTGTTGCCGGCGATAACCACGGCAAAGCCTGCCCGCCGCGCGCAGTCGATCGACTCGCGCGTAACCGGGCAGGCGTCGGCATCAATATAGAGCGTTCTTGGCATCTAGTGCACCAGTTTGCCAAACTGAATGGCGCGGACAATGAGCGTCACGCCAAACACCAGGAGCGCGGCGCCGCTAAAGATGACGAGCATCTTTGCCGACCACAGCGGATAGATAAACACGAACATGCCCGCGATGATGGAGAGTGCGCCGCTCAGGATGGCGAGGGCGCGGTTAGACGAAAGCTCGGACTCCAGAATGGACATGACACCTTCGACGATCCAGCCAAAGCCAGCCACGACCACCACGAGCGTGGTGAGCGTCGCGGTCGAGAAGGCCTGGTTGCGCAGGATTATGACGCCGCCCAGAATGATGAGCAGGTTGGAGATGATGCTCGTGACGCGCCAGCCGGCGGGCAGCAGCGGCTCAAAAATGGCGGTGAACAGCCTGATGGCTGCCGTGATTATAAAGTAGAAGCCCAAGACGGTCGTCAGGAAGACGAGGGACTTGGCGGGCGCAAACAGCAACGCGATGCCGGCAAGCAGCGCGATAACGCCCGTGACGGCGTAGATCCAGCGCACAGCTTTAATCGCCTTGCCTGCCATGCTTTTCTCGTCAAATCCAAACAGATTCGACTGCTGGTCGTCGTTCTTAAAGATGCCCATGATATCTCCTTTCCGTGCGGCGTAAGCCGTAGCTCTTGCAACCAGTATCGCCCAAGGGCGCCGTCGCGTGGGGCGGAAAGGGCGAATGGGGGCCTCACCTTCCCGAATTGTTATCTTTGTTCCCGTTTGGATGTGTGATATTCAACAGATGTAGAACATTGCAGCTCTGTTCGTTATTGCCTGCGTTTTAGGTTAGATTTTCCTAAGAACAATTGGCTTGTATTGGGGGTTCCTATGAACGAAGCAGTTCCCGAGGCACCGTCGAGTGTCGAATCGATGGCAAAGCAGGGCTGCGAAAAGCTCGGTCTGGAATCGTTTGACGCGCTGGTCCGTCGTGCCCGCACATGCCGTCGCTTTGACGAGACCATGCGCGTGCCGCGCGAGTTTTTGCTCGAGCTGGCAGAGCTGGCGCACCTGGCTCCCTGCGGCGCCAACGCTCAGCGCCTACGCTTTCATGTGGTGAGCGACGCCGAGGAGTGTTCGAGCTTATTTGAAAAGCTCGCATGGGCTGGTGCGCTCAAGGAATGGTCGGGTCCTGCCGAGGGCGAGCGCCCGACCGGCTATATCGCGATCCTTGCCGAGCGTCCCGCTCCAGGCAAGCCTGCCGCGCCAATCACTGAGGCAGACGCTGGTATCGCCGCGCAAACGATGATGCTCGCCGCCCGCAGCGCTACGCCCGAGGTGGCGGCGTGCATGTTCAAGGCCTTTCCGCCTCGTGCGATTGATGTCATGGGACTTGACGGCGACAAGTACGAGGTCAAGCTGATCATGGTCTTTGGCGTTCCCGCCGAGACGCAGGTGATCGATGCAATTGATTCCAACCCCGACGGCTCAATTAATTACTGGCGTGACGAGGCACAGGTACACCACGTACCCAAGCGTCCACTCGCCGACGTACTGGTGTAGTTGAGCGTCGCCGCGGCGCGATCCGGCGGCAAAACCACCACAAAGGTGCCTGTCCCCTTTGTGGTGGTGCGAGGGGAGGGCATGTGGCCGATCTGTATTTGGTGCGGCATGGGCAGACCGAGCTCAATGTGCAGAACATTTTGCAGGGCTGGCACGATTCGCCGCTTACGGCGCGCGGGCGCGAGCAGGCACTGGCGACGCGTGCGGCGTTTGAGGCGCGCGGCATCTCCTTTGACCATGCGTATTCGTCTCCGTTGGGTCGGGCACGGTGTACGGCAGAGCTGATCGTTGGCGAGGGCCGTTCCATAGAGCTGGTCGATGACCTGCGCGAGTGGCATTTGGGATCGTTGGAGGGCACATCAAACCGCGAGATGCCGGCGCAACCCTGGGGCGATTATCCGGTCGCCTTTGGTGGCGAGTCGGAAAGTGAGCTTCGCGCACGTATGGTCGCGGCGCTGTCTCGTATTATGGCCCGGCCTCGGCACGACTGCGTGCTGGCCGTTTCCCACGGCTCAGCCTGCCAGGAGTTTCTTGAGTATGTGGCCGGCGGGGGAGAACAGCTCGACAACGGCGCCGTGCTTCATTTTAGCTATTGTGATGGGGCGTTTTCGCTCCTTGATTGGTAACGAGCGAAAGGACCCCCCTATGAATAAAGATCTGTATCTGGTCCGTCATGGACAGACGATATTCAACCTTAAGCGCATTATTCAGGGTTGGAGCGATTCGCCACTCACGCAGCTTGGTTGCGACCAGGCGGTGCGCGCCGGTATGTTCTTGCGTGCGCGTGGCATCGAACCCGATCATGCCTACACCTCCACACTGCACCGCACCGAGCAGACTATCGCCAACCTGTGGCCGGGCCTTGCCTACGAGCGCCTTGATGGCCTGCGCGAGTGGTTCTTTGGCGATTTTGAGGCCGAGCGCGTGATGCTCATGCCCGAGCGTCCGTGGCGTGACTTCTACCGCCAATTTGGCGGCGAGGGGCAGATGCAGGTGCGCGAGCGCATGGTGGCGACGTTGACCGATCTTATGCGACGTCCGGACCACGAGTGCGTGCTCGCGGTGAGCCACGCCTCGTCCATCAAGGAATTTTTGGACCACGTGAGGGGAGCGGCGGCCGACGAGCGCGAGCGCGTTCCGGGCAACTGCTCGGTGCTGCATTTTGCGTTTGACGATGCGACGGATACGTTTGAACTGGTCGAAGTCTTTACGCAAGAAGATTATGCGCGCGAGCTGGGTCTTGAGCCGCTCGTGGCGGCAGCGGGTCCGCAGCGCGGGTAGCGCGGGCGTGGCGATGCGGATTGCCGACATCATTGCTCGATGCGAAAGGGGCGGGGATGCATGCGCATGTATCCCCGCCCCTTGTTTGTCGAGCTGCCGAGTCTTTGTGCCGGGCGTTTAGGCCCTGTTAGAACCGTGCGATCTGGTGGGTCAGCAAACCCGTCGGAACCTGCGGTGCGCCGCCGGCAACCTGCGCGGCGGGGAATAACGCGGCAACGGTAAAGTTGAACGGCTCTTTGCCCGTGTAGGCGCCGGCTGCGCGGGCTTCGTCTGCCAGGAGCTGCGCCGCCCCTGCTAGCGCGGCAGCATAGGTGGGGTCGTCTGCCGGCGTCGGCTCCGGTGCCTGGTCGAGCATGGCTCGGATGGCAGCAACGGCGTCCTCGCGCTTGACCTCCCACGCGCGGTGCGTAATGCCGGCGGGGTCGGTGACGGCATAGAGCGACGCGCCCTCTTTGGCGGCACCGAGGATGATATCCATAACGGGCGAGGCCTCGTAGGCGAGCGACACGGGGCGCGGCTGCACCTTAAGCTCGGCGATTGCACGGGCGGCTGCAGCCGCATCTGCGGGGGTCGCGCCGTCGCCCGTCAGTACGCCGACCGGGCAAATTGCCACAACGCCCGTCACGCGCCCTGGCTCTCCGGAGCATTCGTACACGTAATACGCCGCGCCCGGATCTTTGAGCATGAGCCCGTCGGCAATGGCGCCGCGCAGGGCGTCGTTGCCGCTTAGGATGCCGCCCATCTGCGGCAGCGCTTCGAGCACGCGATCCTGAGCTGGGCGGATGCAGGGAAACGGAAGTGCTTTCATGGGCGATCCTAACGCGCGAGTCGGTTTGTTCGCGGCTTATTATGCCCCAACTTGGACGCTTGCGTCCCAGAGCGTGTTGTCAACAAGCGCGATGAGCACGTTCTGGCAGCGAACGATATCGGCATGGGCCCCGGCTCGTTGGGCTTATGCGCGAGCACCAACGAGCCGGGGCCGTAGCTCATGCAATTGCGGTTACCCGTCTTGCCGGCAATGACGGCGGTATCGGTGCAGCCGGTAAAGAAGCCGACGGTCGTGTCCGCGTCCGTCACGTCATCGGCGGCGCGCTTGAGCGCAGCTAGAAGGGGAGAGTTCGGGTCGCGCTCGATGGCGGGGCGATCGCCCGTCACGGCGAAACTGCCATGGCAACCGGGAACCGCGGCCTCGGCGGTGGCAGTGGCCTGCTCGACCATGTTGATCGCGGCGGCCGTATCGGTCGGCGGCGTCAGGCGCATGTCGACCCAGACCTTGGCGTGGTCGGGCACGACAAAGGGGCGATAGCCGCCCTCGTCATCATCAACCATATGAAACCTCAGAATCAGTTTGCTTTGCAAACCGATTGTAAGTCACCTGCAGATTCGCGACGTGCACGTAGCAGCATTTACCGTTCGCAGGCCGAGCCATCGCGTTTGCCGTCCGGGCGGGTTTACAAACGACGCAGTGGGTACGTACTCTCCATGGACGACATGCTGTGCGACATATCTGCCTTTCGGTATCACCGGATACCCCCACAGGTCTTGGCGATAATGCCGGACCTGCCCGATTCTGCGGACGATCCGCGCAGGGAGCGCCTTTGTGAACATCCACTCGTCAAGCATTTCCTGCGCACTCCGTTACATGTGTTGGCGCAGGGCGGCTGCGGACGTAAGGGCGGTCGCATTGTCAGACATGTTTGGAACGGGGAGAGGCCGTTTGGCTCCGTGCAGCAGACGGAGTTTGGCCTTGATGTCGCGTCCCCGCTCTTTACCCTGCTGACCCTGGCTTCCTCGGTTTCAAACGAGCGTCTGATCATGTGCATGTTTGAGATGTGCGGCACCTTTGCCGTGTGCAAGATTGCACCTCAAGTAAAGTTGGCGCTTGAGCAGGCATATGGGAGCCGGTGGGGTGACGCACGGTCGGGCTGGGAAAACGTAAAGGATGCCTCGGGGAATCCAACGGACTTGTGGAAACGACCTCCCTTGATCGAGCTCTCTGACCTTACGGAGTTCGCCAATAAGATCCAGGGACTCCGCGGTGCTAAATCATTCACACGTGCCGCGAAATGCATTACGGGGGTTGTGGCATCGCCGCTTGAGGTCCAAGCTTCGATGCTGTTTGGCCTTTCGAGGCTGCGCGGCGGCGAAGGGCTGCGCCTTACCAATAACGTCGAGATTCGCATGACGCGCAGCGCCCGCCTGATTTCGGGGCTTGATAGGCGCTACGCCGATATCTTGCTGTCAAATAAGGATGGCAGCCGAGAGTGTCTGGTTGAATGCCAGGGTAAAGCCATTCACGGATCCATAGAATCCAAGATCTCGGACTCCGATCGAACGACGGCCCTGCAGACGATGGGATATCCCGTCGTTCTGATGACCTATGGTCAGCTGGTCGACTCCGATGCCTTCCGCGTGGTGACGGAACTCATCATGTCCTATCTCGATGTGCCACTGAAAGACAAGACGCCGCGGCAGCAAGAGCTCGAACGGCGACTTCGTGAGGAGATTTTTATCGATTGGGCGGGAATGTAGCCGCGCGGGTGGAAAACGGTCGCGGAAGCTAGGGTTTTAGTTGCGAATAGCCTTCAATTGCTCCTTGGAATTGGCTTGAAAAGTGCTACCTAGAGCAAGTTATTTCGGAAAATGGACAGTCAACTTTAGTTTGGCATATAGAGATCGATTTTTACCTACTAAAACCCCTGATAAAGCTGTTTGTAAAAGCAGTTGTGCTTAGCGACTAGGGCCTCACTGTCGATTATCCGAAAAAACTTATTATGGGTAGCATTTTCAAAACCAGCCGGAGCAACGAAATCGGCCCCCGTTTCGTGAAAACGGGGGCCGAATGGGCTTCATGGTCTGCCTGGCAGGCTTGGCGCCGGCGCTATTTGATCACGCGCACGCGATACATCGACGGAATTTGCTTGAGCGCCTCGATGGTGCTGCTGTCCAGGTGCTCGTCGGTGTCGAACATGGTGTAGGCGTTCTCGCCGGCGGACTCGTTGGTCATACGCTGCACGTTGGCGTTGTCCTTGGCCAGGATTGCGGTGATCTGGCCGATCATGTTGGGCACGTTGGCGTGCAGGCAGGCGATGCGGCTCGCGGCGCGCGCCTTGCCCATGCTGCAGGCGGGGTAGTTGACGCTGTGTGCGATGTTGCCGTTCTCCAGGTAATCCTTGAGCTCGCTGATGGCCATGTCGGCACAGTTGGCCTCGGCCTCGCCAGTGCCGGCGCCCGAGTGAGTGGTGATAAACGTATTGGGCATCTTGACGGTCTTGGGCGTGGCAAAGTCGCAGCTAAACCAGCTGAGCTTGCCCTCACGCAGGGCAGCGTCGACGGCGTCCTCGTCAATGATGGTTTCGCGCGCGTAGTTGATGAGCACGGCGTCGGGCGCCAGCAGGTTAATCTGCTCGGTGCTGATCATGCCGATGGTGTCTGCCTTGCTGGGCACGTGCACGGTGAGGTAGTCGCAGCCGCGGCAGAGGTCCTCGAGCGTGCCCACGCGCTGCACCTCGCGGCTCAGCACCCACGCGTGCTCGACGGAAATGAACGGATCGTAGCCGTAGACATCCATGCCCAGATCGACGCAGGCGTTGGCGACCTTGGAGCCCACGTTGCCCAGACCGATAACGCCGATGCGCTTGCCCTTGAGCTCGCGGCCCACAAAGGCCTTCTTGGCCTTTTCGGCGTCGACCTGAATCTCGGGGTCGTCGGCGTTGTCGCGCACCCAATTCATCGACTGCACCACGCCGCGGCTCGAGAGCACCAGCATGCCCAGGACGAGCTCCTTGACGGCGTTGCTGTTGGCGCCGGGGGAGTTAAAGACGACGACGCCCTTCTTGGCGTACTCCTCGATGGGGATGTTGTTGACGCCGGCGCCGCAGCGGGCGATGGCGCGGATGCCCTCGGGCAGCTCGTAGCCGTGCAGGTCGGTCGAGCGCATCAGGATGGCGTCGGCCTCCTCGGCGGTGTCCACAAACTCGTAGCCCTCGCCAAACTCGACTTTGCCGTCTTTAGTGATGTCGTCGATGGTCTTAATCTTACGCATGGAAAAACTCCTTAGCAGGTTTTGATCTAAACAGGGTGGTCTGAGGTGGCTGGTCGGCCCGCGCGTTGCGGGCTAGTTAGATCGCGGACTCAAACTATGCTGTGCTTCGAAGTCCTTCATGTACGAGGCCAGGGCCTGCACGTCTTCCATGGTTACGGCGTTGTAGACGCTGGCGCGCATGCCGCCCACCAGGCGATGGCCCCTGACGTTTTGAATCTGGTGTTCGGCCGCGCCTGCGACAAAGGCCGCGTCGAGTTCGGTGTCGCCGGTGCGGAATGTGACGTTGGCGATGGAGCGGCTGTCGGCTTGCGTGGTGCCATGGAAAAGCTTGCTGTGCTCGAGCAGGTCGTAGAGCAGGTTGGCCTTGGCCCAGTTGCGCTCGGCCATGGCGGCGAGTCCGCCGGTCTGCTCCACCCAATGGAACACCTTGCCGCACACGTAGATGCCAAAGGTGTTGGGCGTGTTGAGCATGGAACCCTTGGCGGCCTGGGTCTTAAGGTCCAGGTACTGCGGCGTCTGCGCAAAGGCGGGGCCATCTGCGATGAGATCGTCGCGCACGATGACCACGGTCACGCCCGCGGCGCCGGCGTTTTTCTGCGCGCCGGCGTAAATGAGCCCGTATCGCTCGACGTCGAGCGGCTGCGACAGAAAGCAGCTCGAGACATCGGCGACCAGCGGCACATCGCCGCAATCGGGCAGCCCGTGGTACATGGTGCCAAAGATGGTGTTGTTCTGGCAGATGTAGACGTAGTCGAGCCCATCGCCCGCGGCCTCGGCGGCAATGCGCGTGTTGATGTCGGCCATGTTGGGAATGTGGTCGAAATTGGTGTCTTCGGAGCTCGCGAGCAGCACGGTCTCGCCGTACTTGGCGGCCTCCTTGTACGCCTTGTTGGCAAAGTTGCCGGTCACGACGTAGCCGGCGCGGCCGCGGCGCATGAGGTTCATGGGGATGCCCGCAAACTGCAGCGTGGCGCCGCCCTGCAAAAACAGGACACGGTAGTTGTCGGGGATGCTCATCAGGCGGCGCAGGGTTGCCTCGGCGTCGTCGATGATCTGCTGGTACATGCTAGATCGATGGCTCATCTCGAGCACGGACATGCCGCAACCGCGGTAGTCCATCATCTCGTCGGCGATCTCGGCGAGCACGCTTGTAGGCAGCGCGGCCGGGCCAGCTGAGAAGTTGTGCACACGTGCCATCTTCTAGTTCCCCCTCGTAGTCGTTTGAACGTTCGGGATACTTTAGCACAGTGGAGCGCCAGGCGCGACCGCATCACGGTAAAACTCGAGTGCGCCGCTATGATTTACAGGATGGTTACATGGGGGAGGGCGGTCGTTAGGTCTATATCACCGGGATATACCGTGACAAATACTCCTTGAGCGCCGTATTGCACACATAGAGATACGTTCCCAACATGCCGCGCGTCATGAGAACGTAGTAGGCGTTGACGATGATCTTCCGTAGGTCATCGTCGCCTGCTTTTTCTTTGCGACGGCATCATTGAAGTTCGCTTTGTTAACGCAGACGGCTCCTTTATCGCCGTCGTAGTAAATGTCTGGTCCCAGAATTACGAAGCCGTAGTTGAGGTCGTAGCCCTGTACTGTGTGGATGCATCCGACCTCGTTGACGGCGTTGGCAGAATTAACCCAATCCTTTTGGGTTGAGTTCCAGCGTTTGGGGATGCCCTCGATGACGATGTCGAACGCGTCGTTGTGTTTCTTCGTTTCCCACTTCCATGCAAAGCCTGCCGTCATGCGGGATAGACCAACTTCTTCTTCCTTGGCTTGCTGTAGGGAACAGAAATCCTCAAATTGGTCGACGATTCCAAACTGGTATCTGGGGGTATCGCTGTTCGGATCCCCGGGTCGCGAATCGTAAGGCTCCGATGAAAAGAGATCCTTGAATTTCATGCCGGCATGCATATACGCTTTGTTATCAAGTAGATCATATACAAAGTCGAGATACTCATCGCCGCCGCGTACTCGCATTTGGGTGCTCAAATTGAATTCTTCCGTTTCAATTTTCGCTTCTTCGAGTTGGCTAAGTCGCCGCTCAAGGCCGTCTCGATTGAGGCCGGATGCCCTGACTTGCTGCTTGGGGTCATAAAACAGATATGCCTTGTCGCAGCATTTGAATATCCAGTCAACTTGGTTGCTCGTGTGCGGAAGGCCGAGGCGATCGCAGGTGTTATAGAAGGCCTTGATGCCGGAGCCCATGCTTAGATAATTACCCAGTCGATGCGCTTCGTCGACAAGTAGGATGTCATAACGATCTTTTTTGGTTACGTCACTGGGGCTCAAGATATCGCCAGGCTTTAACCCTGGAAGGAAGTGTGTGAGTTTCCTGAGGGTCTTCTTCAGGGAATCCATGGGGGTGACAAAACCGACTCGCAGGCCGGAAAGGTTGGGCTCATTTATGATTTTGAACATGAGACTGATGGCGAGAATCGTTTTGCCTGTTCCCGGCGCGCCGTTCACGACGGTTATACGTTCTCTTTTTGAGCCGCCATGTTTTGCATCTTCATACTCCTGTTCGAGACGTTTATAAATCGTCTCGATCGTTTCGTATTGGTCAGGCGTAAGCGTCTTGAAAGGTGAGAACTTGAACAGATCGGAGTTCTCGAGCTCTTCAATCGGATGAATCGCGTAGTTTTCTTCGCGAAGCTTTGTCCAGAGGTCTCGGAACTTCTGGCGATACTGAGGCCGCTCAAAATAATCGAACTGGGCATAGCCGTTGTTGGCATTGGTGACCTGGTATTTTTCGTCGGCACAGAAAAGCTCAATAAGTCGATTTTCGAACTCGAACGTTGCGGATTGGTTGAAAGTGGATTGTCGATCAGAAGGGTCCGGTCGAAGTCCTTGTCCACGTTTGCAGCGTGTTGTTTCATACGGCGCTGGTAGTTGGTTGTTTGGCCGATGTATGCCGTCTTGTTTCTGCTGTTGGTAAGAATGTAAAGGACGGGCCAACTCTCGTCATGATGGGCTCCAGGCTTTGGCGTGCCAAAGTCCTGAAGCGATTCGCTTGTCTCAAAGGGCTGGGGCAGGGGAAGCGTGTATTGTCGAAGGGCGAACTCATTACTCACGGTGGCCCGCCTTTCTGTATTCGACAGATGATGTGTTGATGGGGTAGCGCTCGCCATTGCGCACGAGTTTGGACGAGAGCGTAGCTGGCAGGTCGATTTCATTTAAATCAGCGAAACGCAGAAGGAAAAGGAGTGTGTCGGCGACTTCGTCTTCGATAGCTTGGCGTTGCTCGGTGTCTTCGAACATTTCTGCAATGCGCTCGTCGCTCACAAAACGAAAGAGCTGAAGGAGCTCGGAGGACTCAGTTGCCATGCCTATGGCAAGCTCTTTTGGCGTGTGATATTTGCGCCAGTCGCGTGCATCACAAAAGTCCCTGACATGTTCCGTCATGGCATCGAGCTTATCCATCGTCCGCAACCTCCCTGATGTTCATTGTTTTATTATGGCCGTATCTGGGATTTATTGCACATCATTTGGGGTGTGCGGTTTGTTCGGTCGCGATTGCCTGGTAGGAGGTTTCACCATGAAGATCGAAGTTGACGTAGATCAGCTGCGCGAGAGCCTGCTCGACCGCGCGGGGTCTGCGGCGGGCGTGGGCTTTCCGGCCGCCATGCTCGACGTGATGGATATCGAGGACGAGTCGCCCCAAGAGCTCCTAGCCCGAGCCGAACGCGAAGGCCTCGACCTCCGTGCCTTCGCCACAGGCGATGATACGGACGACGGCTGGTAGCCATAGCCACCCCTCAACCCCATCCCCTCAATAACTTGCGGTGAAATAGGGACTGTTTAGGCTGCTAGAAGGCCTATTCAGTCCCTATTTCACCGCAAGTTATGGGTGGGGATGGCTACGACGCTAGCGTGGCGATGACGGCTTCGTCGCCGGCGTATATGAGGGTATTGCCGTCGGGGATGATGGTTTGGCCGTCGCGTTTGAGCATCACCACGATAAAGGGGTGCTTGCCTTGCGGCACATCGCGAAGACGCTGGCCGGCCAGGCGACCGTGGGGCGTCACGGTGACCTCACGCAGCGTAACCTCGGCACGCTCTTCAAACGTCGGCGCGGCCATCACCAGAAGGTCTCCTTCCTCAATTATGGTATCGCCGTTGGGCAGCACGGGGTGTGCGCCGTCACGCAGCACCAGGACCACGAGCATGTCGGTGACGCTGCCAATGTCCGCAAGCGAGCGACCGGCAAACGGATGACCCGCGCCCACCTTGAGCTTGACAAACGACATGCCGTCCTCGTCGCGGTAGTCGTTAAACGTACGGCGCACGTCGCCTTCCGCGTCGATCATGTCGAGCTTTTTCGCCACCGCCGGCAGCAGCGATCCCTGCACCACAATGCTCGACACGGCAATCACAAACACCAGGTCAAACAGATCGTGCCCACCGGGAACACCGACCACCACGGCAAAGAGGCTGAATACGACCGAAGCCGCGCCGCGCAGACCCGCCCAGCTTACGAGCGCGACTTGGCGAGGATTGGTCTTAAAGGGCGCCAACAGCAGGCCGACGGCGATGGGGCGGCTCACGAAGAGCATAAACGCCATGAGCGCCAGGCCCGGCAACAGCATTTGCGGCAGGCGCGCGGGCGTGACGAGCAGGCCCAGCAAAAAGAAGATGGTCATCTCGGCCATTTCGGTGAGGGTATCAAAGAAGTGGGCCATCTCGACCTTGCCGGTGATGTCGCTTGCACCCAGCACAATGCCTGCCAGGTATACGGCCAAAAAGCCGTTGCCGCCCAGGTAGCTCGGCAGCGCGTAGGCAACGATCGCCACGGCGAACAAAAAGATGGTCTGCGCGCCCTCGGCCGTTGCGTGCGCGCGTTCAATCAGGCGGCTGGATGTCCAGCCGATGGCAAGGCCCAGTCCCACGCCCAGGGTGATCTGCTTGGCCAACAGCACGGGAATGTCGATGTCGCCGCCCGCCGCGAGGGTCGCGAGCACCGCGGTAAGCATGTAGGCGACGGGGTCGTTGGAGCCCGATTCGACCTCGAGCAGCGAGTCAGTCGCGCCCTTTAGCGAAAGGTTGTGCTCGCGCAGCACGCTAAAGACGCTCGCCGCATCGGTCGACGCCACGATCGAGCCCAGCAGCAGGCCGCCGATCCAGTCGAAGCCCAGTGCGAAGTGCGCAAAGGCGCCCGTGATGCCGGCGGTGGCGATAACGCCGAGCGTGCTCAGCAGTACCGCGGGCGCGGCGACGGGCTTGGCGCGGTCGATGTTGGTGTTAAAGCCGCCGTAGAACATGATGAACAGCAGCGCCGTACTGCAGACGGTTTCGGTAAGCGCGTAGTCGCTAAAGTCGATGCGCGCCGGCCCGTTAACGCCCAGCAGCATGCCGAGCGCGATAAAGATGAGCAGGGTGGGGAAGGGGAGCTTTTTGCCGACGGGTTTGATGGTCAGGCATAAAATGATGACGAGGCCGATAAAGAGAAGTATCTGGTTCATGGGTAGTGTCCGCTCCTGGGTGGTTTGCGTGGCACGGTCAGTTGTCTGCGGTAATTTGTACCCAAAGATGGTGGGTTTATGGGGCCGAGCCGCGGGCGTTCGCATTATCGACACGAGGCGGGGGGCGCGGGCGGTGCTGGTTGGGGCGTTGGTGCTGGTGGCGCGGTGTTTTCGGGGCGTGCGGGCGGCCGCTTGTGACCGTTGGCAGCGGTGGCACTTTCCAGCTTTATTGCAACGGAGTACAATGGGTAACGTTTAAGTTCAACTTGAAGTTTTAGTCGTGGCATCGGGCTTCGGCCGTAATGCAGGGAAAGGCGTTCCATGGCGATCTATGTGACATCTGATGCTCACGGGCACGTGCGCGCGCTGGACGAGGCCCTTTCCAAGATCTCGCTGACGTCCGACGACACGCTGTATGTGCTGGGCGACATGATCGACCGCGGTCCCGATCCGGTCGGTGTCATCAACTTGGTGCGGTCGCTGCCCAACGCTCGCGTGCTTAAGGGCAACCACGAGCAGATTATGCTCGACGCGATCATTGGCCAGGACCCGCTCGATGCCGAGACCTGGGATATCAATGGCGGTTGGACCACGCGTCAGCAGCTCAACGAAATGGAATTTGAGGCATACGAGGAGCTGGTGCGCTGGGCTGCCGCCCTGCCGCTCTACGCGGTGGTCGAGACTGCCGAGCGACCGTATCTGCTGGTGCACGCCGGCATTCAGACCGAGGCGGCGCGTGCGTTTTTGCTTGAGCATGGTGTCGATTGCGGCGACGGCAGGGGAGCGGTCGATGCCGATAGCGAGCTGCTGCAGCAAATGCTCGCCGTGCAGTCGTCCGATGACTTGCTCTGGATTCGCCATGGCTATTGGGATGCCCCGACGGGACTGCTTTCTGCCGAGGGCAAGGGCCCGGTCGTGGTGAGCGGCCACACGCCCACGGTGTCGCTGGGGCGTTATTGCGAGGTTGGCGGCCTGGCGGGGCTCGATGAGGAGTCGGGTCGCGGGCAGATGGTGCGCCTGGGTGGCGAGGATACCGCCGGCGTGCCCGATCGCATCGATATCGACTGTGCGGCGGCTACCGGTTCCGAGTTCGGCCGCGTCGGGATCCTGCGCCTGGACGACGGGGCGGAGTTCTACGCAAACATTCTTCCTGGCGAATAACTTTGTTCCGCCGTTCTACCGAACGGCGGCCACGTTGACGCTGCGCAGCCCCGAAGCACCCCATCTTGTCGCTCAAACCGTCGCTCGCGTACGGAAGTACGCGTCGCTCCTCTTTCGCGCCAACCTGGGGCACTTCGAGACTGCTCGCTGTCGGTGCCAAAACATCGACGTTTCTTTTCTTCAAATTGATTCGAATTAGGCGCCGTACGGGTTGCGGTCGCGTTCTATGCGTTGGCGAATGCGGACGTATTCGACAATCAACAGCACCAGCAGTAGGGCCATGATAGCCAGGTAGCTCACGACGGCACCCATCAGGCCCAGCAGGTTGATTAGGATCACCGGGAGCACTACGCTCACGGCAAAGCAGATCAGGTAGATCTTGGTGACGTCTCCAGCGTGGCGCAGCACCGTGATAATGGCGTAGATAAAATCGAAGGCCGCGGTTACGCCGCCGGCGACGACCATCAGCAGCGCCAATGTGCGGTAGCGCTCATAGTTGAGGCCGTACATAAAGCTCATGAGGGGAATACCGGGGCCTGCCATAAATGCGGCGCATACGCCGGTGATGGCCACGATCAGCGCCATAACGGCAATAATAATCAAGTCAAAACGGCGGCGCTTGCGCGGGTTCGCCCAAATGCTCGACAGACGCAAAAGCTGCGGTTTATAGACAAATCCGATGCTCAGCAAAATAGCCTGCGCCGGAAAGAACAGGGCATTAAAGTACAGCTGGTATTTGTAGGCCAGCGTGCCTTCCATAACAAACTTGGGCATGCTCTCGATAAGGTTGAACAAAAAGAGCGCGCCAAAGAGCGGAGCGCACTGGACAAACAGGTGGCCAACCTCGCGCAGGCTCACGCGGCGTGATTTTTCGGTCTCGAGCAGGGCGAGCGGCGCGGTGACCAGCACGAGCGAGGCGATGGCTGTGACACCCATGGCCATGGCCGCGATGGGCATGCTGCGCGTAAGGAACAGCGCCACGCTAAAGACCGCGATGACGCCGGCGGAGCGTAGCGTTTGGCTCATGCCGGCCAGGTAGAGTTTATCGGCCTGCTGTAGGCGGCCCTCGTACACGTCCGCCACACCGTCGATCACTTTATACAGGTAGACCCCCAGGCCGATCGTGGCCATCTGCGCATCGTAGCCGCGGGCGCTGCTGTACATGAGGCCGCAGCCTAGGGCGAGCGCTCCGCAAAGCCAGCGATTGAGCTGGTAAGAGGCAAAGGACGTCTTCTCGTCGATGTCCGAGACCTGGAAATTGCGCACGCCGTAGTTGCACGCGATCATGATGAGTGTGCCGGTGACAAAGGCGATGGAGAACTTACCGGCTTCCTCGGGGCCCACAAGCTGTGTGGACACGATGGTGAGCAGCGGAAACGCGAAGCCCCACACGGCGGTGCCCAGGGTATTCCAGAGATAGTCGCGGCGGGTGGCGTGTTCCTCGTATTCGGCTTCCTGCGTGGAGAAGCCGCCGCCGTAGACAGCGCCGAGCAGGCGGTTCCACCAGGCGTTCACCATGCGGCGGACGGGGCCGGGCTCGCGATCGCCCTCGCGCCGGCGACGTGTGGCTTGGCCGCTATTGGGCCCGCCGGCGTTGCGCTGGCTCAGCTCCTGGATGCGTGCGAGCTCCTCGGCCGTGTGGGAGGCAGGGAAGAGGCCGTTCTCGATGCGTCCGCCTTGGGCCTTTGCAGTGTCGCTGCTCGCTACGGCGGGGTCGGCGGCGCCATTGCGGCGGGCGATGGCGCGGCGAATACTATCGAGAGGCGAGATGCTCAAGGCGGAGTCCTTTCTATTGCTGCGCTCTAGTATAGACACGACGGCGTTTGATCGTGTTTTTGAACAGGTTGTTCAATATTGTAGGCGGTGCCATTCAGTAGTCGGCACTTAGGGACGTTCCTTATGTGCCGACACTTTGGGAGTGTCCCTAAGTGCCGGCATCTGGGGACACTCCTTGGTTATTGCCTGTTCAAGAGCGTCCCCAATGGCTAGGCCGCTTGCCTGTGATTTTTGACCGTTGGGCGGGCGCTTCGCCGTTGCCGCAAAAACGTTTTTGCATATCGGGTACAACGGGCTTTACGTGAGTAAAGTGCGCGCTGCGTCCGCGTGTCGCGTTTTTAAAGGAGGCCCCATGCCTGGTGTTACCCCTGCAGAAGTTCTGTCCAACTTTGGTATTACGCTGGTCGAAGATCCCGCCGATAATCAGCCCCGCCTGCTGGTTGATCTACCCGCCGCGGAGCTCGTCGAGTACGCTATCCGCCGCGAAGAAGGCCGCATGGCATCCAACGGCGCGCTGGTGATCGAGACGGGGGAGCGCACCGGCCGTTCACCCAACGATCGTTTTATCGTTGACACCCCCGATGTTCACGACAAGATCGCCTGGGGCGCCGTCAACCGACCGCTTTCGATTGAGAGCTACGAGACCATCAAGGCCGGTATCGTCGACTACCTCAACGAGCGCGACGTGTTTGTCACGCGCGGCATGGCGGGCGCCGACCGCAACCACACGCGTCGCCTGCTCGTCGCCTGCGAGCGTGCCAGCCAGGCGCTCTTTATTAAGCAAATGCTCGCTCGTCCGCTTGCCCGCGAAATTGCGCGCACCGGCGAGCCGGACTTTTGCGTGCTCGCGGCACCTGGCTACCAGTGCGACCCCGCCATCAAGGGCCTCAACTCCAGCGCTGCCGTGGTCATCAACTTCCAGGAGCGCGTGATTCTGGTTGCCGGCACCGGTTACTCCGGCGAAATCAAAAAGTCCATCTTCAGCGTTATGAACTACCTGCTGCCTGTCGAGGACGACGTGCTGCCCATGCACTGCTCGGCCAGCATGGATCCCGTCACGCATGAGACCGCGGTGTTCTTTGGCCTCTCCGGCACGGGTAAGACCACGCTTTCGGCCAACCCCACGCGCCTGCTGATCGGCGACGACGAGCACGGCTGGTCCGACATGGGCATCTTTAACGTCGAGGGCGGCTGCTACGCCAAGTGCGAGGGCTTGGATGCGTTCCACGAGCCCGAGATCTTCAACGCTGTTCGCTTTGGCGCCATCTGCGAAAACGTGGTGCTCGATGAGAATCGCAAGCCTAACTATGATGACATCTCGATCACGCACAATACGCGCGTGGCCTATCCCGTCGAGCACATTCCCAACGCGTGGACCAAGGGCATGGGCACCACCCCGAGCGTTGTGCTGTTTTTGACCTGTGATGCCTTTGGCGTGCTGCCGCCCATCTCGCGCCTGACGGCCGACGCCGCCATGTATCACTTTGTGACGGGCTTTACGGCCAAGATCCCCGGCACCGAGGTCGGCGTCACCGAGCCCACGCCCACGTTCTCCTCGCTGTTCGGAGAGCCGTTTATGCCGCTCGACCCCATGGTCTATGCCAAGATGCTCGGTGAGCGTATCGCCGACGGTCGCACGCGCGTCTATCTGGTCAACACCGGCTGGATTGGCGGCGGTTATGGCGTGGGCCATCGCATCGAGCTTGCCTACACGCGCGCCCTGGTGGCCCGCGCCCTCGACGGTACCATCGAGGACAGCGAGTTTGTGCACGACGATATTTTTAACGTTGACATTCCCACTACGTGCCACGGTGTGCCCGATGGCATCCTGGTGCCGCGCCAGTACTGGCAGAGCACCGCTCGCTACGACGAGGCAGCGCACAACCTGGCGGTGATGTTTGAGGAGAACTTCGAGAAGAAGTACTCGCACCTGCCCGAGTCCGTCAAGGTCGCCGGCCCGCACGCTCAAGTGCCCGCCGACGCCCGTCATCGCGGCCGCGGCCTGCTGGGACTCCGCCGCTAGCGTCGCCTCAGACCCAAAACCACCATAAAGGGGACAGGCACCTTTGTGGTGGTTTTGCTCGCGCGGATGACTCGGGTTACAATACGCCTGACATCTCGCCCCCTTCTCCGGATGGGGGCAGCGTAAGCGCTCTTGTGGCGGCACCGTAGGACTTTGAAGGTGGCCGTCGTAAGGGCGCTTTTTGTTTGGGTGCCCTCGCTCGGGCGCGAATCGTGAAGGGAGCATGTATGAAGAGCTTTATTGCCGAGGATTCATTTTGGGAGCTGTTTCCTCAGGCGGCGGTCGGTGTTGTGGTCGTGGAGGGTATGAAGCCCGCGGCCCAGATACCTCAAGAGGATGTGGACGCGATAGCGGCGCTGCTCGACCGTGCCAATATCGATGCGGAGCGTCATCTGACCAGCGATACAATCAGCGAGAACGCACCGGTCAAGGCATGGCGCGAGGCCTATCGTCTGTTCAAGACCAAAAAGGGCGCGCGCTGTTCAATCGAGAACCTGCTCAAGCGCGTGCTCAAGGGCAAGCCGGTGGGCCACATTACGCCCGCGGTGGATATCTATAACACGGTGTCGCTGTCCTATGCACTGCCCGTGGGAGGCGAGGATCTGCATGCGATTGAGGGGGACCTTCGCCTGAAGGTGACCGACGGCGGGGATGCGTTCCTGCCGCTTGGCGAGGAAGCGGACGACCCGACGCTGCCCGGCGAGCTCGCCTACATTGACGATGCGGGCGCCGTGTGCCGCTGCTGGAACTGGCGCGACGGCGTTCGAACGGCTCTATCCGACGATTCGGCCGACGCATTCCTGGCGATTGAGTGCGTAGAGCCCGAGCGAATGGGGGACTGCCAGGCCGCCATCGACCGTCTTGCCGATCTGCTCGAGCGCTATCTGGGAGCGACGGTTGTCGTTAAGACGCTTGTGACCCGCGACAATCCCCGCGTGGAGCTGTAGCAACTTCTGCAAATCATACTCGCCGGTCAAAACCACCACAAAGGTGCCTGTGAACTGCCTCCCATTTCTTGGACATCGGGAAATGGGAGGTTTTCCATGAGTAT
>CABRYP010000032.1 GCA_902475245.1 uncultured Collinsella sp. | reverse complement strand
CGTCCAAAAAGAAAATGGATGTTATGACTGAGGATGTCGCTATGCGTACAGCTCAGGTAACTAAGAATCCCAAGATTAATCAAGATTGGGTTAACCATCAATGGGAAAATGTAGGCTTTTAGGTACCTAACAATTACTAGCCTTTTTTAAGGGGTCCTTGTCTGAACGCCAGAACAAGGACCCCTTATTTCTTTCGAAAAAGTTGTTGAACAATCGCTCGATGCGAATTAGCGATAGATATGAAACAGCCCCGGTTGCAATTAAGCAACCGGGGCTGTTCGATGTTTCACATGAAACGTTTAGGTTGGTCTCCCCTACGCGTTCTTCTGAACCTTGAAGCGCTGCTTGAGTTGGCCGCAAGCAGCGTCGATATCGTTGCCGCGAGAGTTACGGATCGTGGTCTCAATGCCACGGGACTCAAGACGACGCTGAAGGTCTTCAACCTTATGAATCGGTGACGGTTTGAGAGGACTGCCCTCGATATCGTTGAGCTGGATCAGGTTGACGTGGCACAGCGTGCCCTCGCAGAAGTCGCAGAGCGCCTGCATCTCGGGGTTGGTGTCATTGACGCCCTCGATCATGGCGTATTCGTATGTCGGACGGCGGCCGGTCTTTTCGGTGTAGAGCTGAAGGGCCTCGTGAAGGCGCAAAAGCGTGTACTTCTTAACGCCCGGCATGAGCTTATTACGCGTGGACTGAATGGCAGAGTGCAGCGAGACGGCGAGCGTGAACTGCTCGGGAATGTCGGCAAACTTGCGAATACCAGGAATGACGCCGCTGGTGGAGACAGTGAGATGACGTGCTCCAATACCGATTCCATCGGGGTCATTAAGAATACGCAGTGCCTTGAGGACCTCGTCGTAGTTGGCGAAAGGCTCACCCTGGCCCATGAACACGACGCTCGTCGCGCGCTCACCAAAGTCGTTGGAAACATGCAGTACCTGGTCAACGATCTCTTGAGCGGTCAGTGAGCGCTTGAGGCCGTTCAGACCGGTAGCGCAAAAAGCGCAGCCCATACCACAGCCGGCTTGGGTAGATACGCAGACAGACAGCTTGTTGCGACGAGGCATGCCGACGGTCTCGACGGAGATACCGTCGTGGTACTCGAGTAGGTATTTACGAGAGCCATCCTTAGACACCTGCTTGGCGAGCTCGGTCGGCGTGTCGAAGGCAAATGCCTCCTTCAGCTGCTCGCGGAAGGCCTTGGGAAGGTTGGTCATGTCATCAAACGAACAAACGTTCTTCTCAAAAACCCATTCGATGAGCTGCTTTGCGCGAAAAGCGGGTTGGCCGAGTTCGGCGACAAGTTCGCGAATATCGTTTTGGCTCAAGTCGCGAATGTCTTGAGATTTAGTCCTGGGATTCATGGAAGCCTTTCGATTTTGGGGAAACGTAGAGGGTATCGCTACAATATGGTATCAGCTGCAGGAATTATAAAGGAGGAGTCTGCCCATGCCGGGTAAAAGCCTAGAGAACATGCACGTAGCGGTCTTGGCGGGCGGCCATTCCGCCGAACGCGAGATTTCGCTCAATTCTGGAAAGAATGTCGTGGTGGCACTGAAGGAGGCCGGCTACACCTCGGTGGAGCTGCTCGACACCGCCGCCGATGACTTTATGGTGACTATGGCGACCGGTGGCTTCGACGTGGCGTTTATCGCCATGCACGGCGCCGGCGGCGAGGATGGCGCCATGCAGGGGGCCATGGAGACGCTGGGTATCCCCTACACGGCGTCAGGCGTGCTCGCCAGCGCATGTGGCGCCGATAAAGAGGTTTCAAAGCTTCTGTATGCCAAGGCGGGCATCCCCATTGCCCCCGGCCTGGCGCTTGAGGCGGGCGACGAGGTCGATATCGATCGTATCGTCGAGATTTGTGGCGAGCGGTGCTTTGTAAAGCCCGCCGTCAACGGCTCCAGCTACGGCATTTCGCTCGTCCACGAGCCCTCAGAGCTGCCGGCGGCAATCGCCAAGGCTTTTGAGTACGGCGATAAAGTGCTGGTCGAAAAGTGCATCGAGGGAACCGAGATCACTGTGGGCGTGTACGGCGAGGACGACGTGCGCGCGCTGCCGATTGTGGAGATTCGCAAGCCTGAGGACTGCGAGTTCTACGACCTGGATGTAAAGTACGTCGACCCCACAGACATCCACCGCATTCCGGCGCAGATTTCGCCCGAAAACTATGCGCGTGCCCAGGAACTTGCCTGTGCGGCCCATAAGGCCCTCGGCTGTCTGGGCGTTTCGCGCAGCGATTTTATCGTGAGCGAGGACGGCCCTGTCATTCTCGAGACCAACACCATTCCCGGCATGACCGATACGTCGCTGTATCCCGATGAGATTCGCCATACCGACGACATGACGTTCCCGCAGGTGTGCGACAGCCTGATCCGTATGGGTCTCCGCCGGGCGGGCGTTGCATGCTAATCGAGGACGCCGTATCTCCTGGAACGCCGCAGTTCGTCATCGATTCTTACGCCACGCTCGCCGAGCGCGCTAAGACGCAATCGTTTGGCCTCATCGAGGAGGACGTAATCGTCCTCGATACCGAGACCACGGGTCTTTCGGTGCAGGACAATGAGTTAATTGAGATTTCCGCGGCCCGCCTTTCGGGCCGCGAGGTCATTGACCGCTTTGATACGTTCGTGCATCCCAAGCAGCTGATTCCTGCAGAGATTACCGAGCTCACGAGCATTACGAACGCCGATGTGGCAGATGCTCCGTCGGCCGTCGAGGCCGTCGCGGCACTCGCCGACTTTGTGGGCGGCTGTCCTGTTATCGCGCATAACGCCACGTTTGACCGGTCGTTTATCGAGTCGGTCAAGGGCGGTGTCAACGTCAGCGACATCTGGATCGATTCGCTGGCACTGTCGCGCATCGCACTTCCGCGCCTGGCCTCGCACAAGCTGTCTTTTATGGCCGACTTGTTTGGGTGCGATTCAGTATCGCACCGTGCGAACGCCGACGTTGATGCCCTGTGCGGTGTGTGGCGCGTGCTGTTGGTCGCACTTACCGACCTGCCTTCGGGCCTTATGGCGCGCTTGGCGGACATGCACGCGGACGTGCCTTGGTCATATCGCCCCATTTTTTCTTTTTTGGCTGGACAGAACCCGGGTTCGATATTTTCGCTCAGCGCCGCTCGTGCCGATGTGCTCAAGGCCGATCGCGCAGACGATCGCGTTGATGCGGACGAGCTGCCGGTCCTTAAGATGCCGAGTCGTGAAGAGATCGAGGCAGATTACGCCCCCGGCGGCCTGGTCAATCGCATGTACCCCACCTATGAGCCGCGCGACGAGCAGATCGCGATGGCGGTTGAGGTTCGCGATGCGCTGGTCACGGGCACCCATCGCGTGATCGAGGCGGGCACGGGCGTCGGTAAGTCGATGGCCTATCTCGTGCCCTTCGCCGAGGCCGCCCGCCGAAACAACATTACCGTCGGCATTGCGACCAAATCGAATAATCTTGCCGACCAGCTTATGTACCATGAGCTACCAAAGCTCGCCGAGCAGCTGGACGGGGGCCTGTCGTTTTGTGCACTCAAGGGCTATGACCACTATCCGTGTCTGCGCAAGCTCGAGCGCATGAGCCGTGGTCAGGTTGAGATCACCACCAAGCGCGATCCTGCTGACACGCTCACGGCGGTTGCGGTGATCATGGCGTATGTGTGCCAATCTGCCGATGGCGACCTCGATTCACTCGGCATTCGCTGGCGCAGCGTCAACCGTCCCGACTTTACGACGGCTTCGCGCGAGTGTGCTCGTCGTCTGTGTCCGTTCTTCCCTGACAAATGCCTGGTCCACGGGGCGCGCCGTCGTGCGGCACATGCCGACGTGGTGGTCACCAACCATTCTCTGTTGTTCCGCAACGTGGCCGCCGAGGGGAGGATTTTGCCCCCGATTCGTCACTGGGTGGTCGACGAGGCCCATTCCATCGAGCGCGAGGCCCGTCGCCAATGGGCGCGCGTGGTTTCGGCAGATGAGTCGCGCGTGCTGTTTGAGCGCTTGGGTGGGTCGAGTGCCGGCGCGCTGAGTCAGGTTTCCCGTGATTTGGCCACTTCCGAGGGCTCCACGCTCTACCTGGGACTCACCGCCAAAGCGACGTCGACGGTTGCCCGCGCGAGCATGGCGATTGCCGATGTGTTCGATGGTGTGCGCGAGCTCGGCCGTCGCGCCCGTGGGAGCTACGATAACGCGAATCTGTGGATTGGCCCCGAGCTGCGCGAGTCGGATGACTGGCACGATTTTTTGCAGTCGGCCCATACCGCAATTGATGCGCTGGACCAGGCGGATAAAAGCGTAGACGCGCTGGTGCAGACCGTCGCCGCCGATAAGCCCGAGGTCGTTGTCGACCTAGGCGACATTTCGCGCCGTCTGCACGAGCTGGCCGAGAATCTCAAGCTCATCATTGAGGGTACGGACGAGCACTATGTGTACTCGCTGCAGGTTAACCGTCGGCTGCGTGCGGGCGGGGAGTCTATGACCGCCGAGCGCATCGATATCGGCGAGGCCTTGGCGAACGAGTGGCTGCCCGAAGTGCACACGGCCATCTTCGCTTCGGCGACCATGACGGTATCCAAGAGCTTTGAGCATTTCAACCATGCTGTCGGCCTCGATCGCATCGGTGCGTCGACATCCTCATCGCTGCACCTGGATTCGAGCTATGACTTTGACTCGAATATGGCCGTGGTCGTGGCGGGGGACATTCCCGATCCGCGCGATCGCGAGCGCTATCTCTCGGCGCTCGAGTGCGTGCTGGTCGATGCCCATCTCGCCATGGGTGGATCGGTGCTCACGCTCTTCACCAACAGGCGCGATATGGAGGACCTGTATGCCCGTGTCGAGCCCAAATTGGCGCGAGCGGGTCTGGAGCTCAATTGCCAACAGCGCAACTCGTCCCCGCGCCGTCTGCGCGATCGGTTTATCAACGAGCCGACCTCATCGCTCTTTGCGCTCAAGGCCTTTTGGGAGGGCTTTGACGCCAGCGGCGAGACGCTGCGCTGCGTCATTATCCCCAAGCTGCCGTTCTCGAGCCCCACGGATCCTCTTTCGTGTGAGCGCAACCTGCGCGAAGACCGCGCCTGGGCGCGCTACTCGCTGCCCGAGGCGGTGCTCGAAGTCAAGCAAGCCGCCGGCCGTCTCATCCGCTCGTCAACCGATTGCGGCGTGCTCATCTTGGCAGATCCGCGCTTGGTGACAAAGGGCTACGGCAAGAAGTTCTTGACGTCGCTGCCCACGACTTCCTACCAGCGTATCGAGTCGGCACAGATCGGTCATTATTTGCAGCTGTGGCGTGCACGCCACGAGCGACGCCGTTAAAGCGGGCAGGTCAGGCTCTTCGCCATATCGCATAGACGCTTTGCCGAGGCGGGGTCATCCAGTATGCGGATGGCTCCGCCCGCTGCGATTACCTGGCAGAACAGCCAGTGCTCTGACCCATAACGCACGGTCACCGTCGCCATGTCTGCCCCGTTTGGCTCAATCGACATGATGCCGGCCCAGTCTAGGCGCTCTGCCATGTCGAGCGGCATGAGGAGTTTTGCGCTCTGCTCCGCTTGGGAAAGGGATTCGTGGAGGGACAAGGACGCGGGTGTGTGGCGCTCCACGGAATCGTCGGTAAGGGCAAGGCCTTCGATTTTGTCCATGCGGTAGGAGCGCTGCGCATCAACTTCGACATCCCAGGCAATCAGATATGTTTGGTCGCCATGCGTCGCGATACGCAGGGGGTCGATGAGACGCTCACGCGGCCGTGTGTCGTCCATCGAACGGTAGATGATGCGGCATCGAACGCCGTCTTGAATCGCGCAGTTCAGCTGTTGCCAGTGCGATCCTCGGGCAACGGTATCGACGACGCGCTGGTTGTAGCCGAGTTTCTCGGGTAGGAGGGCGTGTCGGATACGCTCTGCTGCCCGAGAGTCGATTCCCATCGATTCGAGTTCGTGGTTGAGCACGGCACCTTCGGCGGCACTTAGGCGCAAGGGCAGCACACGCCCCGCATCGCCTGTCAGGATGATGCGCTCGCCGTGGCGCTCGCAGATGATGCGTGCGCCCGACTCACGGTCAGCGAGGGTCGAGACGATATCGATAATTTCGTCGAGCGCCGCACCCGTGATATCAAAACGGCTGCAGATATCCCCTCGTGTCATACCGGTCTCACCGGCAGCGTAGAGGGCCTCCATGATGTCAATCGCACGCGAGAGCCTTTGCTCGCTGGTGAGTTTACGCACGGGCATGCTCGTGCACCGTCCTTTCGATGAGGTGGTTCCACGCCAGTTTAAGTGCATCAGGAGCAACGGGTCTCATGCCGTCCATGGCGTGCTCCATACAAAACGAGGCAGCGGCATTAAGGTCGCGCACGCCGACGGTCCAGGTCCAACCCTCTTCGGTGTGCGTGAGCTCCCCGCGACCGCGCGTTAGGCCGCTGACCATGTCGGCCTGGGCTTGCGGGGCAAACGAAAAGGTCGCCATAACGGGCTTGCAATCGGCAAAATCAAACTCGAAGAACAGGCGATCGTTCAGGTTAAAGTCGGCGGGGATGGAGTAGGCCTTCGAGGGGCGCCATGCGCGAACGATACGGTCGCAGCGAAACGTCCTGATTTCATCGGTGGCGTTGTCGAGTCCGCAAAAATACGCCACGCCCTCGTGCTCGAACATGCCGTACACGCAGACGGTGCGCTCTTTTTGCTCTCCACGCCCGTTTTGATACAAAAAACGCAGTGCGCAGCGTTCGGCAAAAGCGCTCCACACCGCATCGACGGCGGGTGAGCGACGGGCGGGAGGCTCTTCTGCGGTCGATGCGCCAGTGAGGTAGGCGATCTTGGAGCGTATGTCTGCAAGCGGCGTGGCAAACGCGGCCGAACCGGTCGCAAGGGTCTGGTCGATAGCGTCGAGCAAGATGTCCGCGTCGTCTGCGGTGATGAGGCCACCGGCCGCAAACGTGTGCTCGCGATCGATGGTCCACGCGCTTTCTTCGGTTTCTTGGGCGCCTGCTGCGCGAACTTCCTTGATCGTGATTCCGCGTTCGAGGAGTTTTTCGCGATCGCGGCGAAACTTGCGCTTGTCCGAGTCGATATTGCCCGATCCATAGCCAAGATCGGAATCCAGGACAATTTGCTCTGTGGTCAATGGCTCGGGAGAGCTGTTAAGGACAAAGAACAGATTGAGGATGCGCTGGGCGGTCTTGTCGAAACCGGGCTCTGGCGCCCCCTTTTTATTCGTTACGGTTGTATCGCTTGCCGTCATAGAATCCTCGCATGGGAAGGTGTTTGATGCCATGATTTTAGTCCGATATGGAGATTAGGCTATATCCTTGTCCGCTTGGGGCGTTAAGATGCCCAGAATTCGGCCGTTTGCGCCCGCTCGGGGTATACTTTCGACTATATACGGTTCTAATGTGCATACATTGGGCCTATTTGTCGGATTATGGATGTGGAGCGCATATGGCGAACACCCAGAACTATATTAACCACCTGCTGCAGAACACTGGCATCACGCCGGCGTGCAGCGAAGAAGAGCGCTTGGCCGCCGAAGATATCGCTCAAATTTTCCGCAACCACGGCTTTGATCCCGAGGTGCAGGAGTTTAATGCTCCCGCACCGAGCAGGATGGCGTTTGCCGTTACGGGCATTCTGGCATTTGCCGGTGCCCTGCTTATGGGTATCGGCGGCGGTATCGGCTTAGTCGGCACCCTGTTGGCCATTGTCGGAGCCGTGCTCTATGTGCTCGAGAGAACCGGGCGCCCCGTGATCTCGCGCCTGGGCAAGACGGGCGTGAGCCAAAACGTCATCGCCTACCACAAGGCGTCGGGCCCGCTTGCCTCTCCGCGCAATCGCCCGGTTGTCGTCGTCGCGCACTATGACTCCCCGCGCGCCGAACTGCTCGCTCGCGAGCCCTATGCGCCGTATCGGGCGCTGATCGCCAAGTTGCTCCCGATTGCCACGATTGCTCCCGCGGCTATTGCCATCCTGCTCATCTTGCCGCTTCCCGGCGCGTTGAAGGTCCTGCTGTGGATTGTCGCGATCCTTGCCTCCCTCGTGGCGCTCGCCAATGCCGCCAATATCATTTCCAATCGTTTTGTCCTTCCCTACACGTCCGGCTCGGTTTGCAACAAGTCCTCTGTTGCCGCCATGCTGGGTGTCATGGATAACGTCGCCCCCTATCAGGGTGAGAACGAGTTCCCTGACGATATTCCGTTTGACACGTATTTTGGCGAGCAGAAGCGTCGCGCCGAGGAGATGGCGCGCGCGGCAGCCGAGTACGCCGCGGCCCAGCAGCAAAATGATTACGGCAATACCATCGAGTACGAAGAGCCTGCCTATACCGAGGATGAGTATGGCCAGCCGGTCGCTCCCGAGGGTGAGCAGGGCGAGGCTTTTGATGAGCAAATCGATGGATTCGAAGGTGCTTCTGCCGACGAGACCCTGATTGGCGTCATTGCACCCGAGCCCCAGGTCCAAGATATTCCGGCCGAGGAGCCCGTTGCAGACGAGTCCGCTGCCGAGTCGGCAGAGGAGCCTGCCGCGGCCGAGCAGGCCGAGCCCGAGCCCAAGCTTTATCGCAATGCCGCCGGCAACATCCGGTTTGGCTCGGATGCCATCCGTGCCCTGGGAATGCTTCCCGAGTCCTGTACGCTCGATTACGAAGAGGGCGAGGAGCCGACGTTCGAGCCCGCGCCCCAGCCCGATCCGGTCGTGGCTGCGCAGCCCGATGAGGCCAATGCCATCGAGACGGAAGCCGATGCGGAGACTGCTATCGATCCCGCAGCCGGTCTGGACGTCATGGCGCCTGCCCCGGCGCCCGAGGAGCTCGATAATACCGAGGACGACTACGATGCGTATCCGCAGCGTGTGTCCTACGAGAGCGACACCGATTTTTCTGCCGAGCTTCCGGTGACGACGCCCCATGCCGATATCGCTTCCGCGTTTTCTTCGATCGGTGCCAGCGCCTCCCATTTCTTTAAGGGGGCATTCGAAAAGGGCAAGAAACTCGTTGACGACTTTGAGGAAAAGCGCGCCGCTGCCCGCGAGGCAGCCGAGCGCGAGGCTGCAGCCCAGCAACAGGCGGCCGAGGCCGTGCGCGAGCGCGCGGCACAGGAATTTGAGCAAAACGACGCCGAGCAGCCGGTATCTGTTGATGTTGCCGACGCCACGACGTCTTTCGAGGCGCCGCAGCCTTCGCCTGCGGATGTTGCCGGGGAGACGGCGACTTTCGAAACCCAACAGCCGGTCGACAGCACTGTGTCGTTTGATGCCACGATGACGTTTGAGAAGCAGGGCACCGCTATCGCCGAGCCCCTTTCCGCTCCTGTCGAGGACGAGCCCGCTGCGCCCGATACGGTCGAGGATCAATCTGTGGCGGAACAGGTCGCTGCGGACAGCTCCGAGCAAGAGCCTGAGCCCGTGGCCCCCGAAGCTCCGCAGGCGGATGAGTCGAGGCCCTACTCTACGCAGATCTTCACCATGCCCGCGCCGAGTGATCCCGGCGCCACGGTTGCCAATGCTGCTCCGTCGCAGGCCGAGACGGTCGATGCTCTGATGGCTCAAATCTCGTCTCAGGCGTCGCCGCGCCCGAACATGAACGTTCCCGACCCGGCATCCGCGCCGGCTCCCATGCCCTCTGCGTCTCCGCTGGCCTCGGTCCCCGATCCCTCGATGCCTTCGATGCAGCAGGCCAATGTCGCCTCGCGCACCTCGCTGTTCGACCTTCCCGACCCTTCGGCTCAGGTTAACGATCCCTTCGCGACGGCACAGGGGCCCGAGCCCACATCGGCTCCGGTTGTTCCCCCCATGCCGGTCAGCTCGGATGTTCAGCCGCTTGAGACTATCTCGGCTCCTGCCGCTCCGGCCGCCAAGCCGCAAAAGCGCGGCTTGGGCGGTCTGTTCGGTCGCAAAAAGAAAAACGAGCAGGACAGCATGAGCGATTGGCTTGGTGTCGAGGATGATTACGACGCCAAGAAGTCTGGTCGCGGTATCGGCTCGTGGGATAACTTCGAGGATGACGACGACGGCTGGAAGGGCGGTGCCACGTCTTCCGATGGAGCTTCCGCCGAGGATATGCTCGCTGCCGTTGCCTCCATGGGCGATGACGAGCTGCTTGGCCACGACATCTGGTTTGTGGCTACAGGCGCTTCCGATTGCGACGGCACCGGCATGAAGGCGTTCCTGGCCGCGCATCGCGACAAGCTCCGCGGCGTGTTCTTTATCAACCTTGAGTCCATTGGTGCCGGTAGGCTTTCGGTCGTGACGGTCGAGGGCGAGCAGCAGCTGCTCAAGGGTGACCGACGCATCATGAACTTGGTCAACAAGGTGTGCAAGTCGTTCCATGTCGATTGCGGTGCATTTGAGATGCCCTATGCCAAGACCGATGCCTATGCTGCTCTCGAGGCAAGCCGACGCGCCCTTACCATTGCCGGCGTCGACGGCCCACGTTTGGCATGCGCTCACACTGAGGACGATCTGCCGTACAACGTCAATCCGACAAATATCGCTACGGTGTCCGAGGTCGTGACCGAGGTCATTCGTCGTTCGTAGGTTGACCTATAAGGAGTCTGCGTGTTTTCGTACATCAAGCGCCACTGGCCTGTCTATCTCATCTTGGCCCTGATCGCCATTGTCCTTGGTTTCGGGGCCGCGTATATCGTGGGCGTTAAAGGCTCAACGCCTGAGTCCACGATTAGCGAAGAAGTGGAGCACGAGCAGAGTTTGGGAGCCGATGGCATCTCCGAGTCCGATCAAGCGCTCATCGACGGTGGGTCTGCATCTGGGGAATAGCCATTTCGCCACGAACGAATAAGAGGCGAGCCGGGAGACGGGCTCGCCTCTTTTTTATTGCGTCAGCGACGTTTTGACGCCAGCTTTAGATGGGCAAACCAGATTGCCGCGGCGCCGGAGGTCACGAAGGCGGTGAGGCAGGCGGCAATGGGAAGGGAGCCCGTTGCCGGTAAATCTTGCGGCATGGCGCATCGCTGGATGACGCGATCCTCGTCATGTGATTCAAGGTTGCTACCGCCGCCATTGCGACAGAGGTCAACGCGAGCGCTGTTGGCGAGTGCGGTCTGAGGCGTGTAAGACGACGCGGCCTGCATATGGATGACGGCACCGTGAATATCCGAGTCAAGGACGGCGCTCACATCATCAAGGTCGTCATGCTCGTCTTTGAGGTCCTCGCGGGTCCAAGATTCTGCAGCGCCTCTTGTCGTGAAGTCGGCCGATACGGCCCCGTACTCAAGACGAATGCCCGTGACGGCGGTATCGTCCAAAAGAGCGAGCTCTTTTGCCTCGAGGGTGACCGACTCCGTTGTTGGGATATCGGCTTTCCAAAGATGCCAATCGCCGTAATCGACCATGCGCAAATCGTCACCTAGGAGCTTTTTGACCTCGTCCGTTTCGAGCCAGGGGTTGTCATGCCCGGCGCTGAGCGTTGCATTGGTCTGTTCGCCCGTATCGATACTTCCCACTGGAGACGTTCGATACCACACGTTGCAAAGACCGTCGATGTCCCCGGTCGCGACAGGGGTTTCGATGGCGATGAGTTTGGCAGTGCCTTCCTTGGCGCATTCGAGATCGTCAGTGATGGTGAATTCATCAACCCAGGTATTCGACTCATTTTTAGCATCGAGCGTATAAGAGAAGGAGCCGTCCGCATCGGATTGTGCCACGGCTCGGTTTTTGCCATCGCCGTTGGCGACGAGACCCTTACCGATAGGGCGGGCGATCTCTTGCCGCTTGTCGACTCTGCCCTCGATCTCGATGGGTGCGTCCTTCATGGTTACCGTCTGCACTTCTCCTGTGGCCTTAATTTCAAACGTCATGTCTTCGGCAAGGTCGTAAGTGCGCGGGGGCATCACTTCGCACAGGGTGTAGGTGCCGGGCAAAAGATGCTCGATGCGATGCGGTTTGTCAGAGGAGGTCCAAGCGTCAATTTCGGTTCCGTCGGCACCGTGGAGGGAGAGCCGGGCGCCTTCCACTTCTTGTTTGCCGGTCAAATCTACTTTGGAGATGTCGATTTTGGTGTAGTCGTTAGAAACATCGAGGTGCGCATTGATCACGGGTGTTTCCTGACCGGCATACGACAGCTCGACGGTGTGGACGCTTTGGTCGAGCAGGTAACCTTCGGGTGCCTGCACCTCGATTACCTCATAGGTGGCGGTTCCGCACCCCAGTGAAAGATGAGTCGCGCACGCAAATCCCCGCTCGTCGGTCGTGATGGATGTGACGGTTTCGCCGTCCAGGGCAGCAATGCTGCCGTCGGGGCGCACGATATCGCCCGCGGCACGGATATCAAAAACAGCACCGGCAAGGGCGCGCCCACCTACGGCATCGTTCTTGACGATCTCGATGCTTCCTGTTGCCGCGTCGTCGTAAAACGAGGCGACCGCGACGGGCGTTAAGTTCATGTCGGCGGGAATCGTTATCTCCAGATCTTCACCAACAAGATACGGTTCCTTGGCGGAAGTCTCTCGTATGTAATACGTGCCCGGGTTAAGCGATTCGGGTAGGGTGACGGTGCCGGTTTCATCGGTCGTAAAGGTATTCATAACGGTATGGGCGGGATGCCAGGATGTTTGCGAGATGGGCTCACGGTCGCCGTTGAGCAGCTGAAAGGTGAACCCAGCGCGTGGTACGGCGTTGCCGGTCTGAGCATCGCGCTTCACGATTTGAAGATGTGTCGACAGGGCGTGGTTGTCTACGATGTACTGAAGCTCTGCGCCGTCCGCGATCTGCTCTGCTGTGATAGTCCATTCCCCTGCCTGCTTAAAGCCGTCGGGCACAGTGTCGACAACCTCACGAATGGTGTAGCCGGCACGGTCATACGGTATGGTTCCGCTGACGCCATCGGGGCGCTCTCCTGCGCCAAACCATGCTCCGGCCTGGTCTTTGGTCGATGCGAAGCCGTAGATATTGGTGGTCAGCGTTCCAACAACCTGCTGCGAAGTGTTGCTTGCCACTTCAAAGACCACGCCTTCCGCCGGCTGCTCTACACCAGATTCGTCACTATTACCGCAGTCCTTGAACTTTGAAATCTCGAGGTCAAAAGCGATGGGGATGTTGGGGATGCGACGCTCGAGTTCAACGACGCCCGCGTCTCCGAGCTGGTCGGCACCGATGGTATAGCTCCAGGTTTCATTGGAGGGCAGATAACCCTCGGGAGCTCTCGACTCATAGATGCTAAAGATGCCCAGGGGGATGTCGGTAAGTGTTGCCCGGCCGTCCTCATCCGTCGTGAGGGTGTGCGTCCAGCCCGGGGTAGACTGTGAGACGCAGGTGAACTCAGCGCCGGCAAGTGACGCGCTGACTTGAGGGCCTGCCCCTGTCGCGGCATCGACCTTTGCGATGCGCAGGGTAATGGTACCGGGCTGCTCATCGATGACGACATTCCCGCCGTCATTGCCGGTGGAAAAGGCGATGTGGTCACTCCTGGGGATATAACCCGCCGGAGCTTTGGTTTCGACCAGGTAATATGCCGCGTTGGGCAAAAGTGTCGCCTGCGCGCGACCGCTGCTGTCCATCTGGATGCTGCCGACACGCTTGTCGCCGACGCTCTCATAGATGTCGAACCTCGCTCCGTCGAGCCTGTAGGTATCGTTTTCGCTCGTGATGGCGGCGTTGGCTGACTGTTTTTGGAAGGATACGGAGACGGCCGGGAGCACGTAGAGCATGTCTTGACGTTTACTGCCGCCCGACACAGCTCCCAAATAGCGCCGCGCGCGATGCGGTGCGGCTTTAATGCTTCCCGACTTGGCGCCGTCGTGGAGCCAGCGCGCTGCGGCAACGACCTCATTGTCGCCGGAAAAATTTCCCCTCTCTGTGACGCCCCGGGCGGTTGTATATGAGAATGATCCGTCGGTATGGGTGGTGCCGTTGAGCATCCAGACGGCAAGTTGGGTTGCGGCACGTGCTCGATCGGGGGATAGGTTATGCCCGCCAAAGGATGTGGCGGTGGGGTAGCCATGACAGATGATGGCCGCGAATTCGTCTTCGAGCCATACCCAGCCCTGATTGTAGGTGAGCCAGGGTCCGCCCGGTGTGCTAGGGCCAAAGCGCTCCTGGTTCATGCAGTAGGCAATCGAAGAATCCTGTGCCTCGTATTTGCCAACTTCAAAAGGACCGCATTCATTGCTGATAGTGCGGAATCCGAGCGATTCATAACCGTCGACGGCGAGCGCGGCATCCGGTGTCATGCAGCCTAAAAGTAAAAAGAGGACTAGGAGCAGCGATCCTGCTGTGATTGCGCTGTGGACAGAGTGCGTGGGTGCGTTGGACATGGCTGCTCCTTATCCCTCGTGCGCCGCACGGGGAGGCCGCGGCGCTTGGGATGAGGCTACCCCCGAGGTTCATGCGGGTAAGTACCAGAACCTGACCAAACGCTTGCCCGATATCTGACAAATGGCGCCTATGAAAGACAATGGAATAAAGCTGCAGGTAGACAACGGTAAATAGGAGAGCCTACAGGTCCCTATCTCCACAATTGGCTTGTTTGTAGGACGATTCTCCACAGCTAAAACAAGCATCGTCACCCTTGTATAGAACAAGACAACCGCGTTATACTATCCCCCACATATGCGGGCATCGCCAAGTGGTAAGGCATCAGCTTCCCAAGCTGACACTCGCGGGTTCGAGTCCCGTTGCCCGCTCCAGTTAAAAGCACAAGCACGGCACCATCACGGTGCCGTGCCTTTTTCAATAAAGTGCCGGGACTCGAACCCGCCAGGGTGCGAGCGTAAAGCAAACGCGAAGCGTTTGTAGCGAGCAGGCGAAGGCGCCGGAAGGCGCCTGAAGCCGGTGCGTATTTGCGAAGCAAATACGCGGACGTCCCGTTGCCCGCTCCACCGGGCACGGGAGACATGGGGACGGCCAATTCAACAAAGTTTCCCCCGCGGCTTCGTGAGGCCAAGGGGCTCGCCTGAAGCCGGTGCGTATTTGCTTCGCAAATACGCGGACGTCCTCATGACCGCTCCATCTGCAACATGTTAGGTTGATGCCCGTTGCTCATACGGGCGCCTGCGCACGGTACAATAGTCGAGTTACGACCAACGTGCCAATAACCAAAAAGGAGCCGCTATGATCGATCGCTATACCCGCCCGGAGATGGGACACATCTTCTCCCTCGAGAACAAGTACGCCATTTGGCAGGAGATCGAGGTCCTGGCCTGCGAGGCCCAGGCGGAGCTCGGCAAGATCGGTATTTCCAAAGACGAGGCCCAATGGATCCGCGACCATGCCAACTTTGAGAAGGCAAAGGTCGACGAGATCGAGGAAGTCACGCGCCACGATGTCATCGCCTTCCTGACCAACATGAAGGAATATATCGACGCCGACGTTCCCGAGGGCGAGCCCAAGCCTAGCCGCTGGGTTCACTATGGTATGACCAGCTCCGACCTGGGTGATACGGCTCTGTGCTATCAGCTTACTCAGGCCTGTGACCTGATTATCGAGGACGTCAAGAAGCTCGGCGTGATCTGCAAGCGCCGCGCTTTCGAAGAGCGCAATACGCTCTGCGCCGGCCGTACTCACGGCATCCATGCCGAGCCGATGACCTTCGGTATGAAGTTTGGCTCTTGGGCCTGGGAGCTCAAGCGCGATCTCGATCGTCTTGAGGACGCTCGCAAGAACGTTGCCTTCGGTGCCATCTCCGGTGCCGTCGGCACCTACAGCTCCATCGAGCCGTTCGTCGAGGAGTACGTCTGCGAGCACTTGGGCCTGGTTCACGATCCGCTGTCCACGCAGGTCATCAGCCGCGATCACCACGCCTATCTTGCCGGCGTGCTTGCCACTACAGCGGCCACCTGCGAGCGCATCGCGACCGAGGTCCGCAACCTGCAGAAGACCGATACGCTCGAGGCCGAAGAGCCCTTCCGCAAGGGACAAAAGGGCAGCTCCGCTATGCCGCACAAGCGCAACCCCATCACCATGGAGAAGGTTTGCGGCCTGTCGCGCGTCGTGAAGGCCAACGCGCAGGTTGCCTTCGACAACGTCGCTCTGTGGCACGAGCGTGACATTTCACACTCCTCCGCCGAGCGTGTCGCCCAGGCTGATAGCTTCATTGCGCTCGACCACATGTTCCAGTGCCTCATCCGCGTTATCGACGGCCTGCAGCTGTATCCCGCCCGCATGATGGCCAACCTCAACAAGACCCGCGGCCTCATCTTCTCCTCCAAGGTGCTGCTCGCCCTCGTCGACACGGGCATCACCCGCGAGGACGCCTACGCTATCGTGCAGGAAAACGCCATGGCCACCTGGCACGAAGTGCAGGATTGTGTCTCCGGCCCCACCTTTAAGGAGCGTCTCGAGGCCGATCCGCGCTGCACCGTCAGCCAGGAGAAGCTCGACGAGATCTTTGATCCGTGGGACTTCCTCACCCGCATCGACACGGTCTTCGATCGCCTGGAGCAGGTGAGCTTCGAGTAGGGTTAACCTAATTCGGCTGTTTGCGGATGCATTCCAACCTTTGGCGCCTTGCCCATCTTGGGTGAGGCGCTTTTTTATCGCCGCATCAGCCCCGGGTATACAATGAAATCCGACTGCTGTTTCGATGAAGGGAGGCTTGTGCCCGGACGTATCAAGCGAGCCGCCATCGTCTCGTTTGCGCTCATGCTCCTTGTTGCCGCCTGTGTGGCCGCCCTGACGTATACCGTTCGAAGCAGTTCTTCCTCCTCGAATGAAGCCGACAAAGATCTCCCGGTACTCAAAATCGGCGTTACGGATAACGACCCCTATGTGTATGTCGATACCACGGGCGATTACGCCGGTATCGATATCGACATCGCCCGCGAGGCGTGTGAGCGTGCGGGGCTCAAGCCACAGTTTGTCGATATTGACTGGAACGATCGCGACCGGCTGCTCGAAAACGGTGATATCGATTGCCTGTGGTGTGATTATTCTCCCTGTTATCGCGAGGATAAGTATTACTGGACCGAGCCGTATCTAACCGTGACGGTCTCGGTTGCCGCCAAGAAAACGAGTGGCATCAAGTCCTTGGCGCATCTCGATGGAAGCAAGACCATCGCGGTAATTGCGGGCTCGGTGAGTGAACGCCGATTGCTCGCAGGGGATCTGGAAATCTCGCCGAACGTGCAAATCAAATCGTATGGTTCTGCCGAACTCTGCAAAGCTGCCCTCGCCAAAGGGTATGTCGACTGTTGGATGGCGGACGTTCAGCCGCTTGACCGACTTGTCGCCCGGTATCCCGGCCTTTACCGCGTGTTCGCTGACAACGTTATGACGGTTGATCTGGGCGTCGCGTTTGATGACGGCTATGAAGGACCGATCGTAAAGGATCTCAATACCGCATTGTTTGCCATGGACCGAGATGGCACGATTGACCGTATTGTGGGCAATTACAAGACAGGAGCGACGACGGGCGGGCAAGGAGCAAATCCATGACAAATGATGAGCACCGCTTGCGTCGAAAGACTCTGACCGTCATAGCTGTCGGCGTTATTGTCAGCGCTGTCTTGTTAGGCCTGTTGTATACGGTTGGAACCCATCGCTGCCTCGAAAAAACGCTTGGGTTTGGCCAAGAAACCATGGCGTTTTTGGAAAACGCTTGCGAAAAATATGACCGCTACGAACAGGGGAGAAAAACCGAAGAGACGCACGATTTGCTCGCCGCGGTCGAATCGTTTGCGACGTTCCTGTCCTCTGATCGCGTTGAGGTTAACGACGATCTTATCGAGCAATTTGTCCATGCCGAGAACCTTTCGGGGCTGATGGTCATGGACTCCGATGGCCATATGGCTGCCCACTACGACATCGATGGTCGCGATCCGCTCATGTTGTGGCGAGAGGAGCTGGCCTGTGCGCCGGTCGCATCGATGTATCAAGGTTCCAAAGTGACCTACTCAACTGTCGTCGAGCGCCGTGGTGTCGTTTTTGCCGTCTGTGCTATCCCGTATGGCGACGGCGTTGCCTTGGCATACCGCTCATTTGTTTCCGATCCAGCGGACGACTATTCATATGCCGTAGCCGACGTGCTTTCGAACAGCACCTTCCACCAGGGCCCCACGGTGCTTGTTATGGAGGATGCGGAGATTGTCTCATCCAACAGCGCCGATGCTGACGTGTCGCTCGCCCGATTCCTCACCAGCGCAGGGGTTGAGTGGAAAGACGATGGCCTAACGCGCATCGAATATCGAGGAGACAAATGGTACGCGGTGCGTGCGGCATACAAGGACTACCGCCTGTTTGCGCTGTATCCCAAATCTGAGGTCATGTCTGGCAGGATCACATTTGTCGCCGCTGGCGTCTTGGTGTGCCTTGCGTTTTGGGTCGTGGTACTGTTGGCTCGAAATATCGTTGATCGCCGCAATTTGGTCGAAAAGGATAAACAGCTCGGCATTATCAATGCCATAAGCGCCATCTACGATTCGACTTTCCTTTTGCATCTCGACACCCTCGAGATCGAGGGAATCAATATGTCGCCGACGATAGCGAAGATATTTGCCGAGCACAGCGAGGCATATGACTTTATGGACACGGTCTGCCGGGATATCGTGAGCCCCGAAAGCCGCGAAGCGGTTGTGGGACTCGTAGATATAAGTACGCTTCGCGAACGTATGGAGGGCGTACCGTACTTGGCTGCCGAGGTGCGAGATTGTCGAGGCGCTTGGTACTCGCTACAGGTTGTCCCCCAGCATCGCGATGAGCAAGGCCGGCTGGAGTCGGTCGTCGTGGCGACGCACAACATATCGATGGTCAAGCATGCCGAGGAGCTGACATACCAAGACAAACTGACGGGGCTTCGCAACCGCAACTACCTTGAATCGCGCGGAGATAGCCTGGTAAACGAGGGCTTGCCCGTGAGCGTGATTATGTTGGACTGCAATTATCTCAAGCGGACCAACGATATCTACGGTCACGAGATGGGGGATGAACTGCTGCGACGGACGGCGTCCGTGCTGCGGCGGGTGGCTGGTGCGGATTACCTGCCGATGCGCGTTGGCGGCGACGAGTTTTTGCTGGTTTGCCCCCATACTGACAACGAGTCTGCGCTCGGGCTGGAACAGGATCTTCGTCTCGGTCTTGCCGCGGTAAGCGATGAGGCACTGACGGTCAGCGCATCGATTGGCGTGGCGACCGTCGAGACGGCTGGAAATACGCTGGCCGATGTATATCGTGTCGCCGACCACAATATGTATCGGGAGAAGCGCACAGTCCACGCACGGGGTACGGGCTGCTAATCTTGCCCCCACTAATCTATGCATCGTAGGATGTTGAATCGGTGCTTACGATAATAAGTCGGCCCAGGCGGGGATAATAGAGTCTGAAATTTCTTTCTGAGAGGGGATCTCAATGATTAGTTTTGACTACAAGCCTCAGGGTGTATGCTCTCGCAATATCCACCTCAATCTTTCCGATGACGGCAGCAAAGTGCTGGGCGTCGAGTTTACCGGCGGCTGCGACGGCAATCTCAAGGCTATCTCCAAGCTGGTCGAGGGTGCTCCTGCCGATCGCGTAATCGAGGTTCTCGCCGGTAATACCTGCGGTATGAAAAAGACCTCCTGCGCCGATCAGCTTACGCGCGCTATCGAGGCCGCTCGCGCCGAGATCGCCTAATGGGTATCGCCGACCGCTTTAAGAATGGAATAACGCGTCGAGGTTTTGTGCTGGGTGGCGCCGCTACCGGTACTGCTGCCGTACTGGCCGGTTGCTCGAAAAAAACGGGCACGAGTGATGATGCCGCCGGCGAGCCGCAGGTTATCAAGGACGATTCAAAGATTGTCTCGATTACGGATGAGTACGAGGCTGTCGAAATCGACCTCGAGCCTGCAGCTTCATGGACATTGCCTCTGGGTACGCTGCTGTACTACTGCGACGGCGATTACGCCGCGGCGATGATGGCACCCGCATCGGCGCGGCATGCCAACACGCTCGGTGTGCTCAACCTGGGCGACGGTTCGCTCACGACACTCATCGAGGACCCCGTCGAAGGTGCGGGGTATTCGTTTTACGATGTCCGCGCCGGCGATGGCGTATTTGCTTGGATCGAGATGAACTTTGCGAACGCATCGTGGAAGCTCTATGCGCAAAATACGGCAGGTGCGTCGCTTGTCGGCGATGTGGTCGAGCTCGACCGAGGCGGCAAGGACTACGACCCGCCGCTGTTTACGGCGTTCGAATCGTCCGTCATTTGGTACAAGATGCCTGCTGCAGGCGGCAATAAGACGAGTCACGACTCGTATTGCTACCGCCGCTCGCTCGACGAGGCAAAGGCCGAGGCCATTTGGAAGTCAACGGGCCGCTTTGCATCCGCCCCGCGTGTGAGTGACGGCATCTTGACCATTTCCCCGCGTGTGCGCAACGACGAGGGCGTCTACTACGGCATGACGGCGATCGACCTGACGGACGGCAACAATACCAAGAGGGCTCAGCTGGTCCTTCCCTCATCGGTGTCTCCCTTCGAGGCCGTATATATGGGCGACACGTTTGTGTTCTCCATCGAGGCCACCTATAGCGGCGTGGGGAGCCTAGGCAACATGGGCACCTATATCGGTAACGAGAATGGGACGTTCCTATTCCTGTCGCGCGAGCCGCTTGCGTGTGCTGCCGGCAGAAAAGGCAAATATCTGGTTAAGGTTCAGGCATCGCATTTTCTGATCGATACCTCCGCCAAAACCTATGGTTCGCTGCTGTCGCCCGACCGCGCTCTCGAATATGGCGATTATCCAGCTACGGCGGGTAAATCGAATACGTTTTTAACCTATGCCACGGTGCGTAATAGCCAAGGAATTCCCGAGACGGTTACCGCCCGCCTGTTCTCTCTTTAGCGCCGAGGGGTTAAAAGGGCGCCAACGGGGGAATAAACGCGTTGTAATTGTGAGTGCCGCCCGCCGAGCCGCCGCACTGTAGCGGTGCTCGGTGGGCATAGGTGCGTTAAAATGGGCTTGTTCTTAGCTAATTGAGACAGGGGGGCCGTGTTATGGCTTCAGATGCAAAAAAGATTCTGCTGGTCGAGGACGAGAAGGCAATCCGTGACGCTGTCGCTGCCTATCTCGAGCGCGAGGGCTACTGGGTTGTTGGCGTCGGCGACGGCCAGTCTGCGATCGAGGAGTTCGAGAAGCACCAGTTCGACCTGGTTGTGCTCGACCTTATGCTCCCCAAGATTCCCGGCGAGCGCGTTTGCCGCACCATTCGCGACACCTCGGATGTTCCCATCATTATGCTGACGGCCAAGGGCGAGATCGAGGATCGCATCATCGGCCTTGAGCTTGGTGCCGACGACTACCTGATTAAGCCGTTCTCGCCGCGTGAGCTCGTCGCCCGCGTCCGCGCCCTGTTCCGTCGTGCTCACCAGGCAGACGAGCCCGCCGTTGAGGTGCTCGACTTTGGCGATCTGGTCATCGATATCTCGGGCCACAAGATCTTGGTCGAGGACAAGGAAGTAGACCTGACTGCTTCCGAGTTTAAGCTGCTCACCACGCTTGCTCGCCATCCCGGTCGCGTCTATAACCGTATGGAGCTGGTCGAGAAGGTGCTCGGCTATGACTTTGAGGGCTACGAGCGCACCATCGACAGTCACGTCAAGAACCTTCGCGCCAAGCTGGGCGACGACCCCAAGAAGCCTAAGTGGCTCTACACCGTTCACGGCGTCGGTTATCGCTTCGAGGCTCCGGCCAAGACCGATAAGTCGGACGAGAAATAGGGAAATCACATATGACACCTGCGCGCTTTGAAATTGGGCAAAAGCATAAGCAGGAGAACGAGGCGGGTTCCAAGGCAAGTTGGAACACGCCTCGTTCCGATTCACGGCCAGCGATGAGCTATCCCTCGCGCATGGCCTTGGCTTTTGCCCTGACGTCGCTCATGACGGTATTGGTGCTGGTGGGCGTTGTCTCCGTTGTGTGGGGTACCGTCTTTTCGGATTACACGCGCTCCAATATCGTCGAGATTGCCAATTCTGCCGCCGAAAAGCTTGCGACGTCGTACGAGGAAAACGGCAACTGGACTGCGGGCGAGCTACGCACGGTCGCGACATCGAGCTTGGTGTCCGACGACCTGAGTATGCAGGTTGTCAACAAAAAGGGCGTTGTCGTCTATGACGACTCATGGCCTTCGGCAAGTGCGACCGCCGATGTGCGCGAGAGCGAATCGGCGTCGAGCAGCTCGAGCGGTAAAAAGGCCTCGCATAGCCCGGTCTCGTCGGCGCCCACCGACTCCGATAGCGTTGCCAACGTCGAAATCATAACGTCTTCTGGCGAGCATGTCGGACAGGTGAAGCTATGGGCTATCGGCTCCGATGCCCTGCTCACCAAGGCGGATTCTGCGTTTAGGGAAAAGACTTTTAACGCCATGGCCCTTGCCGCGGTTGTTGCGGTCTGCATCTCAGTTGTTATCGGATCGTTCGTGTCGCGCATGCTTACCAGACCGATTCATCGTATAACCAGCACAGCCAAGCAAATTCGCGACGGCGATTTGTCCGCTCGTACCGGTTTGCGCGGCGACGATGAAATCGATCAGTTGGGTGAGACCTTTGACGAGATGGCCACCTCGCTCGAGAAAGATATGAAGCACGAAAAGCGCCTGACCTCGGATGTCGCACACGAGCTTCGCACGCCGCTCATGGCCATGCTTGCAACGGTCGAGGCCATGCAGGACGGCGTGTATCCCACCGACGATGAGCATCTGGAGACGGTCGCTTCCGAGACGCGCCGCCTGGCTCGTTTGGTGCAGCAGATGCTCGACCTATCGCGTATGGAAAACAGCACGGCGCCGCTCAATCTCGAACCGGTGGACATGGTTCCCTTTGTGCGGTCTATCGTCAACGCTCAGGAGCGCCTATTTGTTGACCGCGATCTGCGCTTGCGCTTTGCTGACGAGACCCAAGGTCACGACGATGTCGTCGAGGCCGATCCCGACATGATCACGCAGTGCGTCATCAACCTCATGAGCAACGCCATGCGCTACACCCCCGAGGGCGGTTGGGTCGTGGTGTCGGTGCTCAGTGACCGCAAGCATGTCAGTATTGCCGTTTCGGATACCGGTATCGGTATTGCCAAGGACGACCTGTCGCGCATCTTCGGGCGATTTTGGCGCGCAGATGCCAGCCGCGCCCGCGAAGCCGGCGGCCTGGGCGTTGGCCTCGCCGTGACCAAGCAAATCGTCGAGCGTCACCATGGCTACATATCCGTGGAGTCGGAGCTTGGAAAGGGTACGACTTTTACGATTCATCTGCCTCGCGAGCACACGGCGGACGCGGCATCTACTACAATGGAGCACTAGCTTTTCGCTATTCGGTGAAGGAGGGGCCGCGTTCCTACCGCTCCGAGTTTGCGAAAACATGCGGGAAAGAACCCGCATTTCTGTCGTATTTAGGTAAGGAGTGACTCACGTGACAACGATGGAGCGTCGTCCGGATTCCCGTGGCAAGGTTCGTGATATCTACGATGCCGGCGAAAACCTTTTGATGGTCGCCACCGATCGCATTTCTGCGTTCGACTTTATTCTCCCCGACGAGATTCCGTTTAAGGGAGAGGTGCTCAACCGCATCTCGGCATTCTGGTTCGACAAGTTTGCCGATATCGTCCCCAACCACCTCGTCTCCATCGATCCGGCGGATTTCCCCGAGGAGTTTGCCGAGTATCGTGACTATCTCGCAGGCCGCGCCATGCTGGTTAAGAAGGCCCAGACGATTCCCATCGAATGCATCGTCCGCGGCTATCTGACCGGTTCGGGCAAGAAGACCTACGACGAGAACGGCACCGTCTGCGGCATCCAGCTGCCCGAGGGTCTGACCGAGGCCTCCAAGCTTCCCGAGCCGCTGTTCACGCCGTCCACGAAGGCCGAGATCGGTGATCACGACGAGAATATCTCGTTTGAGCGTTGCTGCGAGATCGTTGGCGAGGACATCGCCAGGCAGATTCGCGATCTGTCTCTCAAGATCTACAAGGCTGCTGCCGAGTATGCAGCGACCCGTGGCATCATCATTGCCGACACCAAGTTTGAGTTTGGTGTTATCGATGGCAAGGTCACGCTGATCGACGAGTGCCTCACGCCCGACTCCAGCCGTTTCTGGCCCGCCGCCAGCTACGAGGAGGGCAAGATCCAGCCTAGCTACGACAAGCAATTCGTCCGCAATTGGCTCAAGGCCAACTGGGATATGACGGGGGAGACCCCGCACCTGCCCGCCGAGGTCATCGATGGCACGTCCGAGCGCTATCGCGAGGCCTTCCAGATCATCACGGGCTCCCAGTTCACAAGCATGAAGGAGAACGCATAAGTGAGTACCCGTAGCGCCACGAACAAGCGCACGCAATCCCACGAAGTTTCCGGGGTTGCGCGCAAGTCCGCCGCATCTGCTAAACCCGCCCGCCAAGCAGCGAGCTCCGTTCGCGTCGTGCCGGCTTCGTCTAAAGCTCGCCGCAAAGAGCTCGAGAAGGGTGAAAACCTGGAAGGCCTTTCCAAGGAGGAGAAGCGCGCCCGCAAGGCCAAGCAGCGTGCTCGCGAGGATCGTATCTATACGGTGTCGAATATTCTTCTCAAGCAGGATGAGGACTACACCAAGCGCCGTCGTATCTGGTGGGCCGTGCTCGCCATCGGCATGGTGCTCGTCGTGGCAATTTGGGCTTCGCTCTACTTCGCTCCCGGCGGCACGGTGTCCAGTCCTGTTCAGATGGTCGGCATCGTTTTGTCCTATGTCATCATCCTGGGTGACTTTATCTACGACTTCGTTCGTATTCGTCCCTTGCGCAACATGTACCGCGCGCAGGCCGAGGGCATGTCCGAGAACAAGCTCAACGCTCTTATCGAGCGCTCGGCTGCCGAGGAGGACAAGAAGGACTCCAAGAAGAAGTAGCGTTTGTATCCATATATATCGCTAAGATATAAGGCGCGTCGTTTTTGCGGCGCGCCTTTTTACTGTTCTATAGATAGATGGAGTGGCACATGATTCGAGCTGCCCTGACGGTCGAAGAGGCTTTGGAGGGCATGAAGGCCCTGGAGCCCAAGATTAAAAACTACGCGCGCCTGGTCGTCCGCAAGGGCGTAAACGTCAAGCCCGGCCAGGAGGTCGTCGTTCAGTCCCCGGTCGAGTGCGCGCCTTTTGCCCGCGTGGTGGTCGCGGAGGCTTATGCCGCCGGCGCTGGTCACGTGACGGTCATTTGGGTCGATGATGCCGTGACGAGGTTCACGTACGAGCATGTCGATAAAAGCTATTTTGAGCAGACGCCCGAGTGGAAGCGCCTGCAGCTGGATTCCCTGGCCCAGGACGGTGCCTGCTTTATCTTTATTGAGGGTGCGGATCCTGCAGCCCTCAAGGGCATCGATCCAGCCAAGCCGGCCGCGGCATCCAAGGCGAGGAATACGCAGTGCAAAGTTTTCCGCCGTGGACTGGATTACAACATCAATCCGTGGTGCATCGCCGGCGCTCCGGTCGTGGCTTGGGCGCGCGAGGTGTTCCCGGGAGACGCCGATGAGGTTGCAATCTATAAACTATGGAATGCGATTCTGCACACCGCTCGTGCCGATGGCCAGGACCCGGAGAGCGACTGGGAGCTTCATGACGCGGCGTTCGAAAAGAACTTGCGCTTCCTGAACGACAATCGTTTTGACTGTCTGCGCTATACCGCTTCGAATGGAACCGACCTGGTAATTGGTATGACGAAGGGGCATGAGTGGGCCGGCGGTAAGGGCGAGACCCCCGACGGTCATCCCTTCTTCCCTAACATCCCCACCGAGGAGGTCTTCACCTCGCCCGATCGTATGCGTGCTGACGGAATCGTCTATTCCGCAATGCCGCTTATCCATCACGGTAACAAGGTCGATGATTTTTGGATCAAGTTCGAGAACGGTCGTGTGGTGGATTACGACGCCCGTGTGGGAAAGGCGACACTCGCAAGTATCATCGATACTGACGAGGGCGCTGCTCATCTGGGAGAGGTTGCGCTCATTTCCAAGAACACGCCGATTCGCGAAAGCGGCATCCTGTTCTATGACACGCTCTATGACGAGAATGCCAGCTGCCATCTTGCACTGGGAGTCGGCTTCCCCGAGTGCATTGAGGGTGGATATGATATGTCCAAAGAGGAGCTCATTGAGCATGGCGTCAACGTTTCGAGCACGCACGTCGACTTTATGATTGGCACGGACGACATCGATATTGTAGGCATTACGCCCGATGGACGCGAAGTTGTGATTTTCCAGAACGGCCAATGGAGTTGGGAATAGTCCCAGACCGTGGTACAATGCCACCCGCGGGCCGTTAGCTCAGCTGGCAGAGCAGGGGACTTTTAATCCCAAGGTCCAGGGTTCGAACCCCTGACGGCCCACCCAAAGATTGTTGAGACGGTCAACTTCGGTTGGCCGTCTTTTTTGTCGCCCCTTCATGGGTTCGAACCCGAAAGGGCGCGGAGCTGAGGAAACGCGTGAGCGTTTGCCAGCGCAGCGCGCGAGGCGCGAAAGCGCCGCAGCGGCCGCCTGCGGAGCAGGCTGAACCCCTGACGGCCCACCCAAAGATTGTTGAGACGGTCAACTTCGGTTGGCCGTCTTTTTTGTCGCCCCTTCATGGGTTCGAACCCGAAAGGGCGCGGAGCTGAGGAAACGCGTGAGCGTTTGCCAGCGCAGCGCGCGAGGCGCGAAAGCGCCGCAGCGGCCGCCTGCGGAGCAGGCTGAACCCCTGACGGCCCACCCAAAGATTGTTGAGACGGTCAACTTCGGTTGGCCGTCTTTTTTGTCGCCCCTTCATGGGTTCGAACCCGAAAGGGCGCGGAGCTGAGGAAACGCGCGAGCGTTTGCCAGCGCAGCGCGCGAGGCGCGAAAGCGCCGCAGCGGCCGCCCGCGCAGCGGGCCCTAACCCCTGATGGCCCACCATAGAATAGAAAAGCGACTGGCGGATGCCGGTCGCTTATTTGTTGTCGCGACGCGGGTTCGAACCAGATCTTCTCTATATATAAGGACGCCTGGCGGCCAAAACCAGCCTTTTACCGACAGGAAACCAAAACCTAATGTCTTTAGAGTAAAGTAGCCCAGCAGAGATGGCCGACGCCTCAACACCTATAAACCAGCTGGTCATCGCCAATACCAGAAGCCGATGCTTCAGACATGACTTCAGTGGAACAACTGAAGGATGAATTCATTTGTGAACAAAATATGGAGTGCCAGATTCCCGCCCCCGGGGCCCCTCCGGTCTGGCAATATATCTCCTTGCCGCGC
>CABRYP010000031.1 GCA_902475245.1 uncultured Collinsella sp. | reverse complement strand
ATTGCATATCGTATTAAAGATGATTCTCATTCTCAATAATAATTTTTTGTTATCAGACTATTCTTGAGCTGAGACAATGCATTTCCGCAGGTCAGGAAAGTGTCTGGTCAAAATAACATCTAACTTTTCTTTTGGTCGACCGTTTACCGCCAAATTCCTACCGCTCGTCTGTATTACGCAATGTACCTGCGAATATGCGAGATGAGGAATGGCGTGTTACCATGAGAAAAAATTGTTATGAACATTTCCGATTTCACCCCAAGGAGTTGCCCGTGAACGAGACCGTACGTCGCTTTTTGCCGATGGTCGATTTCCTGGAGCAGATACTCGGTAAGAACAGCGAAATCGTGCTGCACGATTTCTCGGATCCCGACCACGCCATCGTCGATATTCGCAACGGCATCGTGAGCGGCCGCAAGGTCGGCGGTCCCGCCACCGATCTGGCGCTCAAGATCATGCACGACGCCAAGTATCGCGATCTGCCGTTTATTACGGGCTATGAAGGGCGCGGCGCCGGTGGCAAGACGCTGGAGTCGGCGACGTACTTTATCCGCGAGGGTGACGAGATCGTCGGCATGCTCTGCGTCAACACCGACCTCTCGACTGTGCGCTCCATCAACGCCATGGCGCAGCAGCTCATGTCGTGCTTCGACGCTGTGCCAAGGCAGGCGGAGCCTGCGTCTATCGAAGTCGAAAGTCTTTCGGAGTCTACACAGGAGCTCATCGACCGCAGCATTGCCGAGTTGCTGAGCGCGCGCGGGCTGGATGTAGCGTCACTTGGTCAGAGCGACCGCGTGGACGTCATTCGCCACCTCAACGGCAACGGGGTGTTCATGCTCAAGGGTGCCGTGGCCTGCGCCGCCACCGCGCTGGGCATCTCGGAGCCCAGCGTCTACCGCTACCTGCAAAAAGTTCGCAAGGAAGGCTAACCCGCCGATTCCTTGGGGACGGAGGGAAACGGACCATTTTTGTCGCATTGCTTGGCAAAAGACCCTGCAGCTCACACTGCAGGGTCTTTTTGCATGTCATGTTTAGTTGTTGCCAACGTCTTAGAGAGCGGCGACGACCTCGATCTCGACCAAACCGCCGGCCGGAAGGGCGGCAACCTGGAAAGCGCTTCGTGCGGGGAACGGGGCCTCGAACTTGGAGGCGTAGATCTCGTTCACGGCAGCGAAGTCGGCAATGTCAGCCAGGTAGACCGTGGTCTTGACGACATCGGCAAAGGTGGCGCCGGCAGCGGTCAGCAGGGCTTCGACGTTGGCGAGGGACTGCTTGGCCTGGGCCTCGACGCCCTCGGGCAGCTTGCCGGTCGCGGGGTCGATGCCCAGCTGGCCGGACAGGAACACCATGTTGCCGGTCTGGATACCGGGGGAATACGGGCCGATGGCTGCGGGTGCGTTATCGGAAGACACGACGGTCTTGCTCATGTTTTTCTCCTTACGATCAGATAGAGAGCGTGAGCGCGGCGTTCGCACCGGGAGGCACAATTCGGTCTGAACACCGCGCTTGATTTGGGATAGTACTCAAGGTTTCCGCGCGATGCAAGATTATTATCACATTGCGAGAATAATTTATCGCCCAACGGCGCCTGTCGGCCGCTGAACGGCACGACCGGACGGTGAAGCTCAAAATGATCCGTTTCCCTCCGTCCCCATCGGATCAGGTAATCCATAGGGGACGGAGGGAAACGGATCATTTTTGCTGCAAGGACTGCTGAAGACTTTATCCCGCTTGGAGCACGGGCATCGCCTGCCGCGACGGCACCACTATACTTTCGATTATCTGAGCATTTTGAAAGGCAGGATATGACCGCAACCGCCAGTCGAACCACCAACCGCAGACCCGAGCTTTTGGCGCCCGCCGGAGGGCCCGAACCCTTTGCCGCCGCACTCGCCGCCGGAGCAGACGCCATCTACTGCGGCATGGGCAGCTTCAACGCCCGCCGCAAGGCCACCAACTTTACCGACGAGGCCTTTGAGCAAGCCTGCCGCGCTGCACATCTAGCCGGGTCGCGCGTCTACGTCACGGTCAACATCGTCATCAAGCAGTCCGAGATGGGCGATGCGCTGCAGCTCATCCATCGCTGCTCCACGCTGGGCGCCGACGCCTTTATCATCCAGGACTGGGGCCTGTTCTTTGAGGTCAAGCGCACGATGCCCGGCATCGAGACGCACATCTCAACCCAAGCAAACATCCACGACGACCGCGGAACCCTTTGGTGCCGCGAGCAGGGCGCCGACCGTGTGACCCTCTCGCGCGAGCTTTCCATCGCCGAGATTGCCGCCATTCATGATGCCGCGCCCGATGTGGACCTTGAGGTCTTTAGCCATGGCGCCATCTGCTTTTGCTACTCGGGCCTGTGCCTGCTTTCGAGCTTTGCCATGGCGGGCCGCTCGGCCAACCGCGGCATGTGCGCCCAGCCCTGCCGCCTGCCCTACGAGCTAATCGACGAGAACGGTCGCGCGCTCTCCCCCGCCGGCCGCGAGCGTGCGTTATGCCCGCGTGACACCAACACCTCACAGCTTGTTCGCCGTCTGTATGACGCCGGTGCCGCGTCGCTCAAGCTCGAGGGCCGCATGAAGGCGCCCGATTACGTGTACTCCATCGTTGATGTGTATCGTCACGAAATTGACGACATGCTATCCGGAGCCACCGTTGCCAAGGACGAGGAAGCCGCCCGCCAGCGCCAGCTCAAGCGCTGCTTCAACCGCGACTTTACGCACGCCTATCAGGACGGCACCTCGGGCGACGAGATGATGAGCTATGAGCGTTCCAACAACCGCGGCCAGATCGTGGGCACGGTGCTGGGCAGCCGTCTGGCCAACCGCGATGTACGCGGACTCAAGCCCGACGATCGCCGTCGCCGCGCCGCCATCGCCCGCATTGAGCTGTTTGAGCCCGTGGACAAGGGCGACCTGCTGGAGCTTCGCCGCGATAACGAGTTTGACCAGTTCCTAACCACCATTGCCGCCGATGATGCCGCCGCCGGTGACATCATCGAGTGCCGCGTGCCCCGCAGCATGCCCGAGGGCTGCCGCGTGCGCGTCATCCGCAGCCAGCGCGCCATCGACGCCGCCGGCGCCGCGCTCAAGCGCGACGTGCTGCGCCGCCGCGCCGTAGATGTGTCCGTCGTGGCGCGTCTGGGCAAGCCGTTTACCGTTACGCTCACCTGCTGCGACGACCCCGCGCTCACTGCCACCGCCACCGGCTTTACCGTCGAGGCTGCCAAGACCCGCGCCGTCGAGGCGGCAGACCTGGTTGAGCATGTGGGCCGCATGGGTTCCTCGCCCTTTGAGGCAGCGAGCTTTGACGTTTCGCTCGACGCCGGCTGCGGCATGGGCTTCTCTGCCGTGCACAAGGTGCGCGCCGCCGCTTGCAAGGCGCTGGAAGAGGCCATTCTGGCGCCGTACGAGGAGCGCGCGAAAACGCTCGAGATTCCGGTGCTCGACAAATGTACGCGCGCTATGCCCGAGCATTACCGCGATGAGCCGCAGATCTGCGCCGCCGTCACCACGCTCGAAGCCGCCGAGGCAGCTCGCGCCGAGGGCGCCACGCGCATCTACATGACCACCGATGCGCTCGATGCGGCCGAGCTCTCCCCCGCCGATGCGTTTGAGCAGGGTATTGTTCCCGTGCTCGATGAGGTCTGCCGCGCCGTCGACCATGCTCGCGTCGACCCGTGGATGCAGGCTGGGGCCACCGTCGCCGTCGGCAATATCTCCGAGCTCGCCGTAGCCGCGCATGCCGGCGCCACAGCCGAGATTCGCTCTTGCCTGCCGGTGCACAACACGCCCTGCATGGAGGCACTTGTCGAACGCGGAGCCGGTGCGTTTTGGCTCTCGCCCGAAATCACGCTCGACGAGATTGTCTCGCTCGGTGCCGCCGCGCCCGCGGCTCTGGGCATCACCGTCTTTGGCCGCCCGCGCGTCATGACAAGCGAGCATTGCATTCTGCAGGTTGCCAACGGCTGCATCCACGATTGTGTCAACTGCCGTCTGCGTGCCCGCAAGCTCTCGCTCAAGAATATCGACGGAAAGGTCATGCCCGTCCGCACCGACATCCACGGCCGCTCTCGCCTGTTCGATGCCTACCCCATCGACCTCACGCCGCAGGTTCCTCAGCTGCTCGATGCCGGCGTGCGTCGTCTCATGGTGGACGGAACGCTGCTCGAGACGGATGAGGTGGGCCGTGCCGTCGCCCGTGTCCGTCGTGCCGTCGAAGCAGCGCGGGCCGGCCGCAAGCCCGCCGCCCGCCTACGCGGGGCGACTTCGGGCTGCATGTTTGTGGGAATCAGCTAACCGAAAGGCTTACACGTGAACGAAGAACCTCAAGTCCTCTACTGCGACGCCTGGCTCATGGCCATCGACAAGCCCGCCGGCATGATCGTCCACGGCGACGGCACCGGCGAGCGCACGCTCACCGACTACGCCAGCGACCTTTTGCTGGCGATGGGCGACGGCTTTGCCGCGACCGACATGCAGCCGCTCAACCGCCTGGACCGCGACACCACCGGCGTGGTGCTGTTCTCGCTCGACAAGCAGACGCAGCCCGCCTTTGACCAGATGGTCAATGATCACGCTTTCGAAAAGCACTACCTGGCGCTCGCCGAGGGCAAGATTGACTGGAACGAAAAGCTCATCGACAAGCCCATCGCCCGCGACCGCCACGACAGTCGCAAGATGCGCGTCGGTGCTAGCGGCAAGCCGTCTCAAACGCGCGTGAAGGTGCTCAAGCGTCTTAAGAGCCGTCGTGGCCTGCCCACGCGCTCGTATATCGATGTCGAGCTGCTCACCGGCCGCAAGCACCAAATCCGTGTACATCTAGCGAGTGAGCGTCATCCCCTGGTAGGCGACGAGCTCTACGGCACGCCGCGTCCCTGCGGCCTGATGCTCCACGCCCACAGCGTGTCCTTCACGCATCCCGTAACCGGCGAGCACATCCACATCGAAGCCCCTTGCCCCTGGGAGCCCTAAACCACCACAATGGGGACAGGCACCTTTGTGGTGGTTTTGACTGCGATGGCTCAGCCGCGGTCCCAAAACGTCTCGATCTGTAACAGTTAGAACCCATTTTCCGGTCTATCCGTTACAGATCGAGACATTCGAATCCCCCTCAAGGGAAAATCTCAATCTGTAACAATAACTCGGCAAAATCGGTCCCAGATGTTACAGATCGAGACAAAGGGACGTCGCGGTTCGGAAGTATCTCAATCTGTAACATCTAACCCACTTTTAACGGTCTAGTTGTTACAGACTTAGACAAACCGGCAGACAACGAAAGCGGCAACGCCCGTGATGGACGTTGCCGCTTTTCTATTGAGAAAACTACTCGGTTTTCGTTACTAACCACCACAGCGGGGACAGGCACCTTTGTGGTGGCTTTGGCCTTGTCCTGTCCCCTGCCGCTAGACCGTGATGACGTTATCCATCGTCTGGTATTTGGCTGGTACTTCGCCCGCAGTAATAATCGTTGCGTCGCGGAAGTCCGCGAACTTGACGGGCGCCACCATGCCGAATTTGCTGGCGTCCGAGATTACGAAGCGTTTGGCGGTATGGCGCATCGAGATACGCTTGACTTGCGCTTCCTCGATATCCGGTGTGGTGAGACCTTGCTCGGCGGCGATGCCATTGGAACCCCAAAAACCGCAGTTGAAGTTATAGCGGTCCAGGGTTGCCAAGGCGTCGGGACCGACGAGCGCCTCGGTCTCGGGCTTGAGCTCGCCGCCTAGCACCACGGTGCGCATACCGCGCAGGGCGAGATGCTGAGCATGGAGCACGGAATCAGTCACATAGGTGACACCCTCAAGGCGCGGAAGATGCTCGATGAGCTTGAGGGTCGTGGAGCCCGAATCGATATACACAAAGCTATCGGGCTCCACCAGGGCCGCGGCACGGGCGCAGATGCGCTCCTTGTCATCGTTATGGAGATCACTGCGCTCGCTGATCGTCAGGTCGCGCGTCACGTGCGCGCGCTCCAGACTTGTCGCACCTCCGTGCACCTTGGCGATACGGTGTGCTCGGTCGAGCGTCTGCAGGTCGCGCCGAATAGTAGACGCCGTCACGCCCAGGGCCTCAGCAAGCTCCGGCACGGTAACCGAGCCGGTCTGCTGCACCATCGACACGATCTCGTTGAGCCTATCTTCCGCAAGCATCGTTTACTCCTCCTCGGGGTACACGACTCCCCAATCGGCGCGGAGCTTGGTCATCAGCTCCATAACATCGGAAGCATAGCCCAGAAGCTCGCGCTTAGAATCATCGCCGGCAACGGCCTTCTCCAGGTCGGCCATCTCGTAGCACAGTGCGTAGGCCTCGGTGCCAGTGTGGACCTCCTCGCGGTGACCGTCTGCAGTCCACACGATGGTCGCATGGTCGGCACGCGGATACTCGTTGACCTCGATATAACACTTGTCGAAGCTGATAACCGAGCGCTTGGGCTGCTTGGAGTGGAGCGTAAGGCTCACGACGCCCAGCTGCTGCTCGGCGTTACGGCAGACAATGCCACCTGCGACGTCAACGCCAGTCTCGCAGGTATTGCCCAGCGAAACGACCTCAGCGGGCTGGCTTGCCATAAAGAGGCGCATGACGGACAGGGCATACACGCCAATATCGAGCATGGCGCCGCCGGCAAGGCTGCGGTTGTAGAAGCGGTTGGTCAGGTCGCCGTACTCCTTATAGCTGCCAAAGTTGAGCTGAGCGAGGTTCATGCGGCCAAAGTCGCCCGCATCCATGCGACGGCGCAGCTCCTGATACAGCGGCATGTGGAGCACCGTGGTAGCATCCATAAGGACCACGTTGTGCTCGTCGGCGATGGTACGGGCCTCGTCGAGCTCGGCAGAGTTGAGGGTAATGGCCTTCTCGCAGAGCACGTGCTTGCCGGCGGCCAGCGCGGCACGCAGATAGGTGATATGCGTGTTGTGCGGCGTGGTGATATAGACGGCGTCGATATCCGGATCGGCATAGAGGTCCTCAACCGTTTCATAGACCTTCTCGATGCCATACTGCTCAGCAAAAGCCTGGGCCTTGGACAGCGTGCGGTTGGCGACGCCCGCAAGCTTGCGGCCGGCCAGCGCGAGGGACTGGGCCATTTGGTTGGCGATAACACCGCATCCGATCACAGCCCAACGAAGCTCGGGAGCCGTAAAGATATCATCGGGGAACGGCTTGCCCTGGACCGAAGCGAACGCTGCCTTTGCGGCTGCCGCGGAGTCGAGTGGAGCCTGCTTGGAATCTGCCATATGTGCCTCCTGAATCATCGGAAGTTCTTCATTTCCAATAGCCCTATATTCGCACAAATGCGCGCGCATTTGCTCGTATTTGCGTGTTTATTTGCTTGTCGGTCATTATTTAGCCATATTTTGCACATTTTTACGCGGTCATACGCATTAACACGCAATGTTATGCGCGATAATGCGCATGCGAGGATCCTTGTAAAACATAAAGAAGCGGAACACCAAAGCCCTAAAAGACAGAGTAGTCCGTGATACTCGACCCCTCTGGGGGCATCGGACATCAAAGGACCGCCCCAAACTGCCGGCACATAGAGACTGTCCCCCCAACGACTGGTCATTTAAGTCTGTCCCCAATGAATGGTCGTCCCCAGCTGCCGACAGAAAATGAACGCCCCCAGGTGCCGGCATTTCAACGGCCACTCATTTAAGTCTGTCCCCAATGAGTACCCAATGAGTAGAGATAGAAAAAGGCCCGGGTGCCGTGGGGCATCCGGGCCTTTGCTAGCAACTTGATGTTGCGGGCAGCTTAGAACTTGTGGCCGCACTTCTTGCAGACGCGCAGCTTGTTCTTGCCGTCCTTCTCGTGACCGACGCGGGTAACCTTACCGCACTCGGGGCAAACGAGATTGACGTTGGAGGCGTCGATAGGAGCCTCCTGCGAAACGATGCCGCCCTGCTGGTTGGCAGCGTTGGGCTTGACGGCCTTCTTGACGACCGAAACGCCCTCGACAACGACCTTGTTCTCGGCGGGGAGAGCACGCAGGACAACGCCCTGCTTGCCGCGATCCTTACCAGAGAGAACCTGGACCTTATCGCCCTTCTTGATATACATATATCTCCCCTAACTACAGGGTCTCGGGAGCGAGCGAGACGATCTTCATGTACTTCTTGTCACGAAGCTCGCGAGCGACGGGCCCGAAGATACGGGTGCCGACGGGCGAACCATCGTTGTTGATGACAACGCAGGCGTTCTCATCAAAGCGAATGTAGGAGCCATCCTTGCGGCGGATCTCCTTAACGGTGCGAACGACGACGCAACGGACAACGTCCTTCTTCTTGACGTTGGCGCCAGGGGTAGCCTCCTGGACAGCACCGATGAACACATCGCCGATGCCTGCATAACGACGCTTGGAACCGCCAAGCACCTTGATGCAGCGAATCTTGCGAGCGCCGGAGTTGTCGGCGACGTTCAGCATGGTTTGCATCTGAATCATGGTAGATGTTCCTCCGAACTAAGAACCGAAGAGAGGTGCGCTGCCTTTATACGGCCTGTGGTATGCAAGCCAGGCATACGCACATCTTCGGAAACGTACAAGTCGTAAGAGCGACTGCTTATTTAGCGCGCTCGACGACCTCGATGAGGCGCCAACGCTTCATCTTGGACATAGGACGGGTCTCCATAACGCGGACGGTGTCGCCCACGCCAGCCGTGCACTCCTCGTCGTGAGCGTGCAGCTTCTTGGAGCTGGTCATCATCTTGCCGTACTTGGGGTGACGCTTGCGCTCGGTGATGGTGACAACAATGGTCTTGGCACCGGAGACGGAGGTAACGACACCCGTACGGACCTTACGCGAGTTACGCGAATCAGTCATGTTCTCTCCTTAGGTCCTACTCGGCGACAGCGGACTTCTCCGCTGCGATCTCGCGGGCGCGCTGCTCCGTGAGGACGCGAGCGATGTCCTTCTTCACGGTGTTGACGCGAGCGGTGTTGTCCAGCTGGCTGGTAGCCATCTGGAAACGAAGGTTAAAGAGCTCGGCGCGCATTTCCTTCAGCTTCTCAACGAGCTGAGCGTCCGAGAGCTCACGAATCTCTGCGGGCTTCATTAGTTCTCCTCCTTGGCGGCGGCGGCGTCCTCAGCAGCCCACTTGGCCTCGAGAGCGGCCTCCTCAGCCATCTCCTTCTCGATGCGCTGCTCAGCGTTCTTGGCAGCAACAATCTTGGTCTTGATGGGGAGCTTGTGCTGCGCAAGACGCAGAGCCTCGCGAGCGACCTCCTCGGGAACACCCTTGACCTCGAACATGATGCGGCCGGGCTTGACGACGGCCACCCACTCCTCGGGGTTACCCTTACCAGAACCCATGCGAGTCTCGGCAGGCTTCTTGGTGATGGGCTTATCGGGGAAGATCGTGATGTAGACACGACCGCCACGCTTCATGTAGCGGGTCATGGCAATACGAGCGGCCTCGATCTGACGGTTGGTGATCCAATGGGCCTCGAGAGCCTGGATACCAAACTCGCCGAAATGCAGCTCGGTATTACCCTTGGCCTGGCCCTTCATGGAGCCACGCTGCACCTTGCGGTGAAGAATACGCTTAGGGGCAAGCACTACTGACCCCTCCTCTCGGAGTTACGACGACGAGGACGGGAAGAGCCCTCGAGTGCAGGGTTGGGAACAGGCTGGCCCGGGAGCTTCTCGCCCAGGTAAATCCAGACCTTCACGCCGCAAGCGCCCATGGTGGTGCTGGCGACAGCCGTGCCGTAGTCGATCTTGGCACGGAGGGTGTGCAGAGGCACGCGACCCTCGCGGTACCACTCACGACGGCCCATCTCGGCACCGCCGAGACGACCGGAGCACTGGATACGGATGCCCTTAGCGCCGGCCTTGCGGGCGGACTGGACAGCCTTGCGCATAGCGCGACGGAAGGCAACGCGGCCCTCGAGCTGCTCGGCGATAGACTGAGCAACGAGGTTGGCGTCGAGCTCGGGGCGCTTGATCTCGACAACGTCGACGGAGAGCTGGCCCTTGGAGACGCCAGCGACCTTCTCGAGCTCGGTGCGGAGGGTATCGATCTCGGCACCCTTCTTACCGATGACAACGCCGGGGCGAGCGGTGAGGATAATGACCTTCACCTTGTCGCCAGCGCGCTCGATCTCGACGCGGGAGACAGCTGCGCGGGAAAGACGCTTCTCGAGGTACTTGCGGATCTCGAGATCGTTACCGAGGGTCTTAGCGTAATCCTTCTCTGCGAACCAGCGGGAGCGCCAGTTCTCGGTGATGCCAAGACGGAAGCCGGTGGGGTAGACTTTCTGACCCATACAGCTTTACGCCTCCTTTCGAGGAGCAACGACGACGGTGATGTGGGAAGTACGCTTCAGAATGCGAGAAGCGGAACCCTTGGCGCGGGGACGGATGCGCTTAAGCGTCGGACCCTCGTCAACATAGGCAGCGGCGACAACCAGGTTGTCGGCACGCAGACCGTTGTTGTTCTCGGCGTTCGCAACGGCGGAACGGAGAACCTTCTCGACATCCACGGCGACGGCGCGGTCGCAGAAGTGGAGGATGTCGAAGGCCTGAGCGACAGGCTTGCGGCGGATCAGATCGACCACCAGGCGGGCCTTGCTGGGGGAAACACGCACGTACTTAGCGACGGCGCGAACCTCGGTGGCCTCAGTTTCAATAGACTTAGTTGCCATTTACGGTTAACCCCCTATTTGGCCTTGTGGCCACGGAACGTACGAGTCGGCGCGAACTCGCCGAGCTTGTGACCAACCATGGACTCGGTAACATACACGGGCACATGCTTGCGGCCGTCGTGGACGGCGATGGTGTGACCAACCATCTCGGGGAAGATGGTGGACGCGCGGGACCAGGTCTTCACGACGTCCTTCTTGCCAGCCTCGTTCATCGCGGTGATACGCGAGAGAAGGCGAGTCTCCACGAACGGGCCCTTTTTGAGACTTCTGCTCATAAGTGCTTTCTCCTAAAACTCGGTATCCGAAATTACTTCTTACGGCGACGAATGATGTGCTGGTTCGAGACCTTCTTCTTCTTGCGCGTACGAAGGCCCTTCGTCGGCTTACCCCAGGGGGTAACGGAGGGACGACCAGAGGTGTGGTTCTTGCCCTCGCCACCGCCGTGCGGGTGGTCGACAGGGTTCATGACGGTACCGCGGACGGTCGGGCGCACGTTCATGTGACGCTTACGGCCGGCCTTGCCGATGACGATGTTGGAGTGATCGGCGTTGCCGACCTCACCGACGGTGGCGCGGCAGGTAACGAGGATGCGGCGCATCTCGGAGGAAGGCATACGGACGATAGCGTACTTGCCCTCCTTACCCATCAGCTGGCAGGAGTTACCGGCGGAACGGGCGATAGCGGCGCCCTTGCCCGGCTGGAACTCGACGGCGTGGATGAGCGTACCGACGGGGATGTCGGCGAGGGGCAGAGCGTTGCCCGGCTTGATGTCGGCGTCAGAACCGGACATGATGGTCTGACCGACCTCGAGGCCCTTGGGGGCCAGGATGTAGCGCTTCTCACCGTCAGCGTAGTGCAGCAGAGCGATGCGAGCGGAACGGTTCGGATCGTACTCGATCGTGGCAACCTTGGCGGGCACGCCGTCCTTGTTGCGCTTGAAGTCGATCACGCGGTAACGACGCTTCACGCCGCCGCCCTGGTGGCGGGTGGTGATGCGGCCGTTGTTGTTACGACCGGCCTTCTTGGGCAGGGGCTCGAGAAGAGACTTCTCGGGCTTGGTGCAGGTGATCTCGGAGAAGTCGGAGATCGTCTGCCAACGCCTACCAGCGGAGGTCGGCTTAAGGTGCTTTACAGCCATTACAATCCCTTTCAATAGGAATCCGTTAGCCATCGCAGACAGGGATTCGAGGTTCTGCCTCGGGTGCGATGACACCGGACGTATACACGGTTCCGGGCGTGTCCATTTTATACGCCCAAAACCTTGAGCTCCCGCCTCCCCTATTTGGGAGGCATGAGCTCACTCAACAGCAGCGAGTCTTAGGCCTGGTTGCCAAAGACCTCGATGGTGTCGCCCTCGGCCAGCGTGACGATGGCCTTCTTCCAAGAACGGGTCTTGCCGGCGACATAGCGCACGCGCTTGGTCTTGGGCTTGACCGTCAGGGTGTTCACGCGAACGACCTTGACGCCGAAGATCTCCTCGACAGCGTCCTTGATCTGATACTTGTTAGCATCCTTGGCGACCTCGAACGTGTACTTGTTCAGCTCCATGCCGGAGAAGGAACGCTCGGACACGATCGGACGGATGATGATCTCGTGGGCGGTCATTTATGCAAGCACCTCCCCGAAGTGAGCGGCGATGTCGGCGGGCATCAGCACGGCGTTGTTGTTGACGAGATCGTAGGTGTTGGCCTCGTCAGCGGTGATGATGAACGTCTTGGGAATGTTGCGGAACGACAGGTAGGCGTTGACGTCCTCATCGCGAACGATGATGGTCAGACGCTTGCCCTCAAGGCCGAGAGCCTTGAGCATGGCGACGGCAGCCTTGGTGGAAGGCTTCTCGAAGCCGTAGTCGTCGACGAGCACGAGCTCGCCATCGGCCAGCTTGGCGGACAGCGCGGAGCGCATAGCCAGCTTGACCTCCTTGTTGTTCATACGCTTGGCGTAGGAACGGGGCTTGGGGGCGAAGACGACGCCACCGTGACGCCACTGGGCAGCACGGATGGAACCCTGGCGGGCACGGCCGGTGCCCTTCTGACGCCAAGGCTTCTTGCCGCCACCGGAAACCTCAGAGCGGCCCTTAGCGGACTGGGTGCCCTGACGCCAAGAGGCCATCTGGCACTTGACGATGTGGTGCATAACGTGGATGTTCGGCTCGATGCCGTACACCTCAGCGGCGAGCTCGGCCTCGGCGACCTTCTTGCCCTCGCTGTTCTTTACTTCAAACTTTGCCATTTAAGTGTTCTCCTTGGTATGACGCTGGGCTAAATGGGCTGGGCCCTTAGGCCATACGGATGGCGACGAGACCATTCTTGGCACCCGGGACAGCGCCCTTGACCAAGATGAGGTTCTGCTCGGCATCGATGCGGACAACGGAAAGGTTCTTGACGGTAACGCGCTCGTTACCCATGTGACCGGCCATCTTGACGCCCTTGAGGACGCGCGCAGGATAGGCGCACTGACCGATAGAACCGGGGTGACGCTGGAAGTGAGAACCATGCGTCATAGGACCGCGGCGCTGACCCCAGCGCTTGATGCGACCCTGGAAGCCCTTACCCTTGGAGGTACCGATGACGTCGACCTTCTCGACATCAGCGAAATCAGCGACGGTGACGACCTCGCCGACCTTGTGCTCCTCGCCGTTCTCGACGCGGACCTCACGAAGGAAGCGGACAGGCTCGACGCCAGCCTTGGCGAAGTGACCAGCCATGGGCTTGTTCACGTTCTTGGCCTTGATGTCGCCGAAACCGATCTGGACGGCATCATAGCCGTCGGTTGCCTGAGTTTTAACCTGCGAGACAGCGCAGGGGCCAGCCTGGATGACCGTGACGGGAACGACGTTGTCGTCATCGTCCCAAACCTGGGTCATGCCAATCTTGCGGCCGAGAATCATGCTGATCAAGATATGATCCCAACTCTCGCGTGGTCTTGGGACAATGCGTACACCACCGAGCGTACGCCCCTAGAGGACCACTACTTACACGACGTGCTCCCCAGTCTTGTATTGCGTCCGGACTACCTGACAACCCTATTAAGCAGGCATTTTGTCCAGCCAGAATACTCCCCTGGTTTCACACAGCTGTTTAGTATACACGGCTGCGGGCGTATCCATCGAGATTCATATTTCACTCACATTGTTTACGCAGGTAAAGTGCGTGGAGTCGCCTGGGCTTGGCAGAGGGGCGGCGAAATATATTAAGTTTGCTGCTCTACAGTCCTGCGCAAGACGGAAAGCACATTAAGTGCTTTCCTTTGCGTGCGGAACTCGCGACAAACTTAATATATTTCGCCGCCCCTCTGCCAAGCTCGGGAGACGACACGTTGATGTCTGCTTAACTCTGCTCGCTCAGGCTAATGACTTTGTTGGGGGTCCACTATTTGCTGGAGGGTGAACTTACATTGATGAGGCTCGCCTTCTGCTTGTGGCTTTGCCTCATCGAAATCGAAGATCATGATGGCGCAGTTGGGGAGTTTTGTTGGGAGCTCGAAGCCCTCTGGGGCTGCAGCCTTGATGAATTGGCGGCTGGCGCTGCCGTGGCTTACTGCTAGGAGGGTTTCGATACCATCGGCGCCCATGATATTGGTGAGGGTGTCTACCATGCGCTCTTGCAGCGCGCGGCTTCCTTCTCCTCCGAAGGGGACCAGATCCTCGCCGGGATCCCAGACGTCGGTAGGTAGCGCGTCGTGCGGGCCCTCTTCGAAGGAGCCGTAGCAGCGTTCGATGATGCCTTCGCAGGGCTCGGCAGCGGCGTCCGGACCGAGGAGTTCGCATGCGACGAGACTTGCCGTGTCCATGGCTCGGCCTAAGGGTGATGAGATCACTTTGTCGGGGACGACGCCGTTGGCTTTGAGCCACGCGGCGGCTGCCTGTGCCTGTTGACGGCCCAGGCTGGTCAGCGGTGAATCGCAGCGGCCCTGGACCAGCTTTTTGACGTTGAACTCCGTCTGACCGTGGCGGAGTAGATACAGTTTCTTCATGCTCTCCCCTTCTGCATAACCTGCTTTGCCGGCACAGCCTTACTCGTGGGTATGCCCTACGTAGTCTTCGTCGATCGTAATCTTGGCAATCGACTTGGGATATTCCGATTCGACCCGTTGTGCCAGCGCGTGCTTTACGTCTTCGGCACTCATTTGCAGATCCGAGGGGCGCACGCAGTCAAAGATCACGTTGGTGTGCGTAGGACCCGGCACACAGCGTAGGTCATGAATCGAGAGGCGGTTATCAATCTCCTGAGCCATGGCGTGAATGCGCAAGCGCATGCTCGCCACCTTGGGGTCATCGGTCACGATGGGATCGTAGTGAAGCGTGACGATCATGCCGTCTTCGACCCTAAACGACTGCTCGATGTTATCGAGCGTGTCGTGACTTTCCAGCGGGCTGACCTCGGCCGCCATCTCGGCGTGCGCACTTGCAAACTTCCTGCCCGGGCCGTAGTCGTGAACCATCAAATCGTGAACGCCCAAAACGCCGGGGTAGCTCATGATCTTGTCTCGAATGTGCTTGACCAGCTTGGGATCGGGCGCCTGGCCCAAAAGCGGGCTCACCGTATCCTGGATGAGTTCAAAACCGCTCCAACCAATATAGGCGCCAACGGCAAGTCCAACCCATGCATCAAGATTGATATGCGTCACCTGGGAAACAATCGCGCACGCCAGCACGGCGCCCGTGGCTAGAACATCGTTCTTGGAATCCTGCGCGGTCGCATGCAGCGTCTCGGACTCAATGCGGTCACCGAGCTTTTGGTTAAGGGCCGCCATCCAGAGCTTTACGACCATCGAAAGCACTAGAACTGCCACCAGGGCAAGCGAGAACTCGACAGGTTCGGGGTGGATGACGCGCTCGACCGAGGACTTCACCAGCTCAACGCCAATCAGCAGCACGAGTGCCGCCACGACCAATCCCGAGAGATACTCGTAGCGACCGTGGCCGTAAGGATGCTCGGGGTCGGCCGGCTTGCTCGCCAGCTTAAAGCCCAGCACGCTCACGATATTCGAGCTGGCATCGGACAGGTTGTTCATGGCATCCGCCACGATCGAAACCGATCCCGACAGCACGCCAATTGCGCCCTTCGCAGCACAAAGCGCAACATTGGCGACAATGCACACCATGCCCGCTAACGTGCCCACACGCGCACGATCGCCCTGCGCGCGTTTAACAATCCACTCGACCATCTACATCCGCCCCCACGGTACTACCTATATATCTATTGCTCAAACGGATTGTAGTGTAGCCACTTTGTCCTCCAGATACAAAAAGGCCGCAACCCACACGGGCCACGGCCTTAGAATGTGGCAAAGAAACCGTCCTTGTGTCGCACAGGTTTACGCGCTTACTTCGGCCACGTTCTTCGAGGTTTCGGGTGAATCGGCTCCGTCCCCCGTCGTCTGCCCCTTCGCCGGCACCACGCCAAAGCAGTAGCTCAGCGCCGCAGACACCGCAAATGCCACACCGCCGGCAACACAGCACCACAGCAGGTTCGAGATGCCGCCCGTGGCAAAGCCAATGACCATGAGGACATTCGTCATGCCGATGGTATAGGCCGTAACGTGGCCCACGGCCGCAACAAGGCCTCCGACGGCGCCACCAATGGCCATGCACGTCAGGCACCTGCCATATTTAAAGCCGCAACCGTACAGCGCCGGCTCGCTTACGCCGCCAAGCACGCCCGAGATCGAATAGCCCAGCATGAGCGCCTTCTCGTCCTTATTCGCAACGCGGAGCGACGCGCCAAAGGGCATGCCCCAAACGGCGAACGTCGCCATCGTCGCGGCGATTAGGATGCACGAATCCGTTCCCACACTCATAAACTGCGCATAGGCGAGCGATAGGACAACGTTGCTGACGCCCGCGATCTTAAGAAACTCCCAGCCTGCAGCAAGCCCCATGAGCGTGAGCAGCGACACGATGCCACCGGAATTGCCAAGCATAAACATAAGCTGGCCCAACAGCATGCCCAGATAGCTGCCCGCCGGCGCCGTGATACACAGCGAAACCGGAACCATGACAAGCATGGTCGCAAACGGAACGAACGAAAACGCCACGGCCTTAGGGATAACGCGCGAAAAGAAACACTCCACTCGCCATAGCACGGGCACCGAGATGAGAATCGGAATAACAGTCGCCGTGTAATCGTTGACCGGCGCGGGAAGCAGGCCATACACGGAAGTCATCGATGCCCCCGTCGTCGATGCGGCATCGACGAGCTTAAGCAAATCGGGCGCAATCAATACGCCGCCCAGCATCATGCCCAGCTGCTCCGAGCAACCGAGCTGGCGGGCGGCCGCCCAACCAAGATAAATGGGCAAAAAGTAGTAGCCGGCGTTATAGAGCCAACTGTAGAACAGGCGATAGATTTCGGAATCGGCAGACCACAGGCCCAGCATGCCTTCGCCCATAATGACGGCGACGGTGCGGAACAACGCCGCGCAGACAATAAACGGCAGCGCCGCCATCATGCTTTTGGACAGATAGTCCACCACGGCCATGGCGTTTGATGAGGCCGTCGTTGTAAACGAGGTGTTAGAAACTTGTGACATGGAACGCCTTTCCCAATGTGACATGCGGACTGTCCCTTTGTCACATCGTGCGGTACTGACCGATTGCGCGGTACTTTTCGTAGCGGAGGTTTGTGAGGGCCGCGTCGTCGAGTCGCCCAAGCGTATCGAAGGCATCAAATGCCGAGGACATGACGGCACCGGCGATCTCCTCATGCGACAGGCCCCTATCGTCAACAATGCCGTCGATGATGCCGAGCGCCAACAAATCGGGGGCCGTGAGCTTCAGCGCCTCGGCGGCCTCATTCGCGCGCTCGGTATCCTTCCACAGGATCGACGCACAGGCCTCGGGGCTCACGACCGAATAGGCCGAGCTCGAGAGCATCAGGATGCGGTCGGCCACGGAAAGCGCCAGCGCGCCACCAGAGCCGCCCTCGCCTGTCACCACCGAGACAATCGGCGTCTTAAGGCCGCTCATCTCCATGAGATTCTGGGCAATCGCCTCGCCTTGGCCGCGCTCCTCGGCACCGATGCCGCAAAACGCGCCCGAAGTATCGACCAGGCACAGAACCGGTCGACCAAACTTTTCGGCTTGGCGCATGAGGCGCCGCGCCTTGCGGTAGCCCTCGGGATGCGCCATGCCAAAGTTGCGACGCATACGCTCTTTAGTCGTGGTGCCGCGCTCGATGGCGATGACCGTTACGGGGCGTCCGTCTTTCCAGCCAATGCCAGCCACCACAGCGGCGTCGTCGCCAAAGTAACGGTCGCCGTGCAGCTCCACAAATCCATCCAGGCCCAGCGAGATCATCTCACTCGCCGTGGCGCGATCTGCCGAGCGGGTCTGCTTGACAATCTCAAGCGCGGTTTTTGGTGCCGCCGAGCGCTTAAACAAGTGTCCCAGCTTTTTGCCGCGACGACCCGTATGCACGATCTCATGCGGTGCCCCCAGGCCGGGCGCGTGCCCTTCGTGCAGCGCCAGCAGTTCGCCTACCGTGAGCGCAATCTCACCACGCGGAACAACGGCATCGCAAAAGCCGTGCTCCAGCAAAAACTCGGAACGCTGGAATCCCTTGGGCAGACGCTTGTGCATGTTCTGCTCGATCACGCGCGGGCCGGCAAATGCCGTCAGGGCATCGGGCTCGGCCAGGATAATGTCGCCCTCCATGGCAAAGCTCGCGGTTACGCCTCCGGTCGTGGGGTCGGTGAGCACCGTGATATACAGGCCGCCCGCCTCGCTGTGGCGCCTAACCGCCGCAGAAATCTTGGCCATCTGCATAAGCGAGGTCACGCCCTCTTGCATGCGCGCGCCGCCCGAAACGGTAAAGCCGACAACTGGCAATCCCAGCTCGGTCGCACGCTCAAATGTGCGACAGATCTTCTCGCCCACCACGGAGCCCATCGAGCCCATCATAAAGTTGGCATCCATAAAGAAGAGCGCCGTATCGCAACCGCGGATTTTGCCCCTGCCGCACACGACGGCATCGCGCTCGCCCGAACGCTCGCTCACGCTCTTGAGTTTGTCGGCATAGCCGGGAAACGAGAGGAAGTCCTCAGACGCCAGACTGGCATCCCATTCCTCAAACGTGCCCTCGTCGACCGTCATGCGCATACGGTCGCGCCCGCTCACGCGAAAATGCTTGCCGCAACGGGGGCAGACCTCGAGGTTGTCGTGCAGGCGTGCCTCATCGATCACACGGCGGCACTCCGGGCACTTGATAAACACGTGGCGCGCGGGAAACTCGGCGCACGACTCGGTCATCGGCCCCTCGAGGACGTTGACCGTCTTCGCTTTTCTATTCATCAGCATAGAGATGCCCCATCAGATCGGTGTGGTACATGCCCGACAAGAACTCGTCGTTTGCCAGCACGTCGAGCTGAAGCTCGCTGTTTTCGCTCACGCCCTCAATCACGAGCTCGCCCAGGGCCGAGCGCATCTTGCGAATGGCGCCGTCACGCGTGGGCGCACACACGATGAGCTTGCCGAGCATGGAGTCGTAGTACGGCGGAACGTTCGCACCGGTAAACATGGCGGAATCCCAGCGCACGCGCGGACCACCCGGCACACGCAACGCGGTGACCGTTCCGCATGACGGCAGAAAGTCCGGCGTTTCGGCATTGATGCGGCACTCCATGGCGTGGTTGCGGACCGGCATGTCCTCCCGCTCAAAGGGCAGAGGCTGGCCGGCTGCCACGCGCAGCTGCCACTTGACCAAGTCGGTATCGGTCACAAACTCCGTAACCGGATGCTCCACCTGCAAGCGCGTGTTCATTTCCATAAAGTAGAAATTGCCGTCGTCCGAATACAGGAACTCGATGGTACCGGCTCCTTCGTAGCCGACGGCACGAGCCAGGTCACGCGCGGCCTTGTGCATGCGCGCGCGAATATCATCGCGTCCGTCGAGACACGGCGCGGGGCTCTCCTCGATCAGCTTTTGGTTGCGGCGCTGCACCGAGCACTCGCGCTCGCCGAGCGAAAACACATGGCCCTGCTTATCGGCCATAATCTGCACCTCAACGTGGTGCGCCGGCGCGACGAACTTCTCCATGTAGCACTCGCCGTCGCCAAAAACGGCCTCGCCCTCGGCACGTGCTTCAATAAAGGCCTTTGCCGCGTCTTCCACGCGCTCGACCTTGCGAATACCGCGACCGCCGCCGCCCGCGCGCGCCTTGATGAGCACGGGGCAGCCGATACGCTCGGCCTCGGCTGTTGCCTCCTCGGGACTTTTGAGCAAATCGCAGCCTGGCACGATGGGCACGCCCGCCGCGGCAGCCGTTCGACGTGCGGCGTCCTTGTCGCCCATGCTGTCGATCACCTCGGCCGAAGGACCGACAAACGCCAGGCCATACTTGTCGCAGTCGCGCACGAAGCTCGCCTTCTCGGAAAAGAAGCCATAGCCGGGATGAATTGCCTTAGCTCCCGACTTTACGGCACAGGTGAGCACGGCATCGTCGTTGAGGTAGCTCTCGGCAAGACGCGGGCCGCCGATGCAATACGCCTCGTCGGCAAGCTGCACGTGCAGCGCGTCCGCATCGGCCGTGGAATAAACGGCGACGGTCTTGATGCCCATATCGCGGCACGCGCGGATAACACGGACCGCGACCTCGCCGCGGTTGGCGATGAGCACTTTGTCGAACATGAAGCCTTCCTTAACTTTCGTGCATGAGTGCAAAAGACATATCGGCGCGGCAGCAAACCTCACCGTTGACGCTCGCAGTACCCGTCGCAAAGCGGAACGGCCCGCGCGCACGCGTGATGGAGCACACCAGATCCACCGTGTCACCTGGGCGCACCGGACGCTTAAAGCGCACCTTGTCCAGACTCGTGTAGAACGGCGTCGCACCGCGCGCCTCCTCATCGCCCATCAGCAGCACGCAGCAGTTCTGGGCGAGCATCTCGCACTGAATCACGCCGGGGACGACCGGGTTTCCCGGAAAATGCCCCTGCAAAAAGTACTCGTCGCCCGTGATCGTGATCTTGCCGTGGGCCTCGTCGCCCACCAGCTCGGCTTCGTCGAGCAAAAGCATCGGCTCGCGATGCGGCAACAGCTTCTTGAGCTCTTCTTTGTTCATGGATATCACCTATCCGATCCTCATGAGGCAGCTGCCAAACTCCACGAGGTCGCCGTCGGCCACGCAGATCTCGAGCACCTCGCCATCCGCCTCTGCCGTCACCTCGTTGAGAACCTTCATGGCCTCGATGATGCAGAGGGTCTCGCCGGCCTTGACCTTGGAGCCCACGTGCACAAACGGCTCGTCGCCCGGCGCCGGGGCAGCGTAGAAAACGCCGACCATGGGAGCGGTCACCTCGGTGCCTTTGGACTCCGGTGCGGCGGCAGGCGCCTGCGCGGCAGGTTCCGGTGCGGCAGGCGCGACTGTGGGAGCTGCAACTTGAGCAGCCATGGCACTCGGCATAGGCATGGGCACGGCAACCGGCTGTGCGGCGCTCGCGCGCTCGAGTTCGACCGCGGTGCCATCGGGCTCCTCAACGCGTACACGCGTGAGGCCGCGGTCCTCCATAACATCGGCTATCTCGGCAAGTCTTTTGGAATCCATGCTCTAGCTCCTCGTATATCTACGCAGTGCGATGGCGGCGTTGTGCCCGCCAAAGCCCAGGTTGGTCGAAAGCGCCCAGGTAAGGTCGGCGCGAACCGCGCGATTGGGCGTGTAGTCAAGATCGCAGGCGGGATCGGGCGTGTGGTAGTTAATGGTCGGCGGCACCACGCCCTGCTCGAGCGCCATGGCGCAGGCCATGACCTCGATGGCGCCCGTGGCACCGATCATGTGGCCGGTCATCGACTTAGTCGACGAGACGTGCGCGGCGCGTGCCGCGTCCTCGCCGAGCGCACGCTTTATGCCCGCCGTCTCGGACGAATCGTTGAGCTTGGTCGAGGTGCCGTGAGCGTTGATGTAGAGGCCCTCGGAAGGCTTAACGTCGCCCTCGGTCACCGCCAGCGATATCGCACGGGCAATGCCGGCAGCCTCGGGATCGGGGCTCGTGATGTGATAGGCATCATCGGTGTTGCCGTAGCCCACGACCTCGGCATAAATGTGCGCACCGCGCGCCTGCGCATGTTCCATGCTCTCGAGCACGAGCACGCAGGCGCCCTCGCCCATCACAAAGCCGTCGCGGTCTGCATCGAACGGGCGGCAGGCAGTCGACGGATCAGGATTGGTGGTGAGTGCACGGCAGGACGTAAAGCCCGCAACTGCATCGGGAATGATTGCGGCCTCGGTACCGCCGGCGAGAATCGCATCGGCATAGCCATGCTTGATGGCGCGGAACGCCTCGCCCACGGCATGGGCCGAGGTCGCGCACGCGGTCACCACGGGCAGGGTCGGGCCTTTTGCCTTGTGGCGGATCGCGATATTGCCCGAAGCCATATTGGGGATCATCATCGCAATCATATAGGGCGATGCACGGCGGGGCCCACGGTCGGCAATCGTGTGGACGTTGTCGACGAGTGTCTGCATGCCGCCCACGCCTGAGCCCACGTAGACGCCCAGGCGCTCGCGATCGATGGCACCCTCGACATCAAAACCCGCATCGTGCATGGCCTCGTCCGACGCCGCCAGGGCAAACTGGACGCAAGGGTCCAGGTGCTTGGCATCGTGCTTACCAAAGTAGTCGTTGCCGTCAAAGCCCTTGACCTCGGCCGCCACTTTAACGGCGAACGCGTCGGTATCGAAGTGCGTGATCGGGCCGATGCCACAGGTCCCGGCACACATGGCCGCCCAGGTGGCAAGCGCGGTGTTGCCGAGCGGCGATACGGCACCGATGCCGGTGATTGCAACTCTCTGTTCCATCTTGGTCTCCTCATTCAAGCCGTTGTTCGGCCCTGGTTTCTACATCGCCATTCCGCCGTCGACGCGTATGACTTCACCCGTAATGTAAGCGGCGGCATCACTCGCCAGAAAGCGCACCACACCGGCCACCTCCTCGGGCTGCGCCATACGCTTAAGGGGAATCTGCTCCTCGGTTGCCGCACGCACCTTATCCGAGAGCTTTGCCGTCATATCGGTCTCGACAAACCCGGGGGCGACCGCGTTCACTCGTACGCCGCGGGGCGCAAGCTCGCGCGCTACCGCCTTGGTCAGGCCGATGACGCCCGCCTTGGAGGCGGCGTAGTTGGCCTGCCCGGCATTGCCCATCAGGCCCACAACCGAGCTCATGTTGACGACGCAGCCGCCGCGCTGACGCATAAAGGTCTTGGTGAGCGCGCGCGTCGTATTGAACGTGCCCTTGAGATTGACATCGAGCACGCGGTCGAAGGCATCGTCACCCATACGCATGAGCAGGCCGTCGCGTGTGATGCCGGCGTTGTTGACGAGCGCCCAAATGGAGCCGAAGTCGTTGAGGACCGTCTCCACGCATGTGTTGACGGCGGCGGGGTCGGCCACGTCACATTGATATGCGCGTGCCGTGGCGCCTGACGCCTCGCAGGCTTCGCACGTCTCGCGCGCCGCATCGACGCTGCCGGCATAGACGACGGCGATATCGTAGCCATCCTCCGCCAAGCCCACGGCACAAGCGCGACCGATGCCGCGCGAGCCGCCCGTGACCAGCGCCACGCGGCGCGATCCGTCGCGCTCGAGCGCGCCGTTGTTCAAGTTGCCCATGTCGTTCCTTTCGGGTTACAGCCCTGTGGGCTATGCGAGCTCGTCGGCAATAGCTGCGACCTGTTCGGCCGTTTCGCACGAATACACACGAACGTCGCTCAACGTACGCTTGACCAAGCCGGACAGCGTTTTGCCGGGGCCGACCTCAATAAACGTGTCGATGCCTTGATCCTGCAGAGCATGCAGCGTGTCGACCCAGCGCACGGCATGACTCACCTGGTTGGCCAGCACCTCCGATGCCGCCTGCGGGTCGGCCGGATAAGGCGCCGCCGTCATATTTGCCATAACAGGAATGAGCAACGGGGACGGCGCGTGACCGGCCTCAATATATGCAGCAAGGCCACAGGTCGCCTCGACCATATAAGGGCTATGGAATGCACCCGACACCGCGACCTTCATGGCCCGGCCACCAGCCTCTTTTACCAGGACGTCGAGAGTCTGCAGCGCATCGGGCGCCCCGGCCACAACCGTCTGCTGGGGGCTGTTGTAGTTGACCGGCCAGCAGTCCTCGCCGGCCTGTTTTGCCAGGCCCTCGACTTGCGCTGCATCGAGCTTGATGACGGCGCGCATGCCGCCGGGGTGACGCTCAGCCGCCGTGGCCATCAATGCCGCGCGCTCACATACGAGCTCAAAACCCGCTCGCGTATCGAATGCCCCCGCAAAGGTGAGTGCAGCGACCTCGCCCAGCGAGAATCCCGCACAGGCGGCAGGCACCACGCCGCGCTCGCGCAGGGCGACGGCGACAGCCAAGTCGTGCACGAACACGCAAGGCTGCGTGTTCTCGGTCTGCGAGAGCTCCTCCTTGGAGGCGCTCCGGCACTGCTCACTGGTCCCCGGGCGCACCTCATCGGCGATTGCAAATACCTCGGCAGCCGCCGGCGATGCTTCGATGAGGTCGACGCCCATCGCGGGATGCTGGGCACCCTGACCGGCAAACAGAAACGCTACGCTACCCATGCGGACGCACCCTTCAGGACATGCTCGGCGCCATCGACCAGATCGTCGACGATTTCGCGTGCGCTCTGGCGTTCGTTGACCATGCCGGCAATCTGTCCGCACAAATACGAACCCTCTTCGTAATTACCGTCCTTTGCGGCTTTACGAAGCGCGCCCGTGCCCATGGCCCCAAGCTCCTCGGGGCTTGCGCCCGCCGCCTCGTTCTTGGCATACGCGTTGGTGAAGGGGCTCTTGAGGGCGCGAACCGGATGTCCCGTCGAGCGACCGGTCGCACGCGTCGACGTGTCGCCCGCCTTGAGCACCAGCTCTTTGTACTGTTCGGATACGGTGCACTCGTTTGCGACCAGAAAGCGTGTTCCCACCTGGACGCCGGCAGCGCCGAGCATAAAGGCGGCCGCCACACCGCGGCCATCGGCGATGCCGCCAGCCGCAACCACGGGAATATCGACCGCATCGACAACCTGCGGCACCAGCGCCATCGTCGAGGTCTCTCCAATATGGCCGCCTGATTCGGTGCCCTCGGCAACCACGGCAGTTGCTCCGCGACGCGCCACGAGACGCGCCAGCGCCACCGAAGCCACGACGGGTATGACCTTGATGCCTGCATCGTTCCAGGCCTTCATGTACTTGGTGGGATTGCCGGCGCCGGTCACCACAACGGGCACCCGCTCATCAATCACCACTTGTGCGACCTCGTCGACAAACGGGCTCATGAGCATAACGTTGACGCCAAAGGGCTTATCCGTCTTGGCGCGCAGCTCGTGAATCTGATCGCGCAGCCAGTTTGCGTCGGCATTCATGGCCGCGATAATGCCTAAGCCGCCCGCCTCGGACACGGCAGATGCCAGCGAGGCATCGGCAATCCAGGCCATGCCACCCTGGAACACGGGTTTTTCGATGCCGAGCAGATCGCAGAGAGGAGACTTGAGCATCACTACTTCTCCAATGCCGCCTCGACCGTATCGACGAACTCGCCGACCGTCTTGGGGTTCTCCTCGGTATCGAGCTCAATGCCAAACTCGTCCTCGACGGCAACGAGGATCTCGACGGTACCCAGGCTGTCGAGGCCAATCTCCTCGAGCGTGGACTCGGGCTTCATCTCGACATCGTCAAGGCCGGCGGTCTCGCGGATAACGTCGTAAACGCGCTCGAAGGTCTTCTGATCTGCCATGGTAGTTCTCCTTTGTTTGTGCCCCAGGGGCGTTTTTATTTCCTATGTGCAACTACTTCCAGCGAAGTAGATAGCCACCTACATCCAAGCCGGCGCCAAATCCGACCAAGGCGATGGTGTCGCCCGCGTGCAGCGCGCCGGTATTTGCCAGTCGATCGAGAGCAAGCGGAATGCAGGCGCTCGAGATGTTGCCGGTTTCACGCAACGTTCGGACCACACGGTCGTCCGGCACACCTAGGCGCTTGACCGCCTGGCTCAAGATTCGTTCGTTAGCCTGATGGAATACAAAGTGGTCGATGTCCTCGACCGCGATGCTCGCCTCGCAGGCGAGCTTGTTGACCGTGTCGCAGATGGCATTGACGCCAAACTTGAAGACGCGACGTCCGTTCATGGAAAGCACGCTTTCGCGGTCCTGCGCCGTCTTATACGGCGAGGAACCCGCTAATCCGGGGACGTGCAGCGTTTCGACGTCAGGCGACGTCGAAAGCTCAACAGCAAGGGGGTTCTCTCCCCCAGCCTCTATGACCGCAGCACCCGCTCCATCGCCAAAGAGCACGCACGTGGCACGGTCGGTCCAATCGAGCGCGCGCGTCATCTGCTCGGCGGCAACGACCAGCACGTGCTTGGCGCGACTGCGGGCGATATAGCCCTCGGCGACATCGAGCGCAAATACGAAGCCGGCACAAGCCGCCGAAACGTCAAAGGCAGGACATGTGGCGCCCAGGCGCTCAGCAACGGCGCACGCTTCGGCAGGAACGAGATGATCGCCCGTCGTCGTCGAGCAGACGATAAGATCCAGCTGGCTCGCATCGATTCCGGACGTCTGGAGCGCTTGCTCGCTCGCCGCCACGGCAAGGTCGTCGAGTGACTCGGTGGTGCACACATGGCGGCTCTTGATACCGGTGCGGGTAAAAATCCACTCATCCGAGGTATCGAGGAACTCGGACAGCTCGTCGTTGGAAACACTGCGCTCGGGAAGTGCCGAGCCCGTTCCCAGTATCGTGAAACCCATCACTAACCTCCTTTGAGTTGTTGACGTGTTTACATCGACCAAGAGAGGATAACGCATTTCAGTCGTTGTTGACGTGTTAACATTAAATTGTCCAAATGCGACAAAGGCTTCACATTGTGTCTGTCTCTCGACACCATTGCGTTATTCACTTATTCATTAAGGAGGTAGCAGCCGTTATGGATGCCAAATTAACGATAGTCGACGTAACCGGATCGACCAACGATGACCTGCTCGAAGCAGGAAAACAAGGAGCGCCGCACGGCACAGGACTTGCCGCACGGGCTCAGACAGCAGGACGCGGCCGACGCGGCCACAAGTGGGATTCAACCGCTGGTAACTTGTTGCTCTCGATTGTCCTACGTCCACGTGTTGATCCCGCCAAGTACTCTGGTCTTGCCGCCGTCAGCGGCTTAGCGGTGCTCGAGGCGCTCGAAAAGCAGGGTCTTGCAAACGAGATAGGCCTCAAATGGCCCAACGACCTGGTCGCGCGAGGGCGCAAACTCGGCGGCATTCTGGTCGAAGCCGCACGCGATAACGAAGGCAGCCCCTTTGCAGTCTGCGGCATTGGCGTCAATGTGAACTATGTGCCTTCGGAGGTTCCCGATGGCGGCCTGGCGGCAATTGGCCTCTCAGACCTCAACGAGAATGTTCCCGCCGTCGATGTGCTACTCAAGGAGGTCTATCACGCGGTCGTGAACGCTGTAGACACATGGGCAGAGCGTCTCAACGCCATGGAAGAAGACGCCGGACCGCTCGCGCCCGTCCACGGCGAATACATCGGTCATCTCAATTGGATTGGGGATCACGTTATCGCCCGTTCCCCCGCTGGGGACGAGCTGGCGCGAGGCATCTTTAAAACCGTCGATGACTTTGGTCGCGCGTGCATCGAGACCGAAGACGACTTGCGATCCTTCCATTTTGAAGAGGCGTCGCTGCGCCCCATGGGTAAATAAGACGCCATAGCCACCCATTCGGCCGCATTATCCGGCCCCCCAAGGCCACCATTCAAAACAAAAGAGCCCCGCTACCATAATGAACTGCGCCCCAATTCTTGGACGGGCTAATAAGCGGCCTACGCCGCACATAGG
>CABRYP010000030.1 GCA_902475245.1 uncultured Collinsella sp. | reverse complement strand
AGGCCCTTGCGGCCTAGTCGCTATTTAGGGCGTCCAAGATTTGGGGCGCAGTTCACATCGATGCACGGGCCATTTATTGTCTGCAAGCGGCAGGTGGTGTCAGCGTCTTATGCCTCGAGGTTTTCCTCGATCCAGGCGACGGCACCCTTGGGATCCTTAGTGAGGTCGATGTACTGTTTGCCCTTGGGCGACAGCAGCGTGATGCCCAGGCGGTCGGTGTCGGCCTTCATCTCGTTGTAATAGGTGCGAACCTGCGGAGCCAGGACGATGACGTTGTACTGGTCCATGATGGCGTAGTGGCTGCCGTAGGCACCGGCGTTGGCGGTAATGTCGATGCCCAGCTCGTCGGCGCCTTCCTTAAGCGCGTTGGCGAGCAGTGCAGAGGTGCCGGCGCCAGCGCACAGAACCAGAACCCTCAGATCCTTGCCCTTAAGGGCGGACGGAGCTGCGGAGGCCTCAGTGGCAGAAGCGGTCTCGACAACAGGAGCCTCAACGGCGGGGGCGGCAGCGGTCTTGACGGCCTTGGTCTCCTCGGCCTCTTCTTCGGCCAGGGTCTCGGCCTCCTGCTTGCACAGGACGTTGTCGTAGGCCTTGCAGAACGGGTAGTAGATCAAGAAGTCAACGACCAGCAGGACGACAACCAGGACCAGAGAGATCGGCTGGAAGTTGGTGTCGATGAAGGTGCCGATCGGTCCGGGGAGTGCCCACGGCATGGCATAGATAAAGCCGTTCATGCCCAAAAAGTCGATGAAGAACTTACCAATGAGGACGTTGGCCACGGGGGCAAACAGGAACGGGATCAGGAAGTACGGGTTGAGGATGATGGGCGCGGCGAACAGCAGCGGCTCGTTGACGGCGAACATCACGGGCACGACAGAGGCTTTGCCGACGGCCTTGAGCTGCTTGGAGCGCATAAAGAGCAGGAAGATGATCGGGACAATGAACGTGGCGCCGGTGCCGCCGAGTTCGCCGATGTAGTTACCGAAGTTTTCGGTCAGGGCGAGGGCGGGGTGACCGCCGGCCTGCAGCGTGGCGAGGTTGGTGGTGATGTTGCCAAACAGCGCGGCGTTGAGGGCAGGCTTAACGACCGAGGGGCCGTGGATGCCCATGAACCAGAACAGCGGGATCATGAACCAGATGAGGGCGAGGCCGGCGTAGGAATCGGCAGCGGCGAACAGCGGGCTCACCAGCGTGGAGATGACGTTGGCAAACGGGACGGCCAAGCAGGTGCGGCAGATAACGTCGATGACGGCGACAAACAGGATGGAGAAGCTGAAGGCGAAGATGTCGCGGAAGTTCTGGGCGATGGCGCCGGGGACTTCTTTGGGCAGCTTGATGGTGATGTCTCGCTTAATGCAGAAGGCATAGATGTTGACCGTGGCAAATGCGGCGACAAAGGAGCTCAGCAGGCCCTTGGTGCCCATGTTGTCGGTAAAGAACACCGAGACATCGGCGCCGTCGATCTTGGCACTCGTCTGGGTAACGGCCAAGATGAGCATAGCGCACATGGCGGCGACCATGGTGCTCGTGGCGTTGATGGCCTTGCCGGCAGGCATGCGGCGGTTCTTGGAGCCGGTCAGCGCGCTTGCGGTGGTGCCGGCGACCATGATGCCCACGACGCCCATCGTGAAGTTGTAAACCTTGTTGCAGAAGTTCACGACGTCGACGTTCCACCAGTCGGGCAGCGTAAAGCCGCCGACCGTGGCGACAACGCCCGGCAGGGTCGAAATAAGCAGGAAGACAGAAGAAGACAGGATAATGGGCATTGCTGCCAAAAAGCCGTCTTTAATGGCCTGAAGGTAGATGTTCTTAGAGACCTTTTCGAAGTACGGCTGACCTTTCTCCAAGAACTTAACGATCGATTCCATAGTTCACGCTCCTCTTTGTATGAAATCTTAATGGCATGGACGTTGAAAACCTATATGGTCTCCCGCTTGCTAAAAGCCCGGGTGCAGGCGGGGCCGGTCCCAGGGGGAGAGAGGGGAGCGGCTGGGTTTGTATCGCATAGGGCCGCTCCCTTCTCGGGGGAAAGCGAGGCGATGCGCTACTGCGCGTCCGCCATAGTGTCGGCGAGCTCCTTGTACCAGAGTGCCGACTGCTTGATGTAGCGTTTTTGCGTGTCGAAGTCGATGTAGAACAGGCCGTAGCGCTTGTTATAGCCATTGGCCCACGAGAACTGGTCCTGCAGGCTCCAGATAAAGTAGCCCTGGACGTCGACGCCCTCGGCTCGCGCCTGGAGCACCTTCTCCATGTGCTGGTCGACAAAGTCGATGCGCTCGGGATCGGCGACGATGCCGTTTGCGTCGGGCTCGGGGTCCTTGTGGCCCAGGCCGTTTTCGGTGATATAGATGACGGGGAGGTTGGGATAGGTGGCGCTGATGTGCTTGAGCGTGTCGTAGAGGCCTTGCGGGTAGATGAGCCAATCCCAGTCGGTGGTGGGGATACCCGGCATATCGACCTGCTGCCCGACGCCCTTAAACTTAAAGCACGAGGTGCCCTTGTCTCCGGTGCCGTTAAAGCTGTTGGTTGACTCGCCATCGTAGGCGGCGATAAACGCCGACTGATAGTAGTTGAGGCCGAACATATCGTTGCGGGGCGCCGCCTTGGCGAGCTCCTCCATGTCGCTGTCCTCAACCGTAAGTGTGGCGTTGTTGGCACGCAGAATCTCGTTGATGAGTGAGAGGGTGCGCGCGGAGTAGTGACCCAGGAAGGCGCCGTCCATGATGAAGTCGGTGTAGAAGGCGTTGTACAGGTCGGCGGCGTGCTGGTCGGCGGGCGAGTCGGTGGCAGGATATGCCGGCGTCAGGACGTTGACCATGCCAATGCGTCCGCCCAGGTGCTCGGTCTCGTCAAGATCCTTATACAGGTTGACGGCGCGGGCGTGGGCAACGAGCTCGTTGTGCTGGCTCTGGATGCCGCTCGTCACATCAAAGTGATGGTTGGGCGGGAAGTTGCCTTGGATGTATTGGGAGTGCGAGAGGCTGATGAGCTCGTTGATGGTGAACCAATTCTTGACCTCGCGGAACTCGCGGAAGCAGAACTCGGCATAGCGCACATAGGCGTCGACGGTCTTGCGGTTGAGCCAGTCGCCCTGGTTGAACAGGGCGGCGGGGGAGTCAAAGTGATGCAGGGACACATAGGGCTCGACGCCATACTTTTTGCAGCAGGCGAACAGCTCGTGGTAGTGCTTAACGCCCTCGGCGAGGGGTTCGGCATCGTCGCCGTTGGGGAAGATGCGGGTCCAGGCGATGGACACACGAATGGCGTTGAGTCCATGCTCGGCAGAAAGGCGGATATCCTCCTCGTAGCGGTTGTAGAAATCACTGGCCGGGTCGGGCAAAAAGCGACCCTGGGCGACAAGGTAATCGTCCCACATGGTCTTACCCTTGCCTGCCACCTTCGTGGAACCTTCCGTTTGGTACGCGGCGGTTGCGGCGCCCCAAACAAAGCCCTTCGGCAGCTGCTGTACGCGGTTTAGCAAAGACATATGCATACACCCTCTCGTCTCGCTGTTCGATATTGTGCGTTTGCGCTCAGGAGGCTCCCTGGTTAGCGTTCAGCGGTGAAAAAGCCCGATAAACACTATCTTAAAATGATTAGAACCAAAATGAGCACGTGAACATTTGACAATGAGCACGTTAACATCCGGCTGGGATGTATAGAAACAAAACAACTTCAAACAGCCGCGAACGGTTGTATTTGTTCGGTAAGCGGTTTTGATTGACAGAAGTTTTCATGTTGTGGTATATGGCTCGGGTATCATGAGCACGTTATCAATGTATGTACGATGCGCCATGGGCGCGGGGAATAGTTGGGAAGCAGGTTAGCGTGGAAGGCATGGATCAGCAGACAAGGAATGGTCGTTCGGCGAGCGCGGCAGAGGTTGCGGCGCTCGCTGGCGTGAGCCGCCAGACTGTGTCTCGCGTGGTCAACGGTATGCCCAACGTGACGGAAAAGACGCGCAAGCGTGTGCTGGCCGCCATGGAAGAGCTGGGCTTTCGTCCCAATTTTGCTGGAGCGGCGTTGCGCGGCGGGTCGTATCGTTCTATTGGCCTGTGCATGTACAACATCACACGTGTCGGTAACCTGGCGACGCTCGAGGGTATCATGCAAGCGGCGCGCGAGCACGATTTTGCCGTCACTATGATCGAGATGGGCGGCGACAAGCCCTATGCACTTGCCGATGCCTCGCGCCGCATGGTCGAGCGACCCGTCGACGGCATGATTCTCAACATGAACCGCATGGCTCCCGATTTTGAGGAGTTTGTTCCCCAGCCGGGAGTGCGAACGGTCATCCTGTCCATGTATGCGCATCCGCGCTGCACGACGATCGACTCCGACCAGTATGGTTCGTGCGAGCTGTTGACCAATTATCTGCTGGAACATGGTCACTCGAATATGCGGTTTGTGGCGGGTCCGGAAAACTCGATTTCCTCGCGTTTTCGTGAGGCCGGTTGGCGCGATACGCTGGGTCGTGCTCATGTCGATGCCGCTCCGATGCTGCGTGGCGATTGGAGTGCGGACAGTGGGTACGCCATGGGCGAGCGGATTGCGGCCGAGGTGCTTGCCGGCGGGTCGCAGGCGCCGACTGCCGTGCTTGCGGCAAATGACCAGATGGCGCTGGGCGTTATCGCCGCGCTCGAGAACGCGGGCCTGTCCGTGCCCGACGACGTGAGCGTGGTTGGTATCGACGACGCACTCGAGGGACTTGTTCCTCACAATCGACTGACGACGCTGCGATTTGATTTGCGCGGTGTCGGTAAGCTTGCGTTTGAGGCGGCGATTGGAGAGAGCTCGTCTATCGAGGCGATTCATGTGCCGAGTACGCTGGTCGAACGCTCGACTGTTAGGGACATACGGGGTTAGGTCCTACTCCGTTTGTCTCGATTTGTAACAGGTAGACGGTCAAAAGCGGGCTACGTGTTACAGATTTAGATTCTTCGGAAAGAGCAATCCTGTTCGTCTCAATCTGTAACAGCTAGGACCAAAAAACTCGGCTAGATGTTACAGATCGAGACAAACGGCTCCCGACCAGCCCAAAAACAAAAAGACCGGGGGCGGCGCGCCGTGTGACGTGCCGCCCCCGGCTGAGAAATGGGGACAGGTTGTGTGAGCGGGCAACCCCGCCAGCCGCTAGTCCAGACGACGGGTCTGCGCCACGTGCTTATACCAGTATGCGCTTGCCTTGGGCGTGCGCTTCTGGGTTTCAAAGTCAACGTAGAAGAAGCCATAGCGCTTGTTGTAGCCATTGGTCCAGGAGAACTGATCCTGCAGGCTCCACAGGAAGTAGCCGCCCACGTTGACGCCCACCTCCATGGCCTTGAGCAACCAGCGCAGGTGCTGCTCGATGTAGTCGATGCGCGGCTGGTCGTCCACAAAGCCGTCTTTGTAGGGGTCCTTGTAGCCCATGCCGTTCTCGGTGATGAAGATCTGCTTGTAGTTGGGGTAGCGCTGCTTAATGTAGACGAGCAGATCGAACAGGCCCTCGGGATAGATGATCCAGTCCCAGTCGGTGGTGGGGACGCCGGGCTTGTTCACATGCTCGCCAATGCCCTTAACGCGCCAGCGGCCAGTGCCCTTCTCGCCCGTACCGTTGTGGTGCAGGTCGTTCTCGCCATCGTAGGCCTTCAAGAAGCGGCACTGGTAGTTGTTAACGCCCAGGTAGTCGTTGTAGAGCGCGGCCTCGCGCATGATTTCCAGATCCTCGTCTAGGATCTCGATGGTGCCGCCCGAGACGGCAGCCAAGCGGTTGGCGCACTCGAGGGTGTCGGGCGCGTAGTCGCCGCGGAAGGTGGCGTCGAGCAAGAACTGGTTCTGCAGCACGTGCTCGTTGTTGGCGGCTTTGATGTCGGCGGGGTCGTTCTCGTTGAGCGGATACTTAAACTCCAGCGACTGGATGACGCCGATCTTGCCCTTAAAACCGCCGTTGTGGAAGGCCAGTACTGCCTTGGCGTGGGCGAGCATCATGTTGTGCTCGCACTGGAAGGCTTCGGCCAGATGCGCCTTGACGCCACCGGGGAAGGTGCCCTCGATGTAGGTGTTGGAGGCGTCGGCCCAGATCTCGTTAAAGGTGAACCAGTAGGTTACCTGGTCGGCGTACTCCTTAAAGCAGAAGGTGGCAAAGTCCACAAAGGCATCGATGGTCTCGCGGTTGAGGAAGTCGCCCTTCTCAAAGAGGGCAAGCGGCGTGTCGAAGTGATGCAGCGTGACAAACGGCTCAACGTGGTGCTTGTGGCACTCGGCGAAGAGATCGTGGTAGAACTGCACGCCCTCGGGGTTGATCTCGCCGGTGCCGTTGGGGAAGATGCGGCTCCAGGCAATGGAGAGGCGAATGCCGTTGATGCCGAACTCCTCGCACAGCTCCAGATCGACGGGGTACTGGTTGTAGAAGTCCGAAGCGGGATCGGGGGAAAAGCGCCCCTGGGCCTCCAAGAAGTCGTCCCAGGCGACTTTGCCCTTACCGTGGGTGCGGGTCTCGCCCTCTACCTGGTAAGCAGCAGTGGCGCCGCCAAAGACAAAGCCCTCGGGAAACTGCGCAGGCGGGTTGGTGACGCTAGCGGGGTTAACGGACATGATGATCCAATCGTCTAAATCGAAGGGCCAGCCGGTCTTGGATGGTCGGCTGGCCCTAAGCGTTACTTACTTCGAAAGCTGTTCACTCACGAAGGCGAGAGACTTGTCGCCGTCCTGGGAGAGCTCGATGTACTGCTTGCCACGGCAGGCGACGCACTTGTTGCCCACGCGCTCGCAGTCCTTCTGCAGGTCGGCCAAGTAGCTGGCAGCCTGCGGGGCCAGGACGACCAGATCAAAGTCGGGGAGCATGTCCACGTGGTTGCCATATGCCTCGGCAGCGGTCTCAAGATTGATGCCGCGCTCCTTGGCGGCCTTGGCCAGCGCGTTGGCGAGCAGGCCCGAGGTTCCGCCACCCTGGCAGAGCACGAGTACGCGCTTGCCGTTGAGGTCGCTGGCGGTCGTTGCCTCAGTGGCGACAGCGGCGGGGGCGTCGGCCTTCACGGCCTCGGCAGCAGCGCCGGCGGCAACGCTCTTGGCGTCAGCCTTGCCCTGGAAGGCATCGTTGAGCTTGGCGGCCTTCTCGGCGTTCTTGGCGGCGAGCTCCTCTTGGGAAATCTCGGCCTCCTCGGCGCACTTCTGGGCGTCGTAGGCACGGAAGAACGGGTAGTACAGAACGAAGTCGACGACCAGGATAAGGGCGAGCATCACAAAGGCGAGCGGCTGGAAGCCCAGGCCCATGATGGTGCCGATGGGGCCGGGGACAGTCCAGGGCAGGGTGTACATAAAGCCGTTCATGCCCAAGAAGTCGATAAAGATCTTGAGGATCCAGATGTTGGCGATCGGGGCAAAGACAAACGGGACAAAGAAGACGGGGTTGAGCACGATGGGCGCGGCGAACAGCAGCGGCTCGTTGACGGCAAAGCAGACGGGGACGATGGCGGCCTTACCGACGGCGCGCATCTCCTGAGACTTTGCCAGGAAGCAGAACATAAAGACCAGGACGAGCGTAGCGCCGGTGCCGCCCATGCAGACGACGAAGTACTGGGCACCCTGGGTCAGGACAGCGGAAGCGTGCTGGCCAGCCTGGAACGCAGCCAGGTTGTCGGTCATGTTGGCAACGAGAGCGGCGGCGATGGCGGGCTCGACGATCGAGGGGCCGTGGACGCCGACGAACCAGAAGAGGCTCATGGCGCCGTAAATCACAGCGAGGCCGATATAGCCGTCAGCAGCGGTGAACAGGGGCTGGAACACCTGGATGACGCCCTGGGCAAAGCAGAAGCCAAAAGCAGCGCGGAAGACGATGTCAAAAACCCAAAAGACGGTGATGCAGACGGAGAAGGGGATGATGTCCTTGAAGGTCTGCGAGATGTTGGGCGGAACCTGCTCGGGCATCTTGACGGTGATGTTGCGCTTGATGAAGAACTTGTAGATGATACCGGTCACAAACGCAGCGATGAAGGCGGTCAGCAGGCCCTTGGAACCAAGGTAGGTGGTGTTGAAGCCGCTGGCGGCGTCCGTGGCGATGGTGTCGCTCGAAAGGAGCAAGAAGCCGATGATGGCCGCGCACATGCACGAGATGAAGTTGATCTGGTTGTTCTTGGGCAGGTCGCGGTTCTGAGCGTCGGCGAAGTGCTTGGCCGTGGTAGCGGCGCAGGCGATGGCCAGGATGCCCATGGAGTAGTTGTAGCACTTCCACAGGGCGTTGTTGATGTCATCGGGCCAGTAGAAACCCCAGATGTTGGGGACCGAGGCTACCAAGCAGAAGATGGACGAGAAGATGATGATGGGGATGACGGAGATAAAACCGTCACGGATCGCCTTGAGGTACTTGTTGCGGGCGATCGCGTTGAAAAAGGGCTGGCCCTTTTCGATGATGGCGATGAGTTGCTCCATGCAATGCTCCTAAGAGTCGGTGGGTTAGCAACGATGGTAGCTTTTGACGTTCGGTTGCCAAAATGTTGACGTTGCCATTTTGTGACACAAAAAAAGACGCGAACCGGTGGTTCCTGTGCCTGCGAACCGTCGATTCCTTACGCGTAAACGTTTGAGCCGCCCGGTGGCTCTGTGTTTGCACAATGGCAACGTTAACATTTGGGCGACAAAAGCCGTTCGGGGAAGCAAAAATGTCGGTGAACGGTAGGTTTTGGGTGGTGAGCGTATGGTGGGGGAGGCGTTAGATATACTTGAAGACGTTTCATTTGACTGCGTAGGGTGCCACCAATGGCATCGTTGACATAGAAAGATCGACCTATGGCCGCTGTTAAAAAATCGGTATCCGTCAAAGACGTGGCGCGCCTCGCGGGCGTCTCGGAGCAGACGGTCTCGCGCACCGTGCACGATTCGCCCAGTGTGCGCCCCGAGACCAAGGAGCGCGTGCGTGCCGCCATGCGCGAGCTGGGGTATCGCCCCAATTTTGCCGGTCGATCGCTGCGCCGTGGCAAGTTTAAGACCGTCGGCGTCGCCATGTTCAACATTACCGGTACCGGCAACCTCGACCGTATGGAGGGCTTTGCCGCCGCGGCCGACAAACATGGCTATGCCATCACCCTCACTAAAGTAGATGGACATCCCTATACCCTCGAGAGCGCATCGTCGCGTATGAGCGCGCTGCCGGTAGACGGCATGGTCGTGATCATGAATCGCATGCCGGCGGACTTTGGCACCTTCGAGCCGCTGCCCGGCATGCAGACGGTGCTCGTTACGATGCTGGAGCACCCGCTCTGTTCAACGGTCGATAACGACCAGTTCGATTGCTCGCGCCAGGTGGTCGAGTATTTGCTGGAGCAGGGGCACAAGACCGTGCACTTTATCTCGTGTCCCGAGCGCTCGCTTTCGGGCATGCGGCGCGAGGAAGGCTGGCGCGAGACATTGCGCGCGCATGGAATTGAGCCGCCGCGACTCGTCCGTGGGGATTGGACGGCACAGAGCGGATATGCTGCCGGTCAGGCTCTGGCGGAAGATCCGACCTGTACGGCCATTTATGCTTCCAACGATGCCATGGCATACGGCTGCATTCGCGGGCTCGAGTCGTGCGGAAGGCGTGTGCCCGAGGACGTGAGCGTGGTGGGTGTTGATGACAGCCTGGGCGATATCGTGCCCGACCGTCGCCTGACCACGGTGCGCTTTGACAACAAGCGCGTCGGCATGTGGGCGGTCGACAAGATTGCCGGCGCCGATGGGGGTGCGTCTGGCGTGGAGCACATGCTGATCCCCGGTGTGCTTGTAGAGGGCGATACGGTGCGCGATTTGCGTTAGGGTGCGGCCCTGTTTGGGTTGCCGCTAATTGTGTTCGATATTGTTCAGATTGGTTTAAAAACCGTTCACGGGCGAAAAGTGACCGTTCATAGTTCGAAATTACGTTTTGAGCTGTTCTTTTTTGTTTGAATGTTATTGTTTCTGTCATACACAACGCAGCGCGTATGCCCGGACGCGATGCTCTCCATTGGTTCATATGTGAAAGGAACGCAATATGGCAACCAAAGAAGAAATCTCGATGGTTGGATTCGAGATCGTCGCATATGCAGGTGACGCCCAGACCGATCTGCTTGCAGCGCTCGATGCTGCTCGCGAGGGTGACTTTGAGAAGGCCGAACAGCTGCACAAGGATGCCAGCGATGCGCTCATCGGTGCCCACGACACGCAGACCAAACTGCTTTCGCAGGAGGCCGGCGGTGGCGAGATGGAAATGACCTTCATCATGGCTCACGCTCAGGACACCCTCATGACCACTATGATCCTGGAGAAGCAGACCCGCTTTACCATCGATGCCTACAAGCGCATCGCCGAGCTCGAGGCCAAGCTCGCCTAACGAGCCCTCACAACCAAGTCCCCTTCCAAAAGCTCTGCCGCAGACTCGCGACAGGGCTTTTTCTTTTTACCCGGCACTTGGGGACGTTCCTTATCTGCCGGCAGTTAGGGACACTCCTGCCATGCATTTGATCCTTTGAGGATGGAAGAAAACGGGTTATTAGGTTTGTTGCGGTGCTGACTCGACCCGTCGGTTACAAAACTATGCCGGTTTACTACGATGAATCGTATTCTTTCAACTATAGAAAGAACAGCGTTATCAAAGCCGCAGGTAGAAAGCTTGCCATTTTCTGCTAATAGCAAATGTGGTCGGTCCTATCGGTTTTACGGTAGTAAACCGGCATAGTTTTGAAATGGCACTGTTCGACTAGCAGCGTTATGGAGCTTCTGCACGCCCTCCCGTTCGGTTTTTCGCTGGATGGGTATACTTTCACCCGCAATACAGGCCGGAATGAGGAGGTATCCAAATGCCGGATAACGGGTCAATACAAAAAAGAGGTGCGCACGAGATGGCCCATGGGCGTCCTGTCCAGATAACTGAGCATACGACGGTAACCGAGCTACAGCCCAGCCTGTCCGATATCGTGTGCGCAAACAAAAAGCTACAGATTGGCTTTATCGTTGCGCTCGTGGTACTGGCGCTGCTGTCGGGCTTTGTAGCTCGTCCGCATTTTGCCGATACCAAGACTTGGGACTCCACCATCGAGGTCATCGATCAAAAGAAGGGCAATGTTTTGGCGCTCACGACCTCGTGCGTCGCCCTATCTGCGGGTATCACTGCGCTGCCGGGCGATACGGGAACGCCAGTTGCCGAGCAGCTCGCGCAGCTTTCAGGCAACCTTGGTATCGTGCTTGCCGTGCTCTACCTCGAGAAATACCTGCTAACTATTTTGTGGTCGGTTGGCTTGGGCATCTTAATCCCGATTGCGTTGGTGCTCTTTGCGGTGTCGCTCGGCATTCACGGGCGCTGGAGCACGAGCACTGTCCTGCGCCGTGTGGCGACACGCGTACTGGTGGTTGCCGTGATCGGCATGGCGCTCGTGCCCGCGAGCGTATGGGTGTCGCAAAAGGTCGATGAAACGTATCGCGTTAGCATCGAGGCGGCCGAGCAAAAGGCGGCCGACGCTGCGAGCGCGGCAGATAGCGATAGCTCCAAAACAAGCAAGAAAAAGACCGAGTCCACAGAGTCCAAGAACGTGCTTGAGCAGCTTGCCGACGGTGCCTCGGGTCTCGTCACGTCGGTGACCAGCGGCGCCAAGCAGATGACCGATGAAATTGTGCGACAGGTGACCGATCTGATCGAAGGCGTCATCGTGATGATCGTGACCTCGTGCGTGATTCCATTGCTGGTGCTCGTGGCGTTCCTGTGGCTGGGACACGTACTGCTGGGGATCGATATTTCCGGCCCGGCGAACTATTTGACGGGCCGCTTTCTGAGTGCTCCGTCCAAGCACGCCAAAAAGGGTGGGCAGTCCGAGTAGCTAAAACAGCTGTATATACCGGGGAATACCGCCGAAGGGCGGCCGAGACACGTTCTTGGCCGCCCTTTTGTTTGTTGAACACACGGTCGCTACGTCCGCGCCCGGCTCAAACGGTCAGCAATCATCCGTGAACGATATTTGTTCAAAAAAGAACAAAGATAAACAAATTATTGTTGCAGTCTCTGTTCGAATGTGTTCAAATAAACATGAACAGTGAAGAACCGCACATTCAGATGCCCGGACCTGAACGCGATTCAACACTTCCAAACAGAAACTGCGCACCTGCGTATCTCTCAAGGAGGATGTCATGAGGGTTGTAATCGCTTCCGATGCCGACGGTATGTCGATGAAGGAGTCCATCAAGGAGATGCTCATCGCTGACGGTCACGAGGTCGTCGACTATTCCGAGACCCCTGCCGCGGACTTTGTCGATTCCGCCACCGCCGTTGCCAAGGACCTGCTGGAGCACAAGGATTCCCAGGGCTTTGCATTCGATAAGTACGGCGTCGGCTCCTATATGGCCGCCGTCAAGATCAAGGGCATGGTTGTCGCCAACATTTCCGATGAGCGTTCCGCTTACATGACCCGCGAGCACAACGGCTCGCGCATGGTCACCATGGGCCCGGGCGTTGTGGGCACCGAGGTCGCCAAGAAGATCGCCCGCGAGTTCCTGCGCGCCCAGTACGCCGGCGGCCGTCACCAGATCCGTGTCGACATGCTCAACAAGATGGCCTAACGAGAGCCACCGAGAACTCGAACTTCTACCTCAACTTGTGAATTCAGACGAAAGGACGTTCTGATGAAGAAGACCATCGCAATCGGTTGCGACCATATCGTTACGGACGAGAAGATCTATCTGGCCGACCGCCTGGAGCAGGCTGGCTACAAGGTGCTCGACTGCGGCACCTACAGCCACACCCGTACGCACTATCCCATCTACGGTAAGGCCGTGGGCGAGGCTGTTGCCAGCGGCAAGGCCGACTTTGGCGTGGCCCTGTGCGGCACCGGCATCGGCATCACCAACGCCGTCAACAAGGTTCCCGGCGCCCGCTGCGCCCTGGTTCGCGACATGACCTCTGCCCTGTATGCCCGTCGCGAGCTCAACGCCAACATCGTGGGCTTTGGCGGCAAGATCACCGGCGAGTTCCTGATGGCCGACATCATGCTTGCCTTCCTGGAGGAGCCCTACGAGAAGACCCCCGAGCACGATGCCCTGATTGCCAAGATTGATGCCTGCAACAAGGCCGACGCCGAGGCTCAGGCTGACCCGCACTTCTTTGACGAGTTCCTGGAGAAGTGGGACCGCGGCGAATACCACGACTAAGGAGGTTCTGGCGTTCTACCGAACGCCAGACCAGTCGACGCTGCGAAGCCATCTGGCGGGCGAGCTGCTCCGATAACACTTTTGCTTGCTGAGCTTGTGTGCTTCGTTTTGGCGGTACCTGGCATTCTGCAGCTTTTTAATTGACGGCTCGCGTTTCTGTGATGGGGCGCGGGCCGGTTTTCTAAACAGGAGTTCAATATGATTCTGACCGTTACCATGAACCCGTCGATTGATACGCGCTATCAGCTCGACAAGCTGGTCATCGACGATGTTAACCGCGTGACGCCCGAAAAGACCGCTGGTGGTAAGGGCCTCAACGTGAGCCGTGTGCTGCTGCAGTTGGGCGACGACGTGCTCGCGACCGGTCTGCTTGGCGGTCACATGGGTGCCTATATGGCCGAGCTCATGGATGCCGATGGCGTCAAGAATGACTTTGTGCCCATCGCCGGTGAGACGCGCATTTGCCTGAATATTCTGCACGAGGGTAATCAGACCGAGCTGCTGGAGAGCGGCCCACAGATCGTCCCAGCCGAGCTCGAGGCCTTTACGGCCAAGTTCGCCGAGCTTGCAGCGAAGGCTGACGTTGTGACGCTTTCGGGCTCGCTGCCGCGTGGCGTCGATGCCGGCTACTATGCCGAGCTCGTCAAGATCGCCGAAGAGGCGGGCGCCAAGGTGCTGCTCGACACCTCGGGCGCATCGCTGGAGGCCGCGCTGGAGTCCGACGCTAAGCCTGAGCTCGTAAAGCCCAACCTGACCGAGATTAACGGCCTGCTGGGTACGTCCTTTACGACCGATGATGTCGATGCCCTGCGCGAGGCGCTTGCCGCCGATGGCCGCTTTGCCGGTATTCCCTGGGTCGTCGTTTCGATGGGCGCTGCCGGTTCGGTGGGCTTCCATGAGGGTCGCGCGTTCCGCGCCAAGACGCCCGCGATTGCGGCTGTGAACGCGACGGGTTCCGGCGACTCGACCATCGCCGGCTTTGCGCATGCCATTGCTGCTGGTGCCGATGACGTCACGGTGCTCAAGACTGCCAATACCTGCGGCAAGCTCAACGCCATGGATCCCAAGACCGGCCACCTGGTCATGGACCGCTGGGACGAGATCTACAACAGCGTTGAGGTCGTAGAGTTGTAGCGGTTGCGACTCCTAATAGAATGAGCGTGGATAATCTCCCGCTTTTGGTGCCCATACGAGCTCAAAGTGGGAGATTTTCCACGCTCGAGTCATTAGTCGTCGGGGATGTTCTTTAATGACTAGTCGTTTAAGAACATCCCCAATGACTAACCAATAAAACGGCGCCCGCCGGCGATGTTGCCGGCGGGCGCCGTTGTCTTGAAGACGAAATGATTCGTTTTCCTCTGTCCCCAAGGGATCATTACAGTGAGTCGATAAAGCGCTGTTGGGCGGCGCGGCCGGCTTCGTCCCACTTAAAGACGCCGGCGTTGTCGAGCACGTGGCCAAACACCACGCCGACCTCCTCGTGCAGGATATCGATGGCGTTGTCCGCCGTAAGCTCGTCGGCGCGGCGGGCAAAAACATCTTCGGCCCATGCGGCGTGGCTGCGGCAAAGGTCGTCGCCCTCGAGCGCGCTGGCAAGGGCGTAGCTGGCATCGGCTTTGGCCGCTAGCAGGTGCTCGCGGACAGCGTCGAGCTCGGGAACCAAGCGCGGCGGCAAAATGGCCAGGCCCATGACTTCGATCAGGCCGATGTTCTCCTTTTTAATATGGTGATACTCGGCATGCGGGTGGAATACGCCCAGCGGATGCTCGTCGGTCGTGATATTGCAGCGAAGCGCCAGGTAAGCCTCGTAGATCTCGCCGCCGGCATTGCCGCGGGAGTCGACGCGGCGGATGACGGGCGTCACGGTGTTGTGCGCCGTGCCGTCGACTGTGTGCGCGATGACGCCAACCGACTCATCGGTCCACTCGCGCCAGGCGAGAATAATCTTCTCGGCGGCATCGAGCAGCTGAGCGCGGTCGTGCGAGCGCAGGCGCAGCACCGAAAGCGGCCACTGCAGCACGGTACCGCTGACCTGGTCAAAGCCGGGCACGCTAAACTGCGAGACTTCGGTGGCATGCATCATGGGGAACTCGTGCGCGCCGCCTTGGAAGTGGTCGTGCGACAGAATCGAGCCGCCCACGATGGGCAGGTCGGCATTAGAGCCGATAAAGTAGTGCGGGAACAGGTCCACAAAGTCGAGCAAACAGGAGAGGCTCTTGCGATCCACGTGCATCGGACGATGCTCGGAGCTCATGGCAATGCAATGCTCGTTAAAGTACGCGTACGGGCTGTACTGGAAGCCCCAGCGCTCGCCGTCGAGCTGGATGGGGATAACGCGCAGGTTCTGACGGGCGGGGTGGGCGCCGCCGTCGGCTGTTGCGGAACGTCCTGGATAGCCCTCGTTTTCGATACAGAGCTGGCAGGCGGGATACTTCTCGCCCGTGTTCTTGGCCGCACCGGCCGCGGCGATATCGCGCGGGTCCTTTTCGGGCTTGGACAGGTTGATGGTGATCTCAAGATCGCCCCAGTTGGTAGGGGTGCTCCATTTGATGTTGCGCGCGATGGCGGCACGGCGCACGTAGCCGGCGTCGCAGCACAGGCCGTAGAACCAGTCGGTCGCGGTGCGGGGCTCATTGACGCCCATACGTCCGTTGAACTCCTCGTTTACAACCGAAGGCCTCGGCATGAGCGCGCCCATGATGCGCATGGCGATGCGGTCGCGGCCCGACGCCGTGTCCTTGGCAGCGCCGTTGGCAACGGCGGCCTCGGAAAGCACGGCAAGCGTGCCTTCAAGGTCAAAGTCGGGCAGGGTATCGGGGTGCAAAAGTGAGAGTTTCTCAACCTGGAGCGCCCAGGCCATGTCAAGCGCTGGGCCCGTAGCACCGATGCACTCGAGAATGGTGTTGTAGGCCCAGATGCGGTCATCCTGTCCGATCATCGATCGGTGGATGGCATATTCGATGAGGCCCTGCGCAGCCTCGCGCACGTCGGTCATTACAGCCATGCCGCATAAGCCCCCTTGTCAGAAATTGCGTAGTGGCGGGCAGAACCCTCGCCCAGCCAGCTGTTCATCTTGGTAATAAAGGTGTCGACCAGATCGAGCGGCACAAAGGCCTGGATGGTGCCGCCAAAGCCGCCGCCGTGGATGCGGACGGCGCCGCGGCCGTCGAGTACATGCTCGGCCAGTGCCAGGGCATACATCGAGGGCTGTTCGGAGCCCAGCTTGGCAACGACGTTTTGCAGGTACATGGCAGAGCTGGCGCCCGACTTGCGCGTCAGGACCAGGAACTGATCGATATCGCCGGCGTTAAGGGCTGCCCAGCGCTTATCGACCAGGCCGTTTTCATACCAGTAGTGAACGGCGCGCAGGCAGGCACGGTCGCCCAGCTTGGCACGCAGCTCGGGGAGCTTGGCGTCAAAGTCCGCCACGTCGACCTCGCACAGGCGTGTCTTGCCAAACTCGGCAGCGACATCTTGCATCTCGCGCGGAACTGCGGCGTAGTCGTCGGTGGCGGCCACGTGGTCGGCGCCGACCTTAACGAGTACGAGCGCGTAGCCGTGATCCTCAAAGTTGAGTTCGAGCTTCTGAGTTTTAGGCTGGGCCTGATCCTCAAAGTCCATGTAGGCGAGGCCGCCCAGGCAAACGGCGGCCTGATCCATAAGACCGCAGGGCTTGCCATAGTAGTTGTTCTCGGTGCGTTGGCTCATCTGGGCGAGTGCGACGGGCTCAATCGCGGGCGCGCCCCAAAGCGTCTCCATAGCGCGGCCGTATGCCGCCTCGACAGCAGCGGAGCTCGAAAGACCGCCGCCCGAGGGGACGGAGCAGGTAAAGGCGAAGTCGAAGCCCTGGGGCTCAACACCAAGCGCTGCGACCTCGTGGGCCATACCGCGCACGAGGCTTGCGGACGTGCCCTTCTCGGACTCCTGAACATTCAGCGTGTCGAGGGTAATCTCAAATGTGGGGTAGCCCTCGTCGGCGATGCGGACCTTGTTGGAATCGGTTGCCACGGCGATACCGTCAACGGCGACATCGAGCGAGCCGGCGATAACGTGGCCGCCTTCGTGATCGGTGTGATTGCCGCTGATCTCGGAACGGCCGGGCGCGTGCACGTAGAGCACCTGGCGGTCGCCGATGGGGCCAAACTCCTCCTCAAACAGCTTGGCGAGCGTGGCAAATGTCTTATCGTCGGGGGTGGTCATGGGAGTCCTTTCCTTGGCGCGTACGGGTGAGTTTTGCGTCGTTATGAGTACGTTAACAACTTGAAGCGGCATGAACCAGGTGTTCACGATACCGCACGTTACGGGCTATGTTAACGTACTCATAACACAACGCTTGTCACTTTTTGAGAATCTGGTAATCGGTAGATTTTCGGCCGTGAACGGTGTGGCTGTATGGACATATGGAGCAAAAGAACCGCTGATAGAAAAAGTAGAGTACGTTAACATGCGTCCCACGATAGCGCGCCTCGGTGCGGGGCGTGTTTCCGCTCGGGCCGACATTCACGCTATTCAGATCTTGCGAGAGCGAAGGTGATTTTGTGGCAAGGCGCCCTTCCAACGATACAGGTACGCGTCCGGTTTCCATGGCCGACGTTGCCCGCGCTGCTGGCGTTTCGCAGCAGACGGTTTCTCGCGTCGCCAACGGCTTGCCTAACGTCAACGAGCAGACGCGCCAGCGCGTGCAAGCCGCTATGCAAGAGCTCGGCTTTCGTCCGAGTTATGCCGGTCGCTCGCTGCGCGACGGCCGTTACCATTCGGTCGGCCTGTGCGTCAACGATGTCACTAAGTTTGGTAACCTCTCAATGATCGATGGCATCGCCAGCGCTGCTCGCGAGCATAATTGCGCCATCACGCTGGTCGAGATGTCCAAGACCGAGGAGTTTTCGCTTGCCGAGGCAACGCGTCGTATGGCCGCGCTGCCCGTGGACGGCATCATTATCGGCATGAGCCGTATGGCTCCCGATTTTGAGACGTTTGATCCGTTGCCGGGTATCGGCACGGTTATCGTCACCATGTATGCGCACCCGCGGGTGACCACAGTCGACTCCGATCATTACGGTTGCTCGCTGCTGCTCATGGATCATCTGTTTGAGCTGGGACACGAGCAGATTCGCTTTATCGGCGGCCCGTCGTTCTCGGTCGACGAGCAATTTCGTCGCGCCGGTTGGCAAGATGCTCTCGAGCGTAAACACATCGAGCCGGTAGAGCCGCTCGAGGGTGACTGGTCTGCTAACAGCGGTTACGAGGCCGGCAGGTACCTGGCCGAGCACGATCGCACCATGACGGCGATTTATGCGGCAAACGACCAGATGGCAAACGGCGCCATTGCAGCGCTGCGCGATAGCGGCTTGCGCGTGCCCGAGGACGTAAGCGTGGTCGGCGTCGACGATTCGCTCGATGATTTTGTCGCGCATAACGAGCTCACGACCGTTCGATTCGATTTGCATCAGCGTGGGCGCGAGGTATTCGAGCACGCGGTTCCCAAGGCGGGGGCAACGGACAAAACCGTCGCCATTCGCATCCCCGGTCAGCTCATCGTTCGACATAGCACGGCAGAGCCTCGCGCATAGTTTTTGCAGGTCAAAAGCGGTATATTCCGCATCAATAACAATCGATAAGGATGCCGGTAGATAGCTGTGGCTCTAAAGGCGAGTGTTATGATAGACGGGTTCTTTTGTCTATCTAGGAGGCTTTGCCTGATGGAGATCACCAAGGATATCCGCTACATTGGCGTCAACGATCACGACATTGACCTGTTCGAGGGCCAGTACGACGTGTCCGAGAACGGCATGGCATACAACAGCTATGTTATCTTGGGCGATAAAATTGCTGTCGCCGATTCGGTCGACGCTGGCTTTGTCGACGAGTGGCTCGGCAACCTCGAGGCCGCGCTCGATGGCCGTACGCCCGACTACCTGGTCGTCCATCACATGGAGCCCGATCACTCCGCCGGTATCGCCGCCTTTATGGAGCGCTATCCCCAGGCGCAGATTGTGGCTAGCATGGGTGCTTTCCGCATGATGGTCAACTACTTTGGCACCGACTTCTCCGAGCGCAAGATGGTCGTCAAAGATGGCGACGTGCTCGACCTGGGCGGCCACAGCCTAACCTTTGTCGGTGCCCCCAATGTTCACTGGCCCGAGGTGTTGTTCTCCTACGAGGCCACCGACAAGGTGCTCTTTAGTGCCGACGGCTTTGGCAAGTTTGGCGCCAACGACATCGAGGATCCCGAGGGCTGGGCTTGCGAAGCGCGCCGTTACTACTTTGGCATCGTGGGCAAGTTCGGCAAGTTTGTGCAGGCCGCGCTCAAGAAGGCCGCCAATCTGGACATCCAGATCATTTGCCCGCTTCACGGCCCCGTGCTGACCGAGAACCTGGGCTATTACCTCGACACCTACAACACCTGGTCGAGCTATCAGCCCGAGGACGAGGGCATCACGATTGCCTATGCGAGTGTGTATGGGCATCTGAAGGCTGCCGTTGAAGAGCTCGCATCTGCGCTCGAGGCCCGCGGCCAGAAGGTTTCCGTCTTTGACCTGGCTCGCGACGATATGGCCGAGGCTGTTGAGGATGCGTTCCGCTATGACCGTCTGGTGCTCGCCTCTATCACCTATCAGGGCGAGATCTTCCCGTTCATGAGCACCTTTATCCACACGCTCGCCGAGCATGCCTACCAGAACCGCACCGTGGCGCTCGTCGAGGCCGGCTCCTGGGCGCCCACCGCTGCCAAGGTTATGACCAAGGAGCTCGAGGGCATGAAGGACATCGCCCTGACGCAGAACAAAGTGACCGTCGTGGGTTCGCTCAACGACGCATCGCGCGCCCAGATCGAGGCCCTCGCCGACGAGCTTTCCAAGTAGCGATATTTCGCTTTTAACGCTCAACCACCACAAAGGGGGCAGGCACCTTTGTGGTGGTTTTTGTTTAAGCGCCAGCGATGAGGAGATTTGGGCGGGCGTCGTCGACGATCTCGGCGATTGAGGTGGCAACGGCATGATCGGGGTCACGGTCCATCACGATGGTGTCGACATCTGCCAGCTCGGCAAAGCGGTACATGCCGCGTCCGTTAACCTTGCTGGCGTCCATGAGGGCGACGCTTTGATGGGCTGCGGCGATCATGGCCGTTTTGGTCTCGGCCATTTGGGGAAAGTCGGTCGTAAAGCCGCAGCGGGGGACAAAAGCGCCGGGGCACATGACGGCAAGGTCGGCGTGGACCATTTGGAGCGCCTGCATGGTAAGTGGACCGTACAGATAGCGATGACCTTTGCGCAGTGCCCCACCCAGCATGACGACATCGACCGAGGGCATGCTCTCGTCGATATAATCGGCGATGGTAATGTCGGCCGTGATGACGGTGATGCCGTCGCGCTGATCGAGGAGCCGGACGAACTCGAGCGCCGTGGTGCCCGAGTCGACGAGCAGCGTGTCGCCATTGCCGACGAGCTCGATGGCGCTTTGCGCGATGGCCTGCTTGGCGGCGACATTGACGTTGATGCGGCGATCCTGGGTGGATACGGCCAGTCGCTTCTGGAGAGACACAGCGCCACCATGCGTGCGGCGCAACTTGCCGGACTCGGCGAGCGCGTCCAGGTCGGCGCGGGCGGTAACGGAGGACACGCCAAAGGTCTGGGCGATTTCTGCCACTTGCACCGAGGCGTTATGCTCGAGCATCTCCATGATGGCGGAACGACGCTCATCGGCGAAAGCTCGGGTTGTTGCGTGGGCCATGTTTGCTCCATTCTCGGCTAAATTTGTAGGAATTGTGTTGAGCCTATTTTCGTTCATTTTCTTTTTGAGTAAGAAAACGCCTTTCGATTACTTATCTTTTCTATAAAAGAAAGACGCTGAACGCCCAAAATTCAATATCGAATACGCCCACTCGGCTCCAATTCCTTCCGTTTACTTTTCAAAAACGACTGTATTGACCTGCATGGGCTCAATATCTCGCACATGCAAAGCCGCTGAATTTCATACAATGGACGCAGCAAAACGCAAGGTAAAACGCCTTGCGGACACGTACGCCCGATGTCCAGATGCGGGCGAGGGAGAGGAGCAAACGCTCATGGCACTTGTTACCACCGAAAAGATGCTCAAGGACGCTCAGGCCGGCCATTACGCCGTTGGCGCGTTCAACGTCGAGAACCTCGAGTTTGTTATGGCCGTTCTGGCCGCTGCCGAGGAGACCAAGTCCCCCGTCATCATGCAGACCACCCCGGGCACCATCAAGACCGCTGGTCTGGACTACTTCTACGGCATGGTCAAGGCTGCCGCCGAGCGCGCTTCCGTGCCCGTCGCTCTGCACCTCGATCACGGCGATGGCTATGACCGCTGCATGCAGGCTTTCCGCACTGGCTACACCTCTGTCATGATCGACGGTTCGCACGAGTCCTTCGAGGACAACATCGCCCTGACCAAGTCCGTCGCCGACGCTGGCCGCGCCATGGGTGTGCCCGTCGAGGCCGAGCTTGGCAAGGTTGGCGGCAAGGAGGACGACGGTCCCGCGGTTGAGGGCGAGAGCCCCTACACCGATCCGGCCGAGGCCAAGGAGTTCGTCGAGCGCACCGGCTGCACCTCGCTGGCCATTGGCGTTGGCACCAGCCACGGCGTGTACACGAGCGATCCTCACATCGAGCAGTCTGTGGTCAAGGCCATCCGCGACGCCGTCGACGTGCCGCTGGTTCTGCACGGCACTTCCGGTGTGCCCGATGAGCAGGTCGCCGAGGCCGTGAAGAACGGCATCTGCAAGGTCAACTACGCCACTGAGCTGCGTCAGGCCTACACCAAGGGCTTCATGGCCTACATGGCCGAGAACCCCGCCTGCTTCGACCCCAAGAAGCCGGCCAAGGAGGGCATGCGTGAGATTACCGAGCTGGTTAAGATCCGCATGACCAACCTCAACTCTGTGGGCAAAGCAGAGTAACAGCAAGGGTACTCCGACTCGCTACATATCCCGGGGAGGGACGAGGGCTTAGTTCCCCAATCGTCCTCGGGCATGCAAAAAGCCTCGCTGCGCACTTCGTGCGGCGAGGCTTTTTGCCCCCTGCGGAAAGATTGGGGAACTAAGCCCTCGTCCCTCCCAGGTTGACCTACTCGAGGTCGTCGCCCTTGTGGCGTTAGGCGGAAAAATTGGAGCGTTAGGGCTGCTTTGTTGATGAGGGGTTAGTATGCCCGGGCTTGGTTGGGGAATGACTTGTTTAGGGAGGCTTGGAGCTTTTCGAACGATGCTCGCAAGTTGAGGCTCTGGTCGGTTGAGCGTTTGGCTTTTGTGGTGGGGGAGTCGAGGAGGCCGTTTCTCTGTGTCGGGGGGAAGGAGAAAAGGTCTGCATGTTTTAGGGATGGCTGCCGTGCTACGGCATTGGAAGAATGCATGCTTATGCGGCCTCCTCGATGTCCACCAAAAGGTTGCGCACGGGGTGTGCTGCTAGGTCCCGTGCGCTGGCAGTATTATGCCGCGGCTGCTGCAAAGAAGCGCTAAAGAAAGGCTTAACCTGGTTTGGTTTTACGATGAAACTGCAGGTCAGAAGTATCGAGTAACACTCTTGAAAGGTTTTGAGCTTAAGGACTTTCTAAGGTTTGTGGTGCGGATGTGGCTCGCCTGTGCGGGGCGTGTGGATGGTTCGTTCCTAGCGCTGCGGCTCTGCGGCGCGCACCTGCTCGATGACCTTTTCCATCGTGGCGTCGATGCGGTCTTTCTTGAGCTCGCATTCCCAGACGGTGATGGGCGTCCAGCCCATTTGGGTAAGTGCGTTGATGGCGGCTCGGTCGCGCTCGACGTTGCGACGAAACTTTGCCTCCCAAAACTCAACGTTGCGCTTGGGCTGGCTGGGGTTGCACTTGGGGCAGCGGTGCCAAAAGCAGCCGTTGACGAAGATGGCGATTTTGCGCCCGGGGAAGGCGATGTCGGGCTTTCCGGGCACCTTCCATTCCAGACGGTATCCCGTAAGGCCCGCGGCGCGCAGGCGCTGGCGTACGAGCAGCTCGGGCTTGGTGTTGGCGCGCTTGTTACCCTTCATGGACTTTTTGATGGCGGCGCGACGGCGCACCAGTTCGCGCTCGTCGGCGGAAAGGTCCGAGGTGTCGATGCCATCCAGCAGGCCAGGCTTGGGACGCTTTTTGCTGCGGCGCTTGGCTTTGCGCTTGGGTTTGGTGGCGGGCTCGTCGGTCATGGTGGCCTCGGCGTCGTTGGCAGTGCTGCTTGCCTCAAGCCGATCTTCCTTCAACTCAATCAGAGCATCGATAAGCCCTTTGTCGGCGGGCATCCATTCCACCGTGGCAAGCGAGGTGCGCGGAATCCAGCGGATATCGAGCTGGCGGTCGTGCTTCTGAGGCTCATCGGATTCATCGGCCAGCGAGCAGTAGTAGCACTCCATCGAGAGATGAAAATCGGGGTAGTCGTACTCAACGGTATAGAAATCACGCAGGTTGGTGACTTTGACCTGCAGCTCTTCCATGAGCTCGCGGCGTACGGCGTCCTCGGGCGTCTCGCCGCGCATGAGCTTGCCACCGGGGAACTCCCAAAGTCCCTGCATGTCGCCATAGCCGCGCTGCACGGCAAGCAGCTCATCGGATCCTTCCTTGCGAATGATCCCAGCGGCAACATGAACAGTCTTCAACAGGAGTCCTCTCTCAATATCAAGACGTGGCAGGCTAGCTACCCGTGCCTTACACAACGGTAAGGCAAGCGTAAGCCATATCGATGGTAGCCGACTCGTCTTCTTGCGACTATAGATGCCGTAGACTAATTGCAAGAAAGGACTCGGTATGCAAACCACGCACATGGCGACCCCGGTACTGGAGGTCGCGCATCTCGAAAAGGTATACGGAGCGCTAGGCAACGTGACCCGCGCGCTCAACGACGTCAGTTTTACCGTCAACCGCGGCGAATTTGTTGGCATCATGGGCGCTTCGGGCTCGGGCAAGTCGACCCTGCTCAACTGCGTGTCGACCATCGATAGCGCCACAAGTGGCACGATCCGCATCAACGGGCAGGACGTAACACGCATGAAGCAGGCTAAGCTCTCGCAGTTCCGCCGCGAGGAGCTCGGCTTTATCTTCCAGGACTCTAACCTGCTCGATACGCTCACGGCACGCGAGAACATCGCCCTGCCGCTCACCATCGCCCGCACAAACTCGGCAGAGATCTCGACCCGCGTGCAGGATGTGGCAGCGCGCCTGTCCATCAGTCAGGTGCTCGACAAGTATCCCTACCAGATGTCCGGCGGCCAGCAGCAGCGCGTTGCCGCGGCTCGCGCGCTCGTCACCGACCCCACCATGATCATGGCCGACGAGCCTACCGGCGCCCTCGACTCCAAAAGCGCCCGCCTGTTGCTCGAGAGCCTAGAGGCCCTCAACCGCCGCCTGCGCGCCACCGTGCTCATGGTCACGCACGACAGCTTTGCCGCCAGCTACACGAGCCGTGTGCTGTTTATCCGCGACGGCAAGATCTTCACCGAGCTGCGCCGCGGCGACACCGACCGCCGAGAGTTCTTCGACCGCATTATGGAGGTCGTTGCCATGATGGGCGGTGAGGGCTCCGATGCTCTGTAAACTCGCTTGGGGCAACGTCCGCCGCGCCGGCCGCGACTACCTCGTCTACCTTTTGACGCTCACCCTGGGCGTCACGGTCTTCTATGCCTTTAACACCATCTCGATGCAGGTCGACATCGCCGGAATCGATGAAGAGGGCTTGGCGCAGGTTATGGGCAGCATGCTCGGCGACCTGACGTACTTTTTGGCCGGTGTCATGGCCTTTTTGATGGTGTATGCCAATAACTTCATCATGAAACGCCGCAAGAAGGAGTTTGGCCTGTATCAGGTGCTCGGCATGGGGCGCGGACGCGTCGCCACGATCATGGCGCTCGAGACGGTGATTGTCTCGGTCGTGGCCTTTGTCGCCGGCATTGTGCTGGGTGTGGGACTCTCCCAGCTCATGACGTTCTTTACGGCCTCGCTTTTTAAGACACAGATCGCCAATTTCCACTTCTTTTTCTCGGTGCATGCGTTCAACCTGACCCTTGTCTGCATGCTCGTGATGTTCGTACTCACGTTACTGCTGAACCTTCGCGCCGTGCGTCGTACCAAACTCATCGAGCTTATGGGTGCCGAGCGTCGCAACGAGAGTATCAAGACGCGCAACCCCTGGATTGCGATTGCCATCTTTGCCGTGGGCGTGGTGCTTGTGGGCGTGGCCTATTACCGTCTGCTACGTGATGGGTTCCCGCTAACCGCGACGGACAGCAAGCTGCAAGAGGCCATGAACCAGTTTGGCATTACGACCGCTATGGTTACCGTGGGCACCTTTGCCCTGTTCTGGGGACTCTCGGGCATGCTCATCAAGCTGCTGCAGAGCCTGCGCGGCGTGTATTGGCGCGGCCTCAACATGTTTACCGTGCGCCAGCTTGCGGCCAAGGTCAACACGGTGTGCTTTTCGATGGGCGTCATCGCGATGCTCCTGTTTTTGGCCATCACCTCGGTGACGTGCGGTATGTCGATTGCCAATGTGATGAACGAAAACCTGGAGCGCTATAACCCTGTTGACGTGTCACAGACGTACATCTATTACACGCCCGAAACGCTTGATTACTACAAGGAGTATGTCAATCCGTCTGAGGCTGATCGCATGGTGCTGGCCGATGCAACGGTCGATTTGTACGCTGCATGGCACGGCGATCGTATCAATTCCGATAACGTTGCAGACGGTATTAAGGGCAAGTCGGCGGACAACAACGACGAGACCGGCAAGAAGGTGAGTATCGCCGATGTTGCCGGTGAGCATGTGCAGATCGATTCGTATCTGAGTTACCCGCTTGGCGGCTCGGGCCCCTCGGTGGTGGCGGGTGAGATGTGCAAGGCCATGGGCGAAAAGCTTCCCAAGGCGCTCGAGGGAAGCAACGCCGATGCGATGGGTCTGTTTGTGACGCCGGCGAGTCAGTACAACAAACTGCGCCAGATGATGGGCGAGGAGCCGGTGAGCATTGGCCGGGACCAGTACTTGCTTACGTGTGATATGGGCGGTGAGCTGGGCGACCTGTACACCAAGTATATGGCTGGCGGCCATGCCCTTACCTTGGGCGGGCATACGCTCAAGCCCGCTGGCGACAAGTCGGACGAGGATACGGCTGCCATCGCCAACTCGGCGATGGGCAGTAATCCGGGTACCGTCGTCGTTGCCGACGAGCTGTTGTCCCAACTTAATCTGCAGCCGTATTCCAGTAGCCTGCTCGTTAACTACAAACAGGGGATGGATACGACCGAGGCAGACGAGAGCATTAAATACACTTTGCTCGACAATCTGCTCGTTGACGGCAAGGAGCCGGGGTCATGGGGAGTCTTCATCACGCGTTCCGAGATGTATACGCAGGCGGCGCAGATGAACGGCATGATTAGCTATCTGGCCATCTACATTGGCTTTGTATTGGTTGTTGCATGCGCGGCGATTCTATCGATCCAGCAACTTTCCAACGTGGCCGACGGCAGCCGCAGCTATCGTGTGCTGGCACAGATCGGCTGTGACGACCGCCAGATTCGCCATTCGGTGATGGCGCAGCAAGCGGTATTCTTCCTGTTCCCGCTGGCAGTGGGCCTGGCACACTCCTTTGTGGCACTTAAGGTGATCATCGAGCTGGTGAGCATTTTCGGAAATATGAGCATCGGCGGCACCGTGGGCCTCACCTGTGCAATCTTCCTGGCAGCATACGGTGGCTACTTCCTGGTGACCTACCTCATGAGCGCTGGCATGGTGCAAGCTGCCATCGCCACCCGCTACAGCGAATAGGCGACCTAAAGCAAAACAATCGCAGGTTGAGCATAAGTCAGCGAAAGCGCCCCTAGGCGAGCAAGGTGACGTGAAAGAGGAGGGAAGCGTACTTCGGTACGCGACCGACGATTAAACGTCAGATTGCCGCCTAGGGGCGCTTGCAGCGTCGAGTCGTTACGCGGTTTGGTAAAACCGCGTAACCTTATCGCTTCCAGAAGTGGAGGATCAGCGTCGTGCGGTTTTGCTGCTCGGTTTTGACCAGGATGTTGTGGATGTGGGTCTTGACGGTGCCCACGGCAAGGAATAGCTCGTCAGCGATCTCTTGGTTCGATTTGCCCAGCACAACCAAACGCATGACTTCGGTCTCGCGGTTGGAGAGCTTGTAGGCGTTGCGATAGAAGGGCATCTGCTCTTCGATGTGTCGATCAAGATCGCTGACGTTCTTTTCCTCGGGTGCCTCCTGCATGCGAATCGAAAGTACGTGATAGGCATAGATAATCAGCAGAATTGCAAAGTAGCACGCAAAGATGTTCTCGCTAAAGTTGCGCTCGGACAGGTACAGCTGCAGCCAGGAGGGTGCCAGGCTCATGGGAACAACAAGGATGTTGTAGAAATCCTCGGCAACGATGCACCCGACCAGAATGGCGCCGATAATGAGGTGCTTTCGTTGATTGTTGACGCGCGCCTTAAGCTCGACCTCTGTACTCTTATGAGCCGTCCAAAAGATATAGAGCCCCACAAATACAAGGAATACCTGACGCATCGTGTAGTAGAGCCATTGATGCATGGGGCCGTAGGGGACAGCGACAATGATCAGCAGCTCGCTCAGGAAGAACGTTGCGAGGGGAATAACAAACTGCTTTTTAGAATGTTTGTCGAGCAAGTCCATGGCGATGAGCCAAATAAAAGCTTGTGAAGCGGTTGCCACAAGGGTCCGCAACACAGGCATGGTAATTGAGTAATAGTCGCTGGCTGGAAAACTCTGGTTTTGCAACGTGTATTCAAAAAAAGAAGATCTCGGTCATCTCGATGGCATAGCAAATAAAAACGCCGCTGCCATAGACAAAGAAGCGTCGACGAGACGAGGCATAGGCGGCAAGCGAAAGCACTGCCGTCACAATACAGATCACGAGTATCGCTAGGGTATAGAAGAACATCAGAGTGTTCATCTGCCACC
>CABRYP010000029.1 GCA_902475245.1 uncultured Collinsella sp. | reverse complement strand
CTCGTCCATGAACTTTTCCGCTGGGCGAGCCATAGACGCCGCGTGCCGATAGAGTAAGGCGGCGGCTTGAAATTGGTGCTATATTCGGCTTAAGTTGTTTAATGCTAGTACGGGAGGCTGATATGGGGCTGTTCAAGAAGAAAAACCCGCAGGATGCCTTTGATCCCGATGTGTTTACCATCACGGATACGATTTTGGACTCGCCGCGGTTTACGTTTTTGCCGGCTATCTACCAGGATGCCACGCGTCGCAAGTGGGCCGTGCATCAGCGTGGTGCAGAGCCTAAGATTTTTGACTATGCGGACGTGTTGCAGTGCGAAGTGGCCGAGGCGGGCGATCCGGAGGCCGAGGAAGTGGCCTCAAAACAGGAATTTGCCCAGCGTATCCTGGCAAATCCTGCCAAGGCGGCGAAAATAAACGCTGCCAAGCGTAATATGTGTCTTGGTATGGGCGTTGTCGTGGCGGTTCAGACGGGAAAAGACGAGGTTTCCAAACTAGAGATTCCCGTTATGACCGATGAAGTCAAACGCGATTCAAGCCTATATAAGTCGTATCGGAATGTCGCCGAGAAGATCAAGGCCGAATTTGATGCCATGGGTGGTCTGGCCTAATTTTGGCGACATACGTTTCTGAACGAGGAGTCTGTGCAATGGCAGGCGAATCTTATGCAATTCCCCCCAAAGATCGTGCTGTCGAGGGGATTCTTTGGTATATCCAGCACCATCAGCTTGCCGGCGGCGATCGCCTGCCGGCCGAGCGCGTGCTGTGCGAAGAGATTGGCGTTTCGCGTACAGCGTTGCGTGCCGGTATCACGCGGCTCATCTCGTGTGGAACGCTCGAGAGCCGTCGCGGATCGGGTACGTATGTGTGTCCTCCCAAGCCGCTGAATATCTTCCAGGAAACGTATAACTTCTCCGATGCCGTGCGGACTGCCGGCCTGCACCCCTCTTCTCGTCTGGTTTCCACTGGGACCATCGAGGCGGATGAGGCGCTTGCCGACAAGCTTGGGGTTGCTGTAGGCGCTCCTTTGCTCCGCATGCAGCGTGTTCGACTTATTGAGGGCGAGCCGGCGTCAATCGAGACGGCTCACGTTAACCTGTCCCTGTGCCCCTCGCTTCCCGATCACGATTTTGAGTGTGAGAGCCTTTACGATGTCTTGCTCAAAGAAGGTGGCGTGCGCGTTGAGCATGGACGTGAGCATATCTCCATCTCGCGTTTGAACGCCGAAGAGGCCGAGTTGCTCCAGCAAGAAGAGGGAACGCCGGTGTTCTATGAGAGCACGATAGAATTTGATAAGGACATGCGTTTTGTGGAGCATTGCAAATCGGTGATTTTGCCCACAAAGTTCCGCTTTGCCGATAACGGCGAAAAGAACGGCATGAGGAGCGTGGCAGGTGAACAATGGCTGAAACAGTAGATGCCGCCCCGGTTTATATGCGCATTCGACGCCGCATCGAGGAGCGTATCGAGCGCGGTATATATCCCACGGGTTCCATGATTCCGTCCGAAAAAGACCTCGCCGAGGAATTTGGTACGACGCGCTTGACCATCCGAAGCGCTGTCGATGAGCTGGTTCGGCGTGGGCAGATTCGACGCGTCCGCGGAAAGGGCGCGTTTGTGGCACAGAAGGTGCCCGTTGCCTACGAGCGAACGGGAGGCTTTCGCGAATCGGTTCGTGCTTCGGGCGGCGAGCCGTCCGTCCGCATCCTCGCGCGTTCCAAGCGTTATGCGGGCCCATATTATGCCAACCTGTTTGGCATTGCCGAGGACGATTTACTGTATTCGATTCGGCGTTTGAACTGCGTCAACGGCGATCCCGTATCGATTGAGATGGCGTTCATCCCGTGCCTGCTGTTTCCCACAATCGAAGATATTGACGTGTCGGTCTTCAGTTTGTACGAGACCTATGAGATGTTGGGCCGAAAGCCGGTCATGGCACAGGAAAAGCTCGATATCGAAGCACTGGGCGCGCGAGATGCCGGCCTGCTTGGACTGGAGCAGGGCGATCTTGCCTTGACGCTTGAGTGCGTGAGCTTCGATGCGAGCGGCCAGGCGATCGAGTACGTCAAGTCGTTTAACCGCGGTGATGCGGGTGGATATACCTATACGTACTAGCTGGTTTTTTGCATAACGGGCTGAAAAGCTGACGGAATTTTGATTCGTTGGGCAGACTGCATATACAACCTTACATGGCTCAAAATCGACCGTTCGCCGATGGGGATAAATTAATCGACAAAGAGGTATCAAAAAGCCGTAACCTATAGCTGTGATTGGTATCAAATACTAATGATTTGTCACGAGGTGAGACGATGAAGATGCTCGATTACGTTCAGCTTGCCCATGTGCGTATGGGAGAGAACCTCGAGCGTTCGTCTGAGCTGGTAGCGCAGCTCGTTGATATTTTCCAGTCCGGTTCTTTTGACGCGCTGCGCATCGTTGCTTCGGGTTCGTCGCGCCATGCCGCCGATTGCGCTCGCGATTACCTGCAAGATGCCCTGCAAATGCAGGTGTCCGTTGTGACGCCCGAGGCCTTCGTCGATTTTGAACACACCTATCCGCAGCATGCGCTCAACATTGCCGTTTCGCAGAGCGGCTATTCGACCAATACGATCGCGGCTCTTGATTACATGCGCGCGCACGATATGGCTGCAGTTGCGCTCACGGCAAACGTCGAGGCACCCATCAAGGAGCACGCTGGCATCGTTCTTGACTACGGTGTGGGCGTCGAGTCGGTGGACTTTGTGACTCTGGGCGTCGAGGTTCTCGTTGAGTACCTGATGCTCTTTGGTATTTACGGCGGTCAGGCGCGCGGAACGATTGACGCCAAGGGCGTTGCCCAGCGTCTTGACGACCTGCGCGAGGCTATCCAGGCCAATGCCGTGATGTGCAAGACCGCCGAGGCATATGTCCAAGACCACATGCTCGAGCTTTCTGGGCACATGCCCGCCATGGTCGTCGGCAACGGCCCCAACTACGGTGTTGCCGAGGAGGCAGCGCTCAAGCTGAGCGAGACCATCAAGATTCCTGCCATGCATCACGAGGGCGAGGAGTTCGTCCACGGTCCCGAGATGCAGATCGTTCCGGGCTATCTGGTGTTTATTGTCGACGATCCGCAGGGGTCGGAGCGTCTTGCGAATATCGCCGATGCGCTATCGAACGTTACGGCAAAAACGGTGCTGCTCACGGCCCATCCCAGGGGTAGGGCTCACGAGGTTGCGGTGCCTCAGGTGGCTCCGCTGCTCAGCGCAATTCCCAATCTTGTGTTCTTCCAGACGATTGCGGCCATAATCGCCGAGCGTCTGAAGTCATGGGACGTGCACCCGTATCTCGATGCCGTCTCCAAACAGATGGAGGTCAAGGCAGAGGGCTACGAAGAGTCAGTCAATGCGCTTAAGGCCAAAGCGGCTGAGTGTTACGGAATGTAAGCGGGTTTTGATGCCCGTTGGCATGGGGGATGTGGAAACAACCCCAGAAAGGAGAGACAAATGAAGGAAACCGAGAAGATCGAGATCATGCATTTCGACCAGGAGGGCTACCTCGAGGACGGCAAGGCGCTCTACGAGACCGGCAAGAAGATGACTGCGCTCGCCGACAAGGTCGCCGACGAGGGCTACGACGCCGTGTTCCTGATGGGCGTCGGAGGCACCTGGGACGAGCTCATGCAGCTCGAGTACCTCATGAACAAGTTCGGCGACCGCGACCTCGAGGTCTACCTGATCCACGCCGCCGAGTGGAACGTCTCCGGCCACAAGCGCATGACCGAGAAGTCCGTCGTTCTCACCGCCTCCGAGTCCGGCACCACCCCCGAGGTCCTCGAGGCCGTCAAGAAGATGAAGGACATGGGCGTGCGCGTCTACGCCATGACCAAGCCCGAGGGTCTCATCGGCCAGGCTGTGGGTGCCGAGAACTGCGTCGCCATGGCTTCTGACCATGGTTCGGGCGGCTGCGAGAAGGGCTACTACCTCGCCGACTGCTTCGGCCTGCGCCTGCTCAACCGCCGCGGCTGCTTCCCCAAGTTCGACCTGTTTATCGAGCAGACCAAGGACATCTGGAAGGACATGCTCGATATCCGCAAGCGCTTCGAGCCGCGCGCCGAGGAGCTCGCCAAGAAGTACGCCCTGGCCCCCTACACCATGTTCATCGGCTCCGGCGCCCTGTGGGGCGAGACCATCCTGTTCTCGATGTGCATCCTGGAGGAGATGCAGTGGAAGCGCACCCGCTACATCACCTCGGCCGACTTCTTCCACGGCACCCTCGAGCTCGTGGAGCCGGGCGTCCCCGTCTTCCTGTTCATGGGCGAGGACGAGAACCGCAAGCTCGACGAGCGCGTCCGCGCCTTCCTGACCCGCGGCGTGACCGGCGACACCGACATCAACATCATCGACACCGCCGAGTTCGCGATCCCGGGCCTTGACGACGAGTTCCGCGTCATCGTCTCCCCGTGGATTCTGACGGTGCTCGTGACCGACCGCCTGGCTCGCTACTACGAGACGGTCACCAAGCACAACCTCAAGTATCGTCGCTACTATCACCAGTTCGACTACTAAAGAAAACGGGTGCGGGAACGTGCCGGGCTATTGAGAGGAACACAGAATGAGACAGTACATCATCGCCAGCCATGCGCACTTCGCTACCGGCATCAAGGAGAGCGTCGAGCTGCTCTCGGGCGCGCGCGACAACGTCCACGATCTTTCGATGTTCGTCGATGACCGCATGGACGTGGCCGAGGAGGCCCAAAAACTGCTGGCGGGCATGTCTGCCGACGATGATGTCGTTGTCTGCACCGATCTCTTTGGCGGCAGCGTCAATAACGAGTTCACCAAGATTGTCCAGACGCGTCCCCGCACGTATCTCGTTACCAACATGAACCTTCCTCTGCTCATCCAGCTGCTGTTCTCTGACGAGTCGGCGCCGGTTGAGGAGACGATTCGCGCCATCGTCGCTGCGGACGATACGCGCGTGAAGTTTGTCAACGACCTTTTGGTCGATGACGACGAGGAAGAAGAGTTCTAATCCGCAGCACCTATTGACATGCCGTAAGACGGCACAAGACCTTTGGGGGGTCACATTATGATTCAGCTACTTCGCGTTGACCATCGCCTGCTTCATGGCCAGGTCGCAGTTTCCTGGGTTCAGGGCCTCGGCTCCAACTGCATTTTCTGCGTGGGCGATAAGGTCGCCAACGACCCGGTGTGGAAGACGACGCTCAAGATGGGCAAGCCTGCCGGCTGCAAGCTCGTCATCAAAGATATGGAGCATGCCATCGAAGCTATCAACTCGGGCGTGACCGACAAGTACAAGATGATTATCTGTGTCGCCACTATCGCTGAGGCAAAGCAGCTTGTTGAGGGCTGCCCGCAGATCAAGTCGGTCAACCTGGGCAACACCAAGCCCAAGGACGAGAAGCGCCCCGATGCTCGTCAGGTCTCTCGTCAGATCTTCCTGACCGCGGCCGAGGAAGCCGATGTGCGCGAGATGCTGGATCGTGGCGTTGAGGTCGAGATTCGACCTCTGGCCGATGACCCCAAGGTTGACTGCGCCAGCGTGCTCTAGGCGTTCAATTTCGAAGAGCCTGCGGGTTCTTCGTAGTGTCCTATATGGAAAGGGGGATGTATGCTTACCCAAGCAATCCTCATCGGACTTATCGCCGCATTTGGTAAGTTCGACTACCAGCTCGGTACGCTCTATGCGTTCCGCCCCATCGTCCTGTGCCCGCTCGTGGGTCTGGTGCTGGGGGACCTGCAGTCCGGCCTCGCGATCGGTGCGAGCCTGGAGCTGCTGTTCATGGGCTCGATCTCCATCGGCGCCTACGTGCCGCCTGATGAGACGATCGGCGGCGTGCTCGCCTGCGCCTTCGCTATCCAGCTGGGCCAGAGCACCGAGGCGGCCATCGCGCTCGCTATGCCCATCGCCACGCTGTGCCTTGCCATCAAGAACATCCTCAACGCCGCCCTGCCGATCCTGGTTGACCGCGCTGATGTCTTCTCCGGCCAGGGCAACCTTAAGGGTGTCTATGCGATGCACTTCCTGATCGGTTCCACCGGTGTCATCATGGCGTTCCTGCTGTGCTCGCTGTCGTTCTATCTGGGTGCTGACGCCATCCAGGGCATGCTCGACTTCATCCCGCCCTTTGTCCTTGCTGGCTTTGGCGTTGCCGCCAACATCCTGCCGGCCATGGGCTTCGCCATGCTCGGCCGCCTGGTGCTCACCAAGCAGCTCGTGCCCTTCTACTTCCTGGGCTTCCTGCTGTGCTCCTACGCCAACGTGCCCGTCCTGGGCGTCGCCCTGATCGCCATCATCATCGGCATCGACAAGTTCGACCTGCTCGGCCTGGGCGGAGCCCAGCCCCAGCTCTCCGCGGAAGGGGATGAGGACGATGACTTCTAGTCCCGAGAACAAGATCACGCGCTCCGACCTCGTCAGGAGCGCCCTCAACACCGGCGCCCTGGGCATGGAGTTCTCCTGGACCTACTACAAGCAGATGAACATCGCCTTCTGCCTGATGGTCGCCAACATGCTCAAGAAGATCTACGCCGGCCGCCCCGACGACTACGCCGAGGCCCTGCACCGCCACTGCGCGTTCTTCAACATCACCGTCCAGTTCGCCCCGTTCGTCGGCGGCATCGCGATGGCCATGGAGGAGAAGGTCGCCCGCGGCGAGATCGAGCCCGAGAGCGTCAACGACGTCAAGGCCGCCCTCATGGGCCCGCTGTCCGGCATCGGCGACTCCATCTTCCTGTCGACGCTGCGCGTGGTCGCCGCCGCGGTGGGCATCAGCCTGTGCCAGGCCGGCAACCCCTTCGGCCCCATCGCCTTCCTGCTGATCTACAACGTCCCCGGCTTCGCGCTGCGCGTCTGGGGCGCCGTCAAGGGCTACGAGCTGGGCGTGGGCTTCCTGGACGAGGCCCAGAGGACCGGCCTCATGCAGAAGATCATGACCTGCGTCGGAATCGTGGGCGTCATGGTCGTGGGCGCCATGTGCAAGGACATGTTCTGGGCCAGCATCCCGGTGGCCATCGGCTCGGGCGAGGACGCCCAGACCCTCCAGGACATCCTGGACGGCATCATGCCCGGCATGCTCGGCATGCTCGCCTTCTGGCTGTACTACTGGCTGCTGTCCAAGAAGATCAACCCCATGGTGCTGATCGTGGCCACCATGGTCGTGGGCATCGTCGGCGCGTTCTTCGGCGTGCTGGCGTAAGGGCCCGGCCTATTATCTGCCCCCAAGGGAAACGGCGACCCATTGCGGTCGCCGTTTTTTATTACCGAAAGCTAGCTGGAGGTGCTTCGTGATTCGATCTGACAATCCACCCGACAATGGCGTGAGCGGGGCGATGTATCTATTTGGCACGGCGCTCTTGTGGAGCTTTATCGGCATCCTCGTTCACGCCAATTCGCAGTCAGCTCTTTTGATCGGTGCCGTCACGGCAATATTTATGGCACTCTTTATCCTGCTCGTCGGCAGGCCTGTCCTCCGCGTCAGCCGTCTTATTGCCCTTGTGGCCGTCTGCAACTTCGTGACGGGCACCACGTTTAACTTTGCCAACCAGCTCACGACGGTCGGCAACGCAATCGTTTTGCAGTACACCTCGATGATTTTCGTTATCGTGTATCAATCGCTCGCAACTCACACGTTGCCTTCGCCTGCGAAGATTGCCTCCGTGGTGGTTGCTTTTACGGGTATGGGACTTTTCTTTTTAGGTGATTTGAGTCCCGAGGGCATGCTCGGCAACCTGCTTGCCATCATTTCGGGCGCTGCCTTTGGGCTGTGCTTCTTTTTGAACTCTCGCCCCGACGCCTCACCCATGGTGTCCTCGCTCATCTCCTGCGGTATCTCGATGCTGCCGATCGTCTATTTTGCTGGTGCCCTAGACTCCGTGAGACCATTTGAGTGGGGGCTCATGCTGGTGCATGGCCTTTTTTGCAGCGGTCTTGCGAGCGTGCTGTATGCCAAGGGGATTGCGCGCACCAACGCGTTTGCGGCCAACTTGGTCTGCATGAGCGAGGTCGTGCTCGCTCCCTGCTGGTCGGCGCTCCTCTTTGGCGAGGTCTTTCACTGGAATGAGTTTTTGGGCGCGGCGATTATCGTTTTGGTGATTGTAGCCAACTTGGCATCCGATGCCTTTGGCGATGGCTTTCTGGTGGCGCTTGTCCGCCATCGAAACAAAGAGCGTGCTTGATGGGATACGTCTGCCGTTTACGGTAAAAAACACCCCGCTGAGCGAGTGGTATTAAATAGTAAGAACCTGCATACCTATAATTGGTATCAAATCATTTGTACCTGGCATGGGTGTTAGCAGCACACCAGGTACGCTTCGAGCCGTGTAATCGAACTCCCGGAATTGATATCAACAACGCGCGCGACGGGAGTGGCGACGGTTCGAGATTCCTAATTGGGAGGAACTATGCTTACCCAAGCAATCCTCGTCGGCTTAGTCGGAGCGTTTGGATGTCTCGACTACCAGCTCGGTTCGCTCTATGCGTTCCGCCCCATCGTCCTGTGCCCGCTCGTGGGCCTGGTCCTGGGGGACCTGCAGACCGGTCTTGCCGTAGGCGCAAGCCTTGAGCTGCTGTTTATGGGCTCGATCTCCATCGGCGCTTACGTGCCGCCCAACGAAACCGTCGGTGGCGTGCTCGCCTGTGCGTTTGCCATTCAGCTCGGTCAGGGTACCGAGACGGCTATCGCGCTTGCCATGCCCATCGCCGTTCTTTCGCTGACGATTGGTAATATTACCAACGCCTTGTTCCCCGTGTTTGTCGACATGGCAGACAAGTTTGCCCTCAAGGGAAACCTCAAAGGCATCTATGCCGTTCATTGGGGAATTGGAATTTGGGGCTGCATCGAGTACTTCCTGCTCTGTGCCGGCGCGTTCTACCTGGGCTCCGACGCCATCCAGGGCCTGCTCGACTTTATCCCGTCCTTTGTGATCGATGGTTGCGGCGTTGCCGCCAACATCCTGCCGGCCATGGGCTTCGCCATGCTCGGCCGCCTGGTGCTCACCAAGCAGCTCGTGCCCTTCTACTTCCTGGGCTTCCTGCTGTGCTCCTACGCCAACGTGCCCGTCCTGGGCGTCGCCCTGATCGCCATCATCATCGGCATCGACAAGTTCGACCTGCTCGGCCTGGGCGGAGCCCAGCCCCAGCTCTCCGCGGAAGGGGATGAGGACGATGACTTCTAGTCCCGAGAACAAGATCACGCGCTCCGACCTCGTCAGGAGCGCCCTCAACACCGGCGCCCTGGGCATGGAGTTCTCCTGGACCTACTACAAGCAGATGAACATCGCCTTCTGCCTGATGGTCGCCAACATGCTCAAGAAGATCTACGCCGGCCGCCCCGACGACTACGCCGAGGCCCTGCACCGCCACTGCGCGTTCTTCAACATCACCGTCCAGTTCGCCCCGTTCGTCGGCGGCATCGCGATGGCCATGGAGGAGAAGGTCGCCCGCGGCGAGATCGAGCCCGAGAGCGTCAACGACGTCAAGGCCGCCCTCATGGGCCCGCTGTCCGGCATCGGCGACTCCATCTTCCTGTCGACGCTGCGCGTGGTCGCCGCCGCGGTGGGCATCAGCCTGTGCCAGGCCGGCAACCCCTTCGGCCCCATCGCCTTCCTGCTGATCTACAACGTCCCCGGCTTCGCGCTGCGCGTCTGGGGCGCCGTCAAGGGCTACGAGCTGGGCGTGGGCTTCCTGGACGAGGCCCAGAGGACCGGCCTCATGCAGAAGATCATGACCTGCGTCGGAATCGTGGGCGTCATGGTCGTGGGCGCCATGTGCAAGGACATGTTCTGGGCCAGCATCCCGGTGGCCATCGGCTCGGGCGAGGACGCCCAGACCCTCCAGGACATCCTGGACGGCATCATGCCCGGCATGCTCGGCATGCTCGCCTTCTGGCTGTACTACTGGCTGCTGTCCAAGAAGATCAACCCCATGGTGCTGATCGTGGCCACCATGGTCGTGGGCATCGTCGGCGCGTTCTTCGGCGTGCTGGCGTAAGGGCCCGGCTGTATAGATTTTCGTTGCAACCTGGAAAGGGGATGGAGCAGGCCTATGCCCTCCATCCCCTTTTTGTATAGAAGGAGTTCGTATGTTCGCGAAGGATCGCGAAGCAATGCGCCTGACGCCGGCAGAGGTCAGGCTGATTCTTATTGAGTCCCTGCAGTGGTGCGCCAACAACGCGGTCTACTTTTTGGGGCTTATCGGTGCGGCCACGTATGATCTGGCCGGCACGGCCTTTTTGGTTGCCGCCATTACGCTCGTGCGCAATCTTATGACGTCGGTGGGCAATATGGTATCGGGCTCGGTCATCGACCGCTTTGGACCGCGCCGGACGTCGTTTGTGACGTGCGTGATTACGGCGGTGCTATCGCTTGGCGTGGGGTTGGCGCCGTTGTCTGTCCCCGGGCTTGTGTTTGCCGCGTGCGTCTTGGGACTTGCGGGCGGCTTTATCAACACCTGCACGCATGCGTTTCCGGGATACCTGGAGTCGACCACCGAGGGCCGCACCCGCGTGAACGGTCTCATGGTGTTCTACAGCAATATCGCCTATACCGCTGGCCCGCTGCTCGGTGGTGCCATCGTGAGTTGTTTTGCCACGCAATCGGTCTATCTGCTCATGGCGGGCATGATGGGTGTGGCGGCTGTGCTCTCCTTGGGCTGTCACGAGTGCGTTGTTCCCGCAAAAGGGGAGAAGCCGAAGGGCGGTATTCTGGGCGGCATGGCCGAGGGTGCGCGACTTACGTTTCGCGACCACGACCTGCGCCTCATCTTTATCTCGGGCTTTTTGGGTTTCTTTGCGTTCGGCGCGTTCGATTCGCTGGAGTCGTTGTTCTACCGTGATGTGCTCAACGTGGATATCGTCTGGCTGGGCTGGCTGTCCTCGGTCGTGGGCCTTACTTCCTCGGTGGGTGCGTTCATCCTGACCAAGCTTTCTGCTCGCCATGTCAACCTGCGATTGCTGCTCGGCGCGCTCATGGCCGTGGGCATTGGGTCCATGGTGTACGTGGGCACCGATATGCTGGGGGTCGCGATTATCGGTCAGGCGATTAACGGTATGGCCTGGGGATTCCTGGAACCGCTACAGATGATCTTGATTCAGGAGCGCGCCGACATCAAATACCTGGGGCGCATTACCGGCTTTGTGCGTTTTGGCCTGATGAGCGCCGGCGTGGTGCCGTTGCTGGCGGCTCCGTTTTTGGCGGAGGCTTTGGGCGTCCAGACGGTATTGTTTGGGGCATCGACCATTATTGCGCTGGTAGGAACGCTGTTCTTTGTCACGCAAGGGAGACGCCAGGGGCGTTAGCTATACATCAAATTCTAATTTAATACCACTCACCAGAGAATTTCGACCGTTCACCGAGGATTGGAGCAGATTGAAAAGTGGTATTAAAAACACGTTAGGTGTATGTCTATAATTGGTATCGAAAAGAAACGCGATGTATAGATTCGCGTGCAGGACAGAAAGGAAAAGCCATGAAGGAAACCGAGAAGATCGAGATCATGCACTTTAGCCAGGAGGGCTACGTCGAGGACGGCAAGAACGTCTACGAGGCCGGCAAGAAGATGACCGCGCTCGCCGACAAGGTCGCCGACGAGGGCTACGACGCCGTGTTCCTGATGGGCGTCGGAGGCACCTGGGACGAGCTCATGCAGCTCGAGTACCTCATGAACAAGTTCGGCGACCGCGACCTCGAGGTCTACCTGATCCACGCCGCCGAGTGGAACGTCTCCGGCCACAAGCGCATGACCGAGAAGTCCGTCGTTCTCACCGCCTCCGAGTCCGGCACCACCCCCGAGGTCCTCGAGGCCGTCAAGAAGATGAAGGAAAAGGGCATTCGCGTCTACGCCATGACCAAGCCCGAGGGTCTCATCGGCCAGGCTGTCGGCGCCGAGAATTGCGTCAAGATGGCGTCCGATCATGGTAACGGTGGCTGCGAGATGGGCTACTACCTCGCCGACTGCTTCGGCCTGCGCCTGCTCAATCGCCGCGGCTGCTTCCCGCAGTTCGATAAGTTCATCGAGCAGACCAAGGATGTTTGGACCCACCTGGTCGACATCCGCAAGAGCTTCGAGCCGCGCGCCGAGGAGCTCGCCAAGAAGTACGCCCTGGCCCCCTACACCATGTTCATCGGCTCCGGCGCCCTGTGGGGCGAGACCATCCTGTTCTCGATGTGCATCCTGGAGGAGATGCAGTGGAAGCGCACCCGCTACATCACCTCGGCCGACTTCTTCCACGGCACCCTCGAGCTCGTGGAGCCGGGCGTCCCCGTCTTCCTGTTCATGGGCGAGGACGAGAACCGCAAGCTCGACGAGCGCGTCCGCGCCTTCCTGACCCGCGGCGTGACCGGCGACACCGACATCAACATCATCGACACCGCCGAGTTCGCGATCCCGGGCCTTGACGACGAGTTCCGCGTCATCGTGTCTCCGTGGATCCTCTCCTCGCTGATCACCGATCGCCTTGCCGCTTACTACGAGACGGTCACCAAGCACAACCTCAACTATCGCCGCTACTATCACCAGTTCGACTACTAATCGGTGATAAATAAGCTACTGATCAAGAAGCACCCTGCCCGGGCGCATGCGTCCGGGCATTTTTATGCCGAAATTCGCAAGAAAGGGGAATCGAATGAGGCAGTTTATCGTGGCGTCCCATGCTCATTTCGCGTCTGGAATCGTCGAGAGCATCGGTCTGCTCTCCGGCGAGCGCGAAAACGTCCATGCGCTGTCTATGTATGTCGACGGAAACGAGGACCTGGTCAAGGAGGCTGCAGCGATTCTGGACGGCTTTGCCGCGGACGATGAGGTCGTCGTTTGCACCGACCTCTTTGGCGGCAGCGTCAACAACGAGTTCACCAAGATCGTCCAGACGCGCCCCAACACGCACCTGGTGACCAATATGAACCTGCCACTCCTTATTCAGCTGCTGTTCGTGCCCGACTCCACCCCGATCGATGAGGCCATTCGCCAGATCGTCGAGGCGGACGACACCAAGGTCAAGTACGTCAACGACCTGCTGGGGCAGGCCGAACTCGATGAGTTTTAATCGTTAGGAGCACATCATGATTCAGATGATTCGCGTGGACTATCGACTGCTTCACGGCCAGGTTGCCGTTAGCTGGACCTCGGCTCTGGGTGCCGACTGCATCCTGTTGGTGAGCGACACGGTCCTCAATGACAAGCTTCGCCTGCAGGCCCTTTCCCTTGCAAAGCCTGAGGGATGCAAGGTCGTCGTCAAAAACACCGAGGATGCCGTCAAGGCGCTTCAGAGCGGTGTGACCGACAAGTACAAGCTCTTCGTGGTTTGCGAGACGATCCAGCAGGCCGGTGCCGTCGCCAAGGCGATGGGCGTCAAGAAGATCAACCTCGGCAATGTTGCCTTTAGCGAGGATGCCCGCCAGGTCTCGACCAGCGTATTTCTCACGCCCGAAAACGAGGCATACGTCAAAGAGCTGCTCGGCGAGGGCTACGAGCTGTTCATTCAGATGATTCCGGCAGATGCGAAGACTGACGCCGCGAAGGTCATCGGTTAGGGGCCGTCATGGTTATCAAGACAATCCTGATTTTCCTGATCGCCCTTTTGGGTTATTCCGAGTGGCTGACCGGTACGAGTTACCTTCAGCGCCCCATTGTGCTCGGACCGTTGGTCGGCCTTGTCATGGGCGATGTGGTGACCGGCACCATCATGGGCGCCACGATGGAGCTTGCCATGGTCGGCGCCATCTCGGTCGGTGCGTATAACCCGCCCGATACGATTTCCGGCACTATCCTGGGCGTATCGCTTGCCATGCAGGCCGGTGCGGACGCTTCGGCGGCCCTGACCCTGGGCATTCCCATCGCAACGATCGTCCTGGCGCTCGATACCGCCCTGGGCCAGCCGGTGATGCTGCTGCTGGTGCACCGTATCGACAAAAACGTCGAGGACGGAGACACCAAGGCCATCACGCGCAACATGCTTATCGCGGGTTATGCGCAGAGCTGGTGCGGCCTGCTGATTATTCCCCTGGCATTCTTCTTTGGCGCCGATGCCGTCGCCAGCCTGCTCAACATCATCCCCGATTTCGTTCAGACCGGCATGGATGTCGCCGCCGCCTTCTTGCCCGCACTCGGCTTTGCGATGCTGGCGCAGATGATTATGAACAAAACGGTGGCTCCGTTCTTCTTCGCTGGCTTCTTCCTCGTCGCCTACTTTGGCATTAGCACGACGGGCGTGGCGATCTTTGCCGCGATCATCGTCGTCGCGATGACGGTTTTGGGTGACAAGAAAAAGGCGGAGCAGCCCGCAGTGGCAACCGAGGATCCTGCGATTGGGAGTGGGTTCGATGAGTTTTAAGTTTGAGTCTTCTTATGACGGGCTGATTTCCCGCGCAGACCTTAAGAAGCTGTTCTGGCGCTCGATTCCCTATGAGCATTCCTGGAACTACGAGCGTATGGGCCATATCGGCTTTATGTGGGCCCTTATGCCGATCCTTCGCAAGCTGTATCCGCAGGATGCGGACTTTAAGGCCGCCCTCAAGCGCCATATGGAGCTCTATAACGTCACACCGTACATCTCGACGCTCCCCATGTCCATTGCTGCCGCAATGGAAGAGGTCAACGCTACTGACGATAGCTTTGACACGAGCGCGATCTCTAATGTCAAGCTTGCTTTGATGGGACCGCTGTCCGGCGTGGGCGATGCCTTCTACTGGGGCACGCTGCGAATTTTGGCAACGGGTGTCGGCACGTCGCTGGCGCTGCAGGGCTCTATTCTTGGCCCGATTTTGTTCCTGCTCGTGTTCAACGTCCCTCACTACATTATCCGTTACCTGCTGACGTTTGTGGGATATCGCTTTGGCTCGGACATGATCAGCAAGGTCCAGGAATCGGGCATTATGGACACGATCGTCAAGATGGCCTCTATCATGGGCGCCATGGTGATCGGTGCTATGACCATGGAGATGGTCACCGTGGACATTCCGCTCATGGTCGGCGCGGGCGATGGCGCTCAGACGCTCGCCGAGCTGCTCAACGGAATCTTCCCGGGCTTTGTCACGATGGGGCTGTTTGGAATCGTCTATCTCATGCTCAAGAAGAAGATGAATCCGCTGCTCATCATGCTCGTGATCCTACTCGTGAGTATCGCCGGCGCGTTCTTTGGAGTGCTTGGTGTTCAGTAGGGCATCCGTCATAATTAAAACAATGTAAGAGGGGGCGTCGCGCACACTGTGCTGCGGCGCCCTTTTGCCGAAAGGTGGACAAGATGGAGTATCCACAGCTTGCCGTCATGAATATCAGCCATCGCTATTTTGACCTTGAGGAGTTCTTTTCCTCGGCAGCGGCCTCGGGCTACACGTGTTGCGAGCTTTGGACCGGGGCGATGCATCTGTATGTCGATTGCCATGGATACGATTCGCTCGAGCAGGTGCGGGAGCTGTCACAGCGGTATGGAGTTCGGATTGTGGGACTTTGTCCCGAACAGAACAACCCCAAGCCGTGGAATATCGCGGCGCGCGGGAATGAGGCGCGTGCCCGCACGCTCGCGTACTTTAAGAACGTTGTGGATATCGCGGCGGAACTTGGAGCCGAGCAGGTCATGGTCTCGAGCGGCTGGGCATTTTTGAACGAGCCGATCGAGGACGCGTGGGGTCGCAGCGCCTCGATGCTGCGTGCGATTGCCGAGCATGCGGGAGAACGCGGCGTGCGACTGGTGCTCGAAGCCCTACAGCCGGTTGAGTCGATGATCGTGAACTCGGCGGCCGATACGAAGCGCATGATCGAGGCAGTTGATCATCCGGCGCTTAAGGCGTGTCTGGATATGGGCGCCATGGCGGTGGCGGGGGATACCATCGACGATTACTTCGATCTGCTTGGCGATGATGTCGCCCACGTGCATTTTGTCGATGTTGCGGCAGATGGCACGACGCATCTTGCCTGGGGTGACGGCGACCGCGATATGCGGGCTGACCTGGATAGGCTGGTGGCGCGCGGCTATCGCGGAGTTGTTTCGGCCGAGACCTATGACGGGCGCTATTTTGCCGACCCCGCAGCTGCCGATGCGCAGGTAATGGCAGAGTATCGTCGTGCGATTGGCGCCTAGGTGGGGTTGGGCTGCGGCAATCTGCCCCATGTTTCCAAATGAATACGGTGTGAGCGGCTGCGACGGATTTCCCCCGCAAACACTCTAGTATGCTAAAGTACCCAGAAGACCGGCGGAGCTATGCCGGTCTTCTGTTCTATGCGAAGCACAGCATGAGGAGGCTCACCAGATGACGGCCACACCGTGGGGATTCCGGGACATATTGCCCGAGGAGGCTCAGGCGCGCGAAGAGATCGCATGTACGGTGAAGGGCTGCTTCAGGGAGCATCATTACCTTCCGGTCGAGACGCCGCTGCTCGAGGACAAGGGCTCTCTCGAGGAGGGCGGCCGCATTGCGGACACCCCGTTTAAGCTCTTTGATGACGACGGTCGCCTGCTGGTGGTCCGTCCCGACAACACGCTGCCGATCGTTCGCCTGGTTTCGACTCGCATGCGCGCGGCCGATCTGCCGCTGCGCCTGCGCTACGAGGCGCCGGTGGTCCGCGAGTGCCAGCGCAATGCCGGCGGCTCGCGTCAGTTTACGCAACTGGGCTTTGAGCTCATCGGTGTGGGCGATACCGCGGGCGATGTCGAGATCGTCTCGCTGGTGGCCGAGGCCGTGCGCAAGTTGGCGCTTCCCGATGCGCGCATTATCGCGGGCAGTGTGCGTCCGTTTAAGGAGCTGCTTGCGGCCTGCGAGGATCGCGAACTGGCTGCCGAGGCATTGCGTTGCGTGCACGCCAACGACTTTGTGGGCCTCGATGTCCGTGTGGCGGCAAGTGTCGGGCCCGATGCCGTCAAGGCCGCCATTAGCGAGCTGCCGCGCCTACACGGTGGCCCCGAAGTGCTCGACCGCGTGGACGCGCTGTTGGAGGCCGCCGGCATCGCCGCGCCGCTGACGCGCGAACTGCGCGCCCTAGTCGAGGGTCTGGCCCCCGAGGACGCCCAGGTGCTGTCGTTCGACTTCTCCATCATGAACTCGTTCGATTACTACACGGGCCTGGTCTTTAAGGCCTATGCCGGCGGCCTGCCCGATCCGGTCGGTTCGGGCGGACGATACGATTCCATCTTTACCGGTGCATTTGGCGACGGCATCGAGGTGCCGGCGGCGGGCTTCGCCTTTTCGCTCGAGCGTCTGGAGGCCGCGCGCACCTCGGCCGAGGACGCCGCTTCCGACGGCGATCACGCCGTGGGCCGTGGCGCCGAGGGTCCGCTGCGCATTGCCGTGCCCAAGGGCTCGCTTAAGGCCGACACACTCGACGTGCTCGAGGCAGCGGGCTTGGACGTCTCTGAGTTACGCGACCCCGGCCGTCACCTGATCGTGCGCGGTCGCGACACGCGTGCCGGTGAGGGTGCGGTCGGCGATATCGAGTTTGTCATCGTGCGTCCCAGCGACGCGCCCGCTTTTGTGGGCTGTGGCGGTGCCGACTGCGGCATATGCGGTTGGGACTCGCTTATCGAGGCAGACCTTAACTTGCTGCAGCTGGTCGACCTGGGCTACGGCCTGTGCACGTTTATCGAGGCGGAGCCCGCGTGGCGCGCCGGCCAGGCCGAGCGCAACTATGCCCGCCGTGGGTCGCTTCGCGTGGCCACCAAGTATCCGTGCATCGCGAGCGCCTGGTATGCCGAGCGCGGCGTGAACGCCGATATCGTCTCGCTGCACGGCAACATCGAGCTGGGCCCCATCGTCGGCATGACTGATCGCATCGTGGATATTACTGCCACGGGTGCCACGCTGCGCGACAACGACTTGGTCATCACCGGTCGCATCATGGACTGCACGGCCCGCTTCTTTGTCAACCCGGGTGCCGCGCGCTTAGATCCGCGCGTGCGCAACCTTGCCGATCGCTTGGCGGCAGCCGTGAAGGACAAGCATTTTGAGCCCGTTGCGGGCTCGGCACAATAGCGCGAGCACGCACGGGCGCCCCAACGTCCGGGCGGCGGGCCGACTGACGCCGCCGCCCGGTCTCTCGTTTTTCGAACAAAACCTCGACCGATAGGGGATACCGATATGAAGACCATCAAGCTTGCTCCCGGTGAGCGCCTCGTTACCAACCAGCTCAACCGCAAGGGCGTGCTGCCGCAAAACATCGTCGACGCTGCCCGCGATATCGTGGCCAACGTGCGCGCTAACGGCGATGTCGCGGTGCGCGATTGCTGTCGGCGTTTTGATGGTGTTGAGCTGCAGAGCTTCCGTCTGCCGCAAGAGCAGATCGATGCCGCGCTCGAAGGCCTCGATCCCGCTTTTGTCGCCGCGCTCGAGAAGGCTGCGCGTCAGATTCGCGAGTTCCACCAGCGCGAGGTCGAGCAGAGCTGGTTTACCACGCGCCCGGACGGCACGATGCTCGGCGTTAAGGTGACCCCGCTTGCCGCTGCCGGCATCTACGTGCCGGGCGGTCGTGCGCAGTATCCCTCCACGGTGCTCATGAACGCCATTCCCGCCAAGGTTGCCGGCGTCAAGCGTGTGGTCATGGTGACGCCGCCGCAAAAGGACGGCCTGATCAGCCCCTACACGCTCGCCGCGGCAAAGCTCGGCGGCGTGGACGAGATCTATATGGTGGGCGGCGCTCAGGCTGTGGCCGCGCTGGCGTACGGCACCGAGACCATTCCGCGTGTCGACAAGATCACCGGTCCGGGCAACGCCTTTGTTGCCGCCGCCAAGCAGATTGTCTCGGGCGACGTGGGAATCGACATGGTTGCCGGTCCCTCCGAGGTCTGCGTGCTGGCCGACGCCACGGCCAAGCCTATGGTGGTCGCGGCCGACCTGATGGCCCAGGCCGAGCATGATCCGCTGGCGGCCTGCTATCTGGTGACCTGCGACGAGCAGTTTGCGCGTGAGGTTGAGGCAGGTATCGACATCCTGGTGGCACAGTCCCCGCGTGCCGAGATCACGCGTGCCTCGCTCGACAACGAAGGCACCATCGTGGTGGCCGCCGACATGGCGGCTGCCGTCGAGGCGGTGAACACCGTGGCACCCGAGCACCTTGAGCTGCACTGCAAGGATGCGATGGGCCTGCTCGGCGGCATTCGCAACGCCGGCGCCATCTTTGTGGGCGCTTGGAGCTCCGAGCCGCTCGGCGATTATGTTGCTGGTCCCAACCACACGCTGCCGACCGGCGGCACGGCCATGTTCTCCAACCCGCTTTCGGTCGAAGAGTTCGTCAAGCGCTCGAGCGTCATTTGCTATACGCCCGAGGGCCTGCTCTCCGACGCTCCCGCCACACAGCGCCTGGCCGAGGCCGAGGGCCTGTGGGCACACGCGCTTTCGGCTGCGCTGCGCCGCCGCATGTTGAAGCAGGGCGAGGATGCCGTGAGCGCCGAGTCGCTGGCGGCGGCCGACCTGACTAAGGTTGCCTGGCCGGGCGACGCCGTGGCGACGGTTGCCGAGGGTGTGGACCTGGCGGCTACAAGCGCGGATGGCGCCGGCGCGACTGGCAAGGAGGCCTGATATGGCCGAGCTCACGCCCCGTATGAAGGAGCTCGTCCAGCCCTACTTGGCCGGCATTGAGCCCTACGATCCCAACTTTACGCCTACGCGCATCAACCTTTCGGCCAACGAGAACACCTATCCCGTGCCGGCTGGCGTGCGCGAGGCGGTCGACGCCGTCCTGGCTGCCACGCCGCTCAACCGCTATCCCGATCCCATGTCCAACGATCTGCGCGACGAGCTTGCCGCTTGGCATGGTGTGGCGCGCGAGAATGTCTGCGTGGGCAACGGCGGCGACGAGCTGCTCTATAACTACCTGCTGGCGTTTGGCGGTGCGGGACGGACCCTGCTCAACTGCCCGCCGTGCTTTAGCGAGTACGCGTTCTTTGCGTCGCTCTGCCAGATCGAGGTGCGCGACGTGTGGCGCGACCCCGCGACCTTTGAGCTCGACCAGGCAGCCGTGCTTGCGGCGGCGCCCGAGTGCAACCTGGCGATCGTGACCTCGCCCAATAACCCCACGGGCGACGTGGCGCCGCTCGACTTTGTCGCGGCGCTGTGCGATGCGTGCCCCGGCATGGTAATGGTCGACGAGGCTTATGTTGAGTTTGCCGACGATTTGTTTGGCACGGCCACCACGGCGCAGGGGCTTATCGCCGAGCATCCCAACCTGGTGATTCTACATACGCTGTCCAAGGCGTTTGGCGCTGCCGGTGCGCGTCTGGGTTACGTGATCGCGGCACCCGAGGTCATCGACGTGTTCGCGGCGATTCGCCAGATCTATTCGGTCAACGTGCTTAGTCAGGCGGCAGCACTTGCCTGTGTGCGTGCCCGTGATGCCTATGCACCCGTGGTGGCGCAGATCGCATCCGAGCGCGAGCGCGAGCTGTGCGCCCTGCGCGCGATGGCTGCCGAGGGCCTGCCCGTGGAGGCATGGCCGAGCGCGGCGAACTTTGTGCTCGTACGCACGCCGCATGCTACGCGCGTACGCGAGCGTCTGCGCGACGAGTATTCGATTTTGGTGCGCGACTTTAGCTACGCGCCGGGGCTCGCGGACTGCCTGCGCATTACCGTGGGCACCCCACAGGAAAACGACGAGGTGCTGGCTGCGTTTGCCGCGCTGGTGAAGGAGGAGATGTAGATGGGCCGTTATGCCGAGGTAACCCGTAAGACGGGGGAGACCGATATTGTCGTCAAGCTCGACCTGGATGGAACCGGTACGTGCGACATCTCGACCGGCGTGCCGTTTTTCGACCACATGCTCAACGCCTTTGGCCGTCATGGTTTGTTTGATTTGACGGTGCATGCGGTGGGCGACGTGGAAGTCGACGCGCATCACACCGTCGAGGATACGGGCATTGTGCTGGGCGAGGCGTTTTGCCGGGCGCTGGGCGACAAGGCGGGTATTACGCGCTTTGCCGATGCGGCAATCGCCATGGACGAGACGCTCGTGATGGCCGCCGTTGATATCTCGGGCCGCGGGCAGGCCTATTGCGATCTGCCCGTGCCGACCGAGCGCGTGGGCGCCTTTGATACCGAGCTGGCCGTCGAGTTCTTCTACGCCTTTGCGCGCGATGCCAAGCTCACGCTGCACGTGCGCGAGCTGGCGGGCGGTAACTCGCACCACATTATCGAGGCCGCCTTTAAAGCCGTGGGCCGCACGATGCGCCGCGCCTGCGAGCTCGATCCCCGCGTGCAGGGCATCCCTAGCACCAAGGGCTCGCTGTAACCTACCAAAAAGGGACAGGTATATTTTGGCAGGTTTTATCTGCGGGAATGCTGTCTCATGTGGTGGGTGAACGTTTAACCGACCAAAATAAACCTGTCCCTTTTTGGCAGGTTTTGAATGGGAAAAGGGAGGGTCGCGTGGGCGAACCGAAGATCGTGGTGGTCGACTACCACAAGGGTAACTTGTCGAGCGTCGTGCGCGGACTTGTGCGCGCCGGTGCCGCCGCCTGCACGTCGGATGATCCGGAGCAGATCCGCAGCGCCGACGGCCTGGTCATCCCGGGTGTGGGCGCGTTCTATGACGCGATCGCCTTTATGCGCCAGAGCGGCGAGGAAGCGGCCGTGCTCGATGCCGTTGCCGCCGGAATTCCGCTGCTCGGCATCTGCCTGGGCCTTCAGCTATTTTTTGAGCGCGGCAACGAGGGCGTGCCTGCGGACGAGGGTGCGGACGCGGACGACGATGCCTCCGAGCAGGCTGGTGGTCCCTGGGTCGATGGCCTGGGCATCATGCGCGGTTCGTGCACGCGCCTGGAGTCGAGCCGCCTGAAGGTGCCGCACGTGGGCTGGGACCAGGTGCACATGACGTCCGCCGGTGCGGCCGATCCGCTGCTTGCCGGTTTTGCCGAGGGTGCCAACATGTATTTCACCCACAGCTACGCGGTGGCCGACGACGCCGATGCCGCCGATGTGCTGGCGCGCACGCACTATACGCGGAGCTTCCCGTGCATCGTGCGTCACGGCAACGTGTGGGGCTGCCAGTTTCATCCCGAGAAATCTTCCGCGCTGGGTCAGCGCATCCTTAAGAACTTCGTCAATATCGTCGAGGAGGCCGGCCGATGATCCTGTTCCCCGCAATCGATTTGATCGGCGGCAAGGTCGTGCGCCTGGAGCGCGGCGACCGGAGCCGCTGCAAGGTATATTCCGACGACCCCGTGGCCGTCGCCCGCTCGTTTGCCGAGCAGGGCGCAAGCTGGGTGCACGTCGTCGACCTGTCCGCTGCCTTTGGCGAGGACGAGGACGCATGTGCTGCCAACTCGACGGCGATTAAGGCCATCTGCGGCGTCGACGGTCTGTCCGTGGACGTGGGCGGCGGCGTCCGCTCGCTCGCGCGCATCGACGAGCTGGCCGGCTATGGCGCTCGCCGCATTGCGCTGGGCACCGTGCTGGTGACCGAGCCGGGTTTTGCTGAGGTGGCAGCCCAAGGCTTTGGCGAGCTGCTGGTCGCCGACATTGCCGCACGCGACGGCCAGGTCAAGGTGAATGGCTGGCGCGACGGCGCGGGCGTGGCGCTCGACGACGCCGTGGCGCAGCTTTCCGAGCTGGGCTTTAAGCATCTGGTGTATACCGACATCGCGCGCGATGGCATGCAGACGGGCATCGATGTGGCGGCGTATCGCCATGTGGCCGAGGCCGCGGGCTTTCCCGTCGTGGCGTCGGGCGGTATCTCGACGCTCGACGATATCCGCGCGCTTGCCGCGGTGGGCGAGGATGCCATCGAGGGCGCCATTACCGGTCGTGCACTCTACGAGGGTAACTTTACGCTGGTACAGGCGCTGTCCGCCGCCCGAGGGGAGGAGTAACCCATGCTTACCAAACGCGTGATTCCCTGTCTGGACGTCAAGGACGGCCGCGTGGTCAAGGGCGTCAACTTTGTGAGCCTGCGCGATGCGGGCGACCCGGTGGAGCTAGCGCGTGCCTACGATCGCGAGGGTGCGGACGAGGTCGTTTTTCTGGATATTACCGCCACGAGTGACAACCGCGCGACGACTATCGAGATGGCGGCGCATGCGGCCGAGGAGCTGGCCATTCCCTATACCGTGGGCGGCGGCTTTCGCGACCTGGCGGGCATGCGAACCATGGTTGCCGCCGGTGCCGACAAGGTGTCGCTCAACTCGGCGGCCGTGCGCGACCCGTCGCTGATCAGCCAGGCTGCCGCGGCGTTTGGCAGCCAGGCCGTGGTCGTGGCGATCGATGCCAAGCGCGTTGGCTTGCCCGGAGCATCCGGTGCCGACAAGTGGGAGGTTTTTACCGCAGGAGGTCGCAACGCCACGGGTATCGACGCGGTGGCGTGGGCCGAGGAGGCGGCTCGTCGCGGCGCCGGCGAGATCTTGCTGACCAGCATGGATCGCGACGGCGCCAAGGCCGGCTTTGACCTGGCGCTCACCCGCGCCGTGGCACGCGCGGTGCCAATCCCCGTCATCGCGAGCGGCGGCGTGGGTACGCTCGAGCATTTTGCCGAGGGCGTGATCGAGGGCGAAGCCGACGCCGTGCTGGCGGCGAGCGTCTTTCACTTTGGAACCTTCAGCATCCGCCAGGTGAAGGAGTATATGGCGTCGCAGGGTATCCCTGTGAGGTTGGACTTCTAATGCTGCGGGCTTCGCTGCGGCTTGCCCAGGCACCGCATCTTGCCGCTCAAACCGTCGCTCGCGTACCAAAGTACGCGTCGCTCCTCTTTCACGGCAACCTGAGGCACCTGGACAACCCTCGCCGACCGGCGATGTTTAAATTGGGGAATTGAAATGAGAGAAATTACTACTCCAGCTGATCTTAAATATGACGTCAAAGGATTGATTCCCTGTGTGGTTCAGCAGTATGACACCGGTGAGGTGCTTATGGTTGCTTGGATGAACGAGGAGTCGGTGGGGCTGACGCTCAAGACCGGTACCACGTGGTTTTGGAGTCGCAGCCGCCAGGAGCTCTGGAACAAGGGCGCGACGAGCGGCAACATGCAGGAGGTCAAGGAGCTCTGGGCCGACTGCGATGGCGATACGCTGCTGGTCAAGGTCGACTCGCCGGGTCCGGCCTGCCACACCGGCAACCGTACCTGCTTCTTTAAGAAACTCGCGTAGGGCGGGCGCTCGACTAAGCGCTTGGCCAACCAGAAAGGATTGAACCATGGGTGTGCGCACTGCGAATGTTCAGGATGGAAATATCGGTGAGACGCTGACGGGGTTGGCCGAGGTGATTCATGGTCGTCGCGACGCATCGCCGCAGGAGAGCTACACCGCTCGCCTGTTGACCGACGTCGAGGACGAGCTGCTCAAGAAGCTTGCCGAGGAGGCGAGCGAGGTCATCATGGCCTGTAAGGATAACGACCACGATCACATTCGCTACGAGGCCGGCGACCTGGTCTACCACCTGCTCGTGACGCTTGAGCGCTACGGCATCACCCTCGACGAACTGGCCGGCGAACTCAACGCCCGCCGCCACTAGTCATTGGGGACGTTCTTAAACGACTAGTCGTTTGGGACAGTCTTTGCCGGCGCTGCCAAATAGCATGCCCAATTACTACGATGAAACTGGATCTGCTGACCACACGTCGATTTTGAGCAAATCGTCAACGCTTCTACCTGCGGTTTTATTTTCCACATTAAGCCGATGGTCGGAGGTTTGCGGTTCATCGTAGTAAACGGGCGTTCTTTTTGGCGGGTGGTGTTGCACGGGCGTCGGTGGTGAGCAAAACGACCTGTTTTCCTCCGTCCCCAAGGGGTCATTTGTGAAGAGTGTCCCCAACGACTAGTCTTAGGCGAGGGGCGTGGGCTCCCATTCTCCGGTGAGGTGGGGGATGTCGAAGGTTCGATAGCCACAGTCGTAGGCGTGGGCCTGGGCCTCGCGGATGTTCCAGCAGATATCGCAGGCGCGGTGCGCATCCGAACCAAAGGTAATGGGCACCTCGGCATGGGCAAAGCAACGCAGCAATCCGGTCGCGGGGTAGTAGTCGTCGAGCCCCTTGCGCGGCGCGGCAGTCGAGACCTCAACGCGGCGGCCCGTGTCGTGTGCACACTCTGCCATCTGCTCCCAGAATGGCGCGGGGTCAAAGTCGGGCGCAAAGCCTTCCTTCGAAAAGCGCATGACCAGGTCGGGGTGGGCCATTACATCAAAGTTAAGCGGGCTTTCACAGGCGCGGCACCAGTTATCGACATAGCGCTCCCACACGCCGCGTACGCCCAGGTTTTCCCAAACATGCAGGTCGGTGTCATCGTCGACCCAGCCACAAAGCGAATCGGGCGTATCGGGACGAGCGACGTCCTCCGTCCCCGCCGTGCCCGCAGCACCGGCCATGATATCGCCCGGATCGCCAGTCCAGTGCACACTGCCCAAGCGCACTATGGCACCCGCTGACCAGCGCTCGACCAAAGGCTCGCAGCCCTCGTACCAATCGCATTCAAAGCCATAGATAAGCTCGAGCTCCGGCGCAATCTGCGCGGCAAGCTTGCGGGCGTCCTCAAAGGCCAGGCGATGTGCCGGCAGGTCGCCCTCGACAACCTGCACTTCGCAGTTGGCGTCTATGCTGGCGGGTAGGGTGAGGTGGTCAGTCGAGACCATGACGTGGCACCCGGCCGCAGCAGCGGCGCGAACGTTGTCCTCAAACGAGGCGTGCCCGTCCGAAAACGAGGTGTGGGTATGGCAATCGACCAGCGGGCAAGCAGACATGGCAGCTCCTTTGCGTCAGGCGAATTCGCTCCATTGTAGCGGCGCGGCTCTCGATGCGACGAGCGCGCCGGGGTGTCGGTTTCTTGCGGACAGGGAAAATCGCGCTCATCGCGCTCCGCCACATCCACGCCGCCCGCGATGTGCTAGCGTTTGAATGAACAAAACGAGCCCGTGCGGAAAGGAGCCGGACCGTATGCCATGCGATAGCAAATCTCCGCTGTCCCGCGAGACCGATGCGCCCGAGACCATCGTCAAGCTGGAATGCGATATCGACGACGCGTCGCCCGAGGTGCTCGCCTACGCCGCCGACCGCCTGCGCGAGGCCGGTGCGCGCGAGGTGCACTGGCTGCCCCTCTATTGCAAGAAGGGCCGTCCCGGCTGGCAGCTGCAGGTAATCTGTACCCACGAGGATATCGAGCGCCTACAGACGATTATCTTTTTGGAAACCACGACCAATGGCATCCGCCGCCAGGTTATGGAGCGCGTTTGCCTACCACGCCGCTTTGAGCGCGTAACAACGCCATGGGGCGAGGTGTCCGTCAAGGTGGCGACCCTGCCCGACGGTAGTGAGCGTGCGGCGCCCGAGTACGAAGACTGCTCCCGCCTCGCTCGCGAGCATAACGTGCCGCTCCAGCGCGTGATGCAGGCGGCACAAGCCGTGGCACTGCGATTTGAGTAACACGGCCGAGCGACGCGCCGCGCCCGGCCACATCAACCCCATCCGAAAGGAACTCCCCATGAAATACCTTATCGCTTCCGACATCCACGGTTCGGCATATTGGACTGAGCGCCTGGTCGCCGCCATCGAGTCCGAGCAGCCCGACCGCATCGTCCTGCTGGGCGACCTGCTCTATCACGGTCCGCGCAACGACCTGCCGCGCGACTACGCCCCCAAGCGCGTAATCCCGCTGCTCAACGCCCTGGCCGACCGCATCATCGCCGTCCGCGGCAACTGCGATGCCGAGGTCGACCAGATGGTCCTCGACTTCCCCCTCATGGCCGACTACGCCACGCTGTTCGACGAGACCGGTCGCGAGCTGTTCCTGACGCACGGCCACGTCTTTGGCGCCGGCATGCACAACAGCGTCGACCACGCGCCCGCGCTGCCCGAGGGCTCCGCGCTCGTCTACGGCCACACGCACATCAAGGTCAACGAGGAGAGCGCCGCGCACCCGGGCCTGCGGCTCTTCAACCCCGGCAGCGTGAGTATTCCCAAGGACGGCTCGCACAGCTACGGCATCTACGAGGGCGGCGCGTTCCGCCACGTGATCATGGAGGAGGACTAACCATGGCGCAGCACATGGCTCAGCAAAATGCCGAGGGCTCGCGCGATCTGTCCACGCTGGTGGATGCATCGGCCGAGCTGCAGCATCTGGTGCAGACCATTTGGCGCCTGCGTCAGCCCGACGGCTGCCCGTGGGACCGCGAGCAGACGCACCGCAGCATCGGCAAAAACATGATCGAGGAGGCCTACGAGGCGCTCGATTGCATCGAGGCGGACGACGTGGCGCATCTGCGCGAGGAGCTCGGCGACGTGCTCATGCAGGTAGTGCTGCATGCGCAGATTGCGGCGGACGCCGGTGAGTTTACGCTGGCCGATGTGGCACGCGATATCGACGCCAAGCTCATCCGCCGCCACCCGCACGTGTTTGGCGATGCGGACGCCGATAACTCCGACGAGGTGCTCAAGATTTGGGACGAGGTTAAGCTTGCCGAGAAGGCCGCCAAGGACAAGGCCGTGGCAGCAGGCGAGGCTGCGCCCGAGGGCCTGCTCGACGGCGTACCCACGCATCTGCCGGCGCTGATGCAGGCCCAGAAGGTGTCGCGTAAGGCGGCTGCCGTGGGCTTTGAATGGGAGACGGTCCAGGATGTGTGGGACGAGGTGGCCGAGGAGCGTGCCGAGTTTGAGGCCGAGGCCCCCGGCTCGCCCGAGCGCGAGATGGAGTTTGGCGACCTGCTCTTTGCCCTGGTCAACGTTGCGCGCAAAGAGGGTATCGACGCCGAGAGCGCCCTGCGCGCGAGCACGGCCAAGTTTCGCCGTCGCTGGGCTGCGATGGAGGCCGCCGTGCACGAGGCGGGCGATGACCTCGCCGCCTGCTCAACCGCTCAACTCAACGACCTGTGGGACCAAGCAAAAGCAAGCGAGTGAGGCCTGCGTCTCTCACGGCATCCATTCGTAGAGAGGTCTCTACAAGCAAAAAGCCATATACAACGGAAGATGCGCCAGCTGCGCTTCGGCATCCCACTCGAGTTGTTTAGGGTGCAACACGTAAGCCATCCCAATCTTCTTGTTAAAGCGCGCGCGGAATCGGTCGAGGGAGATGGTTCCGTATCTGCGTGGCGACTTAACTTCGATGGGGCTGATGCGCGGCTTTCCGGCGGCATTGACATAGGGCCGGGTAACGAGGAAGTCGATTTCCATGCGCTCCTCCCCCTCCTTCTTTCCGCTTTGGGAATAAAAGAAGAGCCTGTGTCCATTGGCCTTTAGAGATTGGGCAACGTAGTTTTCGGTAAGCATTCCTTCATTCAATCCGATGTCGCCGCGAAGCACGGCCCTGTAAACGTCTTCATCGGTATCGTTTTTGTCAGAGAAGGCAAGCGTTACAAGCAGGCCGGTGTCTGCCATGTAGCACTTGAGGGCCGTTTGCTCCATGCTGAGCGAAAGGCCCACGCTCGGTTCGCTTGCGGCATAGCAGATATTGGCAATTCGCGCGTCTGCCAGCCAAAAGAAGGCTTCTTCGTAGGTGCGCATGCGTGCGTTTTTATCAAGTGAGGAAAGCTTGAATCGTTTTTCGTGCCTAGAGAGCTGACCCGGGATGCCATCGAGTACGGAGACGACTTTGAATTCGTAACCGGTTGCAAAACGAGAGATATCGTTGCGATAGAGCTGGACGATTCGGCGCTTCGAAGCGTCGACGGGCGCAAAAGCGCGCTGTTCAACATAGATGGATACCGGCTCAGGCATGCCGCCTACGAGCATGTATTCGCGCATAAGGGAGAGCGCTCTGCGATGTAGGGCATCGGGGAGCGGCTTCATCTTGTTAAAACTCATGCGAATGAGATCGGCCAGCCCCTTTTCGTCCATGCCCCAAAGAAACTCCTCAAAGTCGAGGGGCTCAAGTTCCAGAGACTCTTCCTCGGATGGGATGACGATATCTTTAATGTTCTGCTTGATGCTGAGCAGGGATCCAGTTTCGATGTAGTCGTAACGTCCGTCTGCAACGAGATACTTGATGAGTCCGCGTGCTTGCGGGTACATCTGGACCTCGTCAAAGACGATAAGCGTCTCGTGTTCATAGAGTGTGACGTTATAGAAAACCG
>CABRYP010000028.1 GCA_902475245.1 uncultured Collinsella sp. | reverse complement strand
GCTTTGTTTTGAGAAGTGGGCTTCGCGAACTTCTCAAAACAAAGCAGGCACCCCGGCCCCGCCGGCAAATAGCGGACACTCTGCATGCAATCTATGCAAACAAGCAAGTGCGCTTAGCTATATACGGTAAGGTCAAGCACACTGTCCTTCACGATAAGCGCCGGCTCCAGAACGACCTCTTCGGCACGTCTACCGCCCCTACCGGCAAGACGCTTGGACATGCAGCCAAAAGCATGCTCCGCAAGGACACCAGGATCCTGCTCAATCGCGGTCAGCGCCGGCTCAAAGAGAACGTCGGCCGCCGAGTTATCATAGCTCACCACCGAGATATCGCTCGGGATGCTCTTCCCCATCTCGTGCAAGCGCTTGAGCAGACCGAGGGCAATGTTGTCCGAGCTTGCGAACACGGCGGTGGCATCGGTTGCGAGCACGGCCTCCGAGGCCTCGTATGCACTCGGAATGTAGTACTCGCTCTCAAACTCCAACCGCGCGTCAATAGGCAGGCCAACCTCGCGCAATGCGCGCTCATAGCCGGCGAGTCGCTTGCGACCCGTATTGGAACGGCGCGCGTTAACCAGACAGGCGATGCGGCGATGACCCTGCTCAATCAGATACCGCGTGGCCATGTAGCCACCCATCTCGTGGTCGAACATCACTTTGTCGCACTCGAGTCCCTCAATGGCACGGTCGACCATCACGGCTGGGATAGGCAGATGGCTCACTTCCTCGCGCAGGGCACGATCGTCGGAAAACTCGTCACCCACCACCAGAAAGACGCCGTCGACGCCGCGCGTCACCAGCTGGCGCAGGAGCTCCAGATCGTCCTCGGCGCTTCCACCCGAGCTGGTAATAAAGAGCGCGTAACCGTCCTCGCGACAGCGCTTTTCCAAGCTGCCGGCGAGCGAGGCAAAAAAGCGGCTCTCGATATTGGGAACGATAAGGCCCAGCGTGCGCGACTCGCGCATGACCAGGCTGCGCGCGATCTGGTTAGGAACATAGTGGTTGCGCGCCGCAACCTCCTTGATGAGCTTGCGGTTTTCTTCCGAGATGCGACAGGGCCGATTATTGAGAACAAGCGAGACCGACGAAGGGGAAAGCCCCACCTCCTGGGCGATCTGCTTGAGGGTGACTTTGTTGGCCATCTCGCTCCTTCCGGGTTTACGCGCAATCTCTTGAAAGTATAGCGACTGCCCATCTACCTCGGTGATAAACACTTTACCAATCCGGTGGACGGCTGTTTTATCGCCGTCAGCGCACCAAATCCGTCCAGGTGGGGTATATTGCAATCGATTGATGACAACAACCACCAAAAGGCGGATATTCGTATGCACGAGAACGACTTTTTTAACGAGGACCTGCTCTGCGCGCTCGCCGGCGTTGCCGGCGAGGACAACGTACTCATGAGCGAACCCATGCGCGAGCACACCACGTTTAAGATCGGCGGCCCGGCCGATGTCTTTGTCACGCCCGACACCGAGCAGGGCCTCGTCGCCACGCTCGACACCTGCTACCGCTGCAATCTGCCACTCACCATCGTGGGTAACGGCTCCGACCTACTCGTCGGTGACAAGGGCATCCGCGGCGTCGTCGTAGCGCTGGGCAAGGGCCTCTCCGACATTACGGTCGACGGCACGCACGTCACGGCGGCAGCCGGCGCCTTACTTTCCGACGTTGCGGCGGCTGCCGCCGAAGCCTGCCTCACCGGTATGGAGCCCATCTCGGGTATCCCCGGATCGGTCGGCGGCGCCTGCTACATGAACGCCGGCGCCTACGGTGCCTGCATGGCCGATGTGCTGGAATCTGTACGCGTCTACAAGCCCGCCCGCATGCTCGACGACGGCACCCGCGGCAGCGGCAATATCATCGAGTTCGATGTCGATGAGCTCAACCTGGGTTACCGCAAGAGCCGCATCGCCGACGACGGCTTTATCGTGCTTTCGGCCACTTTCAATCTCGCCCCGGGTAACGCCGCGATGATCAAGGCCGACATGGACGACTACCGCCAGCGCCGCGAAGACAAGCAGCCGCTCGACATGCCGAGCGGCGGCTCCACCTTCAAGCGCCCCGAGGGCTACTTTGCCGGCAAGCTCATCATGGATGCCGGCCTGCGCGGCCATGCTGTCGGCGGCGCGCAGGTGAGCGAAAAACACTGCGGCTTCATCGTCAACGCCGACCACGCCACCGCCGCCGACGTCGACGAACTCATCCGCCACATCCAGGCAACCGTCAAGGACCAATTCGGAGTAGACCTACAACCCGAAGTCCACCGAGTAGGCGAATTTTTATAGCCCGCTCGCCGCGGTCCACTTTAATTAATAACGGGACAAGTGATGTAGCTCACTTGTCCCGTTTTCATTTATTTGCGAAGAACATCGGCCATCCGCAGGATTGAAATCATCGACCGATAAGTGAGTTCCACCTTTTCGCCCGCAAGCAGTCGTTTCGAGCCAATCTCATCTAGCCCCACAAGCCGAGAAAACAGCAAGCTACTCATCGTGCCCTCGTCAATTGATTCCTTTATGGTCTTCAAAACGTCCGTATCATGAAGCGACGCCGAGCTGTAGGGGGCAACACGAGCGGAACTCTCAATTAACGACGAGACAAAAGGATGGAGATGCTTTGGACATAGTCCATCAAACACCACATCCCCATTGTCATCCGAGCCGACTAGTCGCCAACTATAATGATCGACCCAGTCGTCTCCGTCATATATGGTGTCCATGAGCAACTTCCCGTCTAGAGAGAAACCTGTTTGAACATCGGGGCGCAAGACCGCAATCCATATAGGACCCGCAGCAGCTCCAACCCAACGCACCACACGACAATTGTATATTGCGACTATTTTAGATCTACATGATCAGTTCGAGTTCGCAACAAGGCGATTATTGCAGCTAGGTTATATTTCATTTTCCACTTTGATGAGCCGTCGGCTCCAAATTCCAAAACCGAAGTCCACGGAGTCGATAATTTTATTTAAAAAGAAGGCCCCGAAAGGGGCCTTCGCCATCTTTATATCAGACAACCAGTCCGGTGTGTCGCGCTTTGAACCCGGAAGGTCCGGGACTGCGGGCGAGGCATAAGGTTGGTCGCGAGTTCCGCACGCAAAGAAGGCCACTTAATGTGGCCTTCGTCTTGCGCAGGACTGTAGAGCAGGCAACCTTATGCCTCGCCCGCAGTCCCGGACCAACCAGCTTCAAGCCGCAGTTACGACAGCGCAATACCGCCGAGCCAGCCCCAGCGCACGCCAGAGCCAGTGCCGTAGAACCCAATGAACGAGTCAAGCGACCTCGACGTGATGGCGCCCTCGTTACTCATAACGATGCCGCCACCAACATAGATGCCCACGTGGCCATAGATCAGGCCCGGTATGCCGGTACCGCTATGCGATGAGTCGGCAACAATCATGCCCACCTGCAGCGCCGAGCGGTCGGAGCTATAGCACCAGGCATTAAACATGTCGCACGCGTTGCCGCCAAAGTAGCCAACGCCGGCGTTGCGGAAGACATTGGTGACCCACGCTGCGCACCAGTTCTGACCCGGCGAAGGCGTGGAGTAGCACGCGTTGACGACGGCCTGCTGCTTGCCCGAGCCGGCATTCTGTTGCGGGGTTCCGGGCGCATACGATCCGCCACCCGAGCTTGAACCACCCGAGTAGGAATTGTTCTTGTTCGCGGCGGCCGCGGCAGCGGCGGCGGCCTTCTTGGCAGCCTCCTCGGCCTGGGCGGCAGCGAGAATCTCGGAATCGCGCTGAGCCATGAGCTCCTTGACGTCGTCGGAAAGACCGCTCAGCACGGTCTGGACCTCTTGCTGCTTGGCCTGCATGTCCTGCATCTGGGCAGTCTGCTGGTCCTTGAGCTTCTCTAAGTCGGCTTTTTGCGACTCGAGCTCAGACTTCTGCGTATCGAGCTCTTTCTGTATGGTCTGGATATCCTCGATGGCGTCGCGGTCGCTCTTGTTGATCTTCTCAACATAGTACGCATTGGCGACGAGCTCCTCAAACGAGCCCGAGGCGAGCAGCAGCGACAGGATGTTGGTGCCGCCCGACTTATAGCTGGCGGAAACGCGATCGGAAAGATCGCCGCGCTTCTTTTTGAGCTCGGCCTTCTTTTCGTCAATCTGCGCCTGCGTGCTGTCAATCTGGCCCTGTACGCCCTCGATATCGTTGAGGGTCTGGGCGTTCTTGTTGGCCAGCGCCGCGTATTCATTTGCGATGCTGTCGAGCTGGGCCTGGACCTCGTCAAGCTGAGCCTGGGCCGCATTGAGCTTGTCGGTGGTTTCCTTGGTGGCCTCCGCAGCATGGGCGCGAGTGGGCAGACCAAAAAGAACGGCTGCAGAAGCTGCGCCGAACAGGGCCTTGAGGGCAGTGCGACGCGAAAGCTCCTGGGAAAGGATGGAATCGCTGTTTGGTGACATATCTACTCCGTTACATGTTTATTTATATGTCGCTCAACTCATACATATTAGCGTACATCCGACGCATCCCAACGATTTCCACGAACGGCAGCAAACCGCATGGTCGGCGGCTCGTATGCAAACGCCAAAGTCAAGGTTATGCCCACGCAGCATTTCTATGAGTACGTTAACATATTCCTCTGCTTTTCCTGCCGCGCACGTTCTTGGCACCCCTGCCTGCGCTATACTCCCCTCAAGAAGTGTTCCTGATTCGATAGGAGACTACATGTCCAAAGCACTCGACCCCAAAGACACCTGCGTCCTCGTAACCGGTGGCGCCGGCTTTATCGGCTCGCACACCGTTGTTCAGCTGCTCGAGGGCGGCTACCAGGTCGTCATCGTCGACGATCTCTCCAACTCCAGCGCTGTCGCCGTCGACCGCGTCAAGACCATCGTGGGCGAGGAGGCTGCCAAAAACCTCACCTTCTACGAGGCCAACGTGCTCGACCGCGAGGCCATGAACAAGATCTTCGACACCCATCAGATCGACCGCGTCATCCACTTTGCCGGCTTTAAGGCCGTCGGCGAGTCGGTGAGCAAGCCCGTCGAGTACTACCACAACAACATCGAGAACACCCTGGTGCTCATCGACGTCATGCGCAATCATGGCTGCAAGTCCATCATCTTCTCGAGTTCCTCGACCGTCTACGGCGACCCGGACAACCCGCCCGTCACCGAGGAGGATCCTAAGAAGCCCGCGACCAACCCCTATGGTTGGACCAAGTGGATGATCGAGCAGATCCTTATGGACGTCCACACCGCCGACCCCGAGTGGGACGTCGTGCTGCTCCGTTACTTCAACCCCATCGGCGCTCATCCGTCGGGCCTGATCGGCGAGGACCCCAAGGGCATCCCCAACAACCTGGTGCCCTATGTCGCCCAGGTCGCCGTGGGCAAGCTCGAGGCCGTTCAGGTCTTTGGCAACGACTACCCCACCCCCGACGGCACCGGCGTGCGCGACTACATCCACGTGTGCGATCTGGCCTCTGGTCACGTTGCCGCCCTTAACTGGATGAACGGCAAGACCGGCGTCGAGATCTTTAACCTGGGCACCGGCACCGGCACCTCGGTACTCGAGGTCGTCGCCGCCTTCTCCAAGGCTTGTGGCAAGGAGCTGCCCTACGTGATCCGCGAGCGCCGCGCCGGCGACATCGCTGCCAACTGGTGCGATGCCTCCAAGGCCGAGCGCATGATGGGCTGGAAGGCCCAGTACGACATCGCGGACATGTGCCGCGATAGCTGGAACTGGCAGAGCCACAACCCCAACGGCTTCGCCGACGCCGAGTAGCAAAAACCTACATACCGTTCTTGCCCCGATCTCACGTTGTGAGGTCGGGGCTTTTTCATGGCATGTAGCCATTCGCCGAAAATCGACCAACTTTTTTATCTTGCCTGTACATGTTTAAACAACATGTTTTACAATAGGCGTATCGAATCAGAACATCGGAGGCGGACTGCACACCCATCGGCAGGCCGACCCCACAACAAGAAGGTTGGTGAGCGCATTCATGGAGCGTGCAAGCGGCGTCCTCATGCCCGTCTCATCTCTGCCCGGTCCATACGGAATCGGCGGCTTTGGCTGGAATGCCTACGACTTCGTCGATTTTCTCGCCTCGTGCAAACAACATTACTGGCAGATTCTGCCCCTTACGACGACCAGCTATGGCGATTCGCCTTATCAGTCGTTCTCGGCCCGCGCAGGCAACCCCAACTTTATCGACTTTGCCGAGCTTATCGAGGCAGGGTATCTGGAGCAGCGCGATATCGATGGCGTGTATCTGGGATCCGACCCCAGCAATGTCGACTACGGTGCTATCTTTGGCGGCCGCCGTCAGATTCTCGACCGCGCCGCCGAGCGCTTTGCTGCCGACAAGCCGGCCGATTTCGATGACTTTATCCAGGCCAACGAGGACTGGCTCATCCCCTACTGTGAGTTCATGACCGTCAAAGAGGAGTGCGGTCTCAAGGCGTTTTGGGAGTGGCCCGCGGAGCTCCGCACCCGCGGCGAGGCTTCCGCCAAGGTCTGCGCCGACCATCCGGCGCGTATGCTCTACCACCAGATGACGCAGTACTTCTTCGATCGCCAGTGGAGCCGCCTCAAGGCCTATGCCAACGAGCGCGACATTCTCATCATCGGCGACCTGCCCATCTATGTCTCGCGTGACTCCGTCGAGATGTGGGCGACGCCTGAGCTCTTTAAGATCGACGCCGCCGGCAATCCCGTGAGCGTCGCCGGCACGCCGCCCGACCAGTTCTCGGCCACCGGCCAGTACTGGGGCAACCCCATCTACGACTGGGACGCCATGGAGTCCGACGGCTTCTCCTGGTGGGAGGGCCGCATCCGCGCCGCCCTCGACATGTACGATGTCATCCGCCTGGATCACTTCCGCGGCTTCGAGGCCTATTGGGAGGTGCCGTTCTCCTCACCCGATTCGTCCTACGGTTCGTGGACGCAGGGCCCCGGCCTCAAGTTCTTCAAAACGCTCGAGGAAAAGCTCGGCACACTGCCCATCATCGCCGAAGACCTGGGCTTCCTCACCCCCGGCGTCATCGACATGCGCGACAACTCGGGCTTCCCCGGCATGAAGATCCTGCAGTTCGCCTTTGAGGGCGCCAACTCGTACTACCTGCCGCACAACTACATTGCCAACACCGTCGCCTATGTGGGCACACACGACAACGAGACGGCGCGCGGTTGGTTTGAGGGAACGGCCACCCCGCGTCAGCGCGAGCAGGCGGCCCTGTACACCCACCAGCAGACCGGCGAGCCCATGGCCGATGCACTCAACCGCACCATCGCCGCCAGCGTGAGCGATACCTGCATCTACACCATGCAAGACCTGCTCAATCTGGGCAACGAGGCGCGCATCAACACTCCCGCCACCCTGGGCGGCAACTGGACCTGGCGCATGCTCGATGGCGCCATCACCCGCGAGCTCGAGCACAAGCTCACCGACTGGACCGAAACCTTCTTCCGCATCCCGTCGGAAGCCGAAATTGAGCTTCCCCAATAGGAGCCACCGCGCCCGACCCCACCCCACCGTGCGGACGCGACCGCTTTTCCCGCGCGAGGCCACCCCAATCCCTCGCGCGGGCTTCTTTTGAATTTCTGACATGTAGTCGACTCACCACAGGAGGAAACATGCCCCGTATCAATCTTGCGGCTCTTGCCGAGCAGTCCTTTGGAACCTCGCTCGAGCAGCTCGATGACCGTCGTATTTATAAGCTGCTGGTCAAGCTCGTGCAGGAGCGCTCTGCCGCCTGTCCACTCAACAACGGCAAGAAAAAGCTCTACTACATCTCTGCCGAGTTTTTGATCGGCAAGCTGCTCATCAACAATATGATCGACCTCGGCATCTATGACGAGGTTAAGGACCAGCTCGTCGCCGCCGGCCACGACCTCAACAAGATTGAGGAGTTTGAGGTCGAACCGTCGCTGGGCAACGGCGGCCTGGGCCGTCTGGCCGCGTGCTTCCTGGATTCCATTGCCACGCTGGGCCTTACCGGCGACGGTGTGGGCCTCAATTACCATTACGGTCTGTTCCGTCAGCGTTTTACCGACAACCAGCAAAAGGCCGTCCCCGACGAGTGGCTTAGCGAGCAGGACATCCTGATCGATGACGACCGCTCCTACACCGTCGAGTTTGGCGATTTTGCCGTTACCTCCAAGCTCGTCAACATCGATGTGCCCGGTTACGACCAGCCCACCAAGAACCGCCTGCGTCTGTTTGACCTGGCAAGTGTCGACGACGGCCTGGTCCCCGGCAGCTCCATCGACTTCGACAAGACGAAGATCGCCAAGAACCTCACCTTGTTCCTCTATCCGGATGATTCCGATGAGCAGGGCCGCCTGCTTCGCATCTACCAGGAGTACTTCATGGTGAGCAACGCCGCCCAGCTCCTGATCGACGAGGCCGTCGAGCGCGGCAGCAACCTGCACGATCTGGCCGACTACGCCGTGGTCCAGATCAACGACACGCACCCCACCATGGTCATTCCCGAGCTCATCCGCCTGCTCACCACCGAGCACGACATCGAGTTTGACGAGGCCGTTGCCATCGTGCGCTCCATGGTCGCCTACACCAACCACACGATCCTTGCCGAGGCGCTCGAGAAGTGGCCGCTCGCCAGCCTGCAGAAGGTCTCGCCCACCATCGCCGACATCATCGTCAGGCTCGACGAGGTTGCCAAGGCCGAGCACGACGACCCGCGCGTCGCCATTATCGACGAGCACGACACCGTCCACATGGCCCACGTGGACATTCACTTTGGCTTCTCCATCAATGGCGTCGCCGCACTCCACACCAAGATTCTGGAGGACACCGAGCTTCACCCGTTCTACGAGATCTATCCCGAGAAGTTCTCCAACAAGACCAACGGCATCACCTTCCGCCGTTGGATCCAGGGAGCCAACCCTGCGCTTGCCAGCCTGCTCGACGATGTAATCGGCACCGACTGGCGCAGCACCGGCGATCTGAACAAACTCGCCAAGTTCGCCGACGACAAGGACGTTCTTGAGCGCCTGGCCGCCACCAAGGTCGAGGCCAAGGCCATCATGCGCCAGTTCATGGCGCTCGAGCAGGGCGTGACCATTCCCTCCAACGCCATCATCGACGTCCAGGTCAAGCGCATCCACGAGTACAAGCGTCAGCAGATGCTCGCGCTCTACATCATCTGGAAGTACTTCGATATCAAGAACGGCAACAGGCCTAAGCACCCTGTCACCATCATCTTTGGCGGCAAGGCGGCGCCTGCCTACACTATCGCGCAGGACATCATCCATCTGATCCTGACGCTGTCGCAGTGGATTGCAAACGACCCCGACGTGGCTCCCTACCTGCAGGTTGTCATGATCGAGAACTACAACGTCACCGCCGCCGAGCGCGTGATCCCCGCCGCTGACATCTCCGAGCAGATCAGCCTGGCCTCCAAGGAGGCGAGCGGCACCTCCAACATGAAGTTCATGCTCAACGGCGCCCTAACCCTGTGCACGCTCGACGGTGCCAACGTGGAGATTGCCGAGCTCGTGGGCGACGAGAACATCTATACCTTTGGTGCCTCGTCCAAACAGGTCGAGCAGCTCTACGCCGACGGCACCTACAACGCCGGTGCGCTCTACCGCAAGCCCGGCATTAAACTGCTGGTGGACTTCATCACCAACCCGGCCTTTATGGCAACCGGCAACGCCGAGCGCCTGCAGCGCCTGCACGACGACATTAAGGGCAAGGACTGGTTTATGGCCCTGCTCGACATTGAGGAGTACATCCAGACCAAGGAGCGCGTGCTGGCCGACTACGAGGACCAGGACGCCTGGATGCGCAAGGCGCTCATCAATATCGCCAACGCCGGCACCTTCTCGTCCGACCGTACGATCTCCCAGTACAACGACGAGATCTGGCACCTGAGCTAATTCGGTTTCATCGCCCATCCTCTTGAAAACGGAGCCACGGCAACGCGGCTCCGTTTTTTGTGCCCGCACGTTACCCTGTGATCCGACTCGGCCAAACAATCTCGATCCATAACAACTACTCAACCAAAACGGTCCCAGCTGTTACAGATTGAGACATACCGGCCCCTCCCCTTGGGTTTATCTCAATCTGTAACATCTAGCAGGTGAAATTCGCCTTTGGTGTTACAGATTTAGATGAAATGGTTAGCTCAGCGGAACCGCCTCGATCTGTAACATCTAACGTCCGAAATCGGCCCTATCCGTTACAGATCGAGACAAACGACCGGTCAGACAGTCCCAACACAAAGAAAGGCTCCCCTCTCGCCCAGTGGACGGGAGGGGAGCCTTATATGTGACCGCGGCAAAAGGATGGCAAAGCCGCAGTCGCCCAAAGGGAGGGCCTGGATGCACCGGGCCTAGATAAGGTTCTTGCCAGACACCTTATCGAAGAGATGAGTCGCGTTCTTCTCGAACTTGAACCAGATGGGGTCGCCAGCCTTGAGCGCGCCCTTGGCCTCGAGGTCGACGACGGGGATAATCAGGACAAACTGGCCGTCGGGAGCGGTCACGTGGACATGCTCGGTCGAGCCCATGAGCTCGGTCACCTCGACGGTGCCCTGGAGCGCACCCTCCTCGCCCTTGTCGGCAAGCAGAATCTGCTCGGGACGCACGCCGGCCGTGATCTCCTTCACGTCGCCGCCGTCCCAGTTGAGAGCAAGCTGAGCGCAGGTCTCGGGGGCGAGCGCCACGTTCATATCCTCGGTCTTGACGGTAAAGCCGTTGCCCGAGCGCACCAGCTGGGCATCGAAGAAGTTCATCTGCGGCACGCCGATAAAGCCGGCGACGAAGATGTTCGCGGGATGGTTGAAGACCTCCTGCGGGGTGGCGATCTGCTGGACGACGCCATCCTTCATGACCACGATACGGTCACCGAGGGTCATAGCCTCGGTCTGGTCGTGAGTAACATAAATGAACGTGCCCTTGATCTCATGACGCAGCTTAATGAGCTCGGCGCGCATCTGGTTACGAAGCTTAGCATCCAGGTTGGACAGGGGCTCGTCCATCAGAAAGACCTTGGGGTCACGTACGATGGCGCGGCCGATGGCGACACGCTGACGCTGGCCGCCGGAGAGTGCCTTGGGCTTACGGTCAAGATACTCGGTAATACCCAGGATCTCGGCAGCGGAGCGAACCTTGCGGTCGATCTCGTCCTTGGGGACCTTCTTGAGCTCAAGCGTAAACGCCATGTTCTCGTACACCGTCATATTGGGGTACAGAGCATAACTCTGGAACACCATGGCGATGTCGCGGTCCTTGGGCGCCACGTCGTTGACGCGCTTGCCATCGATGAACACATCGCCGGAGGTGATGTCCTCCAGGCCGGCGACCATGCGCATCGTCGTGGACTTACCGCAGCCAGAAGGGCCAACGAGGACGATGAACTCCTGGTCGTGAACGGTGAGGTTGAAGTCCTCTACAGCGAGCACACCGTCCTCGGTAACCTTGAGGTTGTGCTTCTTCTCCTCGGTCTTCTTCTTTTTGCCAAAGAAGCCCTTCTTTTTTGACTCGTTGTTGGGATACACCTTCTGAACATGTTTGAGAACGATCTCGGCCATGTCTTTACCTTTCGATACGCGGCGCCGCGCTGAGAGGCGCCGCCAAAACTTGCAAAACAGTTACGGCATCAGCCCTTGACGGCACCTGCCACCACACCGTCGATGATGTACTTCTGGCAGAAGATGTACATGATGACGATGGGGATGACGACCATCATGATGCACGCCATCATGGGACCGAGCTCGACGTGGCCATAGCCGCCACGGAAGTACTGGATCAAGATAGGAATGGTCTTGTACTTGGTGGAGTCGAGCGTAAGGTAGGGCAGCAGATAGTCGTTCCAGACCCACATGGTCTCAAGGATGCCGACCGAAAGATAGGTGGGCTTCATAATGGGAAGGACGATCTTAAAGAACACTTGGACCGGGTTGCAGCCGTCGATCATGGCCGCTTCCTCAATCTCGAGCGGGATGTTCTTGACGAAGCCGGCGAACATAAAGACCGCGAGGCCCGCGCCAAAACCAAGGTAGATGAAGCAGATGTTAAACGGCGTGTTAAAGCCGATGCGGTCCGCGAGGTTGGACAGCGTGAACATGAGCATCTGGAACGGTACGACCATCGAGAAGACGAACAGGTAATAGAAGAAGTTCGAGATCTTGCTGTTGACGCGCACCACGTACCAAGCGCACATGGAGCAGCACACCAGAATCAGCACGACCGACGTGACCGTGATGATAAGCGAGTACATAAACGCCGAGGCAAAGCCCTGCTCGTTCAGAGCGTGCACGTAGTTTGCGAGGCCGTTGAACGTCTCGGGCGTGAGCAGATCGAACGCCGTGGTGGTGCTGATTGCGGTCGCTTTCTTAAAGGAATTGAGCGCAATCATGAACACGGGGTAGATCCATGCGAGCGACAGGATCGTAAAGAAGATCGAGAGCGCGCGGTTGATAGCCTTATCGCGTTTCATTACTGCTGCACCTCCTTGGACCTCGTGGCCTTAAGCTGGATCATAGAAATAGCGACAACCAGGATGCAGAAGATAACTGCCTTGGCCTGACCGATGCCCTGCCATGCGATGCCAGCACGCGAATAGAACGTGTTGTAGATGTTCAGGGCGAGCATCTCGGTGGAGTGCGCCGGGGCGCCACCGGTAAGGGCGAGGTTCTGGTCGAACAGCTTAAAGCCGTTGGTGATGGACAGGAACAGGCAGATGGTGATGGTCGGCATCAGGTTGGGGATCTTAACCTTCCAAAACGTCTGCCATGCCGTAGCACCATCGACCTTGGCGGCCTCGATGTAGTCAGACGGAATGGACTGCAGACCGGCGATGTAGATGATCATCATGTAGCCGACCTGTTGCCACAGGGTCAGGATGATAAGGCCCCAGAAGCCAGCGGCGGAGTTGAGGGCGATAAGCTGGGCACCCACGTTGGAGAGCAGGCAGTTGATCAGAATCTGCCAAATGTAACCCAGTACAATGCCGCCAATCAGGTTAGGCATAAAGAAAATCGTACGGAAGATGTTGGTGCCCTTGAGCGCCTTGCGAGTGAGCGCCTGCGCAATGGCCAGCGCGATCACGTTGATGAGCACCGTCGACAGGAAGGCAAACGCCACGGTAAAGAAGAACGACGTGGAGAACTGCGGATCGGACAGCGCGCGCACGTAGTTCTCGATACCGACAAAGTGCGCGTTATTGATGGTAATAAACTGGCAGAACGAGAGATAGAAACCCTGGATAAAGGGAATCACGAACCCGATCATAAACGCCAGGCACGTGGGCAGCATAAAGAGCGGCCACCAGCGCTTGAGTGCTTTGCCCATAGAAGGGTCCTTTCAATATGCAGGGGGCGGGCAAACCTACGTCTGCCCGCCCCCTGTCGCTAATCAGATAGCTTGGGCAGCAACTGCTTACTCGGAAGCAGCCTTCTCGGTCTTCCAGCCATCGACGAAGGCGTTCTTGACGCCGTCCCACTTGGTGTTGTCGGCAGCATAAGCGATGAGAGCCTGCTTGAGGTTCTTCTTCCACTCCTCGGAGGGGATGTAAACGAAGTCCCAAGCGACGGTCTTCTTGCCGTCCTTGGCCATAGCAACGGCCTGCTGCGAGAAGACGTTGGTGGTCTCCTTAGCGCTCTTGAACGGGGCGGTCAGACCCATCTTGTCAGCGATGATGCTGGTGGCGGTGTCAGAAGTGACGCACCAATACATGAAGTCCTCGGTGGCCTTCTGGGCATCCTCGGAAGCCTGGGAGCTGACGCACCAGTAGTTCTCGCCGCCGGAGCACAGGCCCTGGTTCTCCTCGCCATCGACGCCGATGTAGATCGGCAGCATGCCGAGCTGGTCGTCGGTCATACCGGCCTTGGTGAGGTCGGCGTAGGCCCAAGAGCCGTTCTGGTAGAAGACGGCCTTGCCGGTTGCGAACTCGTTGGTGGCGTCGTCACCGGTCTTGGAGGCGAGCTGCGAAGGATCGCAGGTGGAGTCGGTGATATACAGGTCGAAGATCTGCTTAAAGTTGTCGAGATACTCGCCCTTGATCTCGTCGTCCTCCTGATTGTGCTCCTTCTCGAACTCGTAGTAGAGCGGGAGGTTGGCGAGGTGCGTGGTGTAGCGCCAGCTGGAGGAGTCATCCATACCGGCGGAAGTGAAGGCACCGTCAACGCCGAGCTCGTCCTTGCGGGCCTGGATGTCATCGGCGCAAGCCTTCAGCTTGTCGAAGGAGTTGATGTCCTCGGCCTTGTAGCCGGCCTTCTCGAGGAGCTCCTTGTTGTAAATGATGCCGTAGCTCTCCTGAACCCAGTCGATACCCAGATCCTTGCCGTCGGACTGCAGCGCCAGGGAGTCGTCGATGAGCTCGCCGCGGAGCTTGGTGTCGGAAAGATCGGCGCAGTAGTCCTTCCAGTTCTTAAGGCCGGTGGGGCCGTTGACCTGGAACAGCGTCGGAGCGGAGCTCTTGGACATCTCGGACTTGAGCTTCTCCTCGTAGGTGTTGGAGGCGGCGGTCACGATCTTGACCTCGACGCCCTTCTCCTTCTTGTACGCCTTGGCGATCTCCTTCCACTCCTTGTCGACCTCGGGCTTGAACTGGAGGAAGTAGACCTCGGCAGCGTCACCAGAAGCAGAGGAGCCGGAGCCGGCAGAACCACCGCAGCCCACGAGACCCAGACCAAGAACCGCAGCCGCGGAACCAGCAAAGCCCAGGAACTGCCTTCTGCTCATTTCGTTCTTCATTACAATCCACCCTTTCACACCGTGGCGGCACCCTTTGCCGCCGCCTTCGGAGATTGGCTCGGGGACTTTGCCCCTTTTGCTGATTTGTACAATACGCTATTTGGCTAGTTGTTTGAACAAGTATTACTAGAGCGGTAGAAAAACTTCGGTGAACGGTAATTTCGACTTGATACTTGACAAGTTTTGTATAAACAATTATTTGTTATCGAATGCAGAGAAAACGCCCGATCAAGCCGATGCATCGTCGGTTTGACCGGGCGTTTTCGCTTTGAGGGCATGAGTCTCGTCAGGCTGCGAGCTAGCCGGCTATCGCTTGGAATTGACGCGGTAATGGAAGATCTCGGGGTGTGTGCGGGCATGCGTGACCTCGAACAAGATGCCGTCCGAGGTGTACGACTGGCTCTCCATAACGGCGACGCAGTTGTACTTGCCAAGGTCCAGATAGCTGCAGTCCTCATCGTTGGCGAGCTCGACACTCACCGTACGACGGCTCGCCATCACTTTGACGCCGCGCTTGTGCTCCAGATAGCCGTAGATAGAATCCGCCGCGATCTCGGGGGTCAGGCCCTTGGCGACCGACGCCAAAAAGTAGCCATGGTCCACTTGGCGCGCGCTGCCGTTGAGGCTTCGGACACGCACTACGCGAATCAGCTCCTCGCCCACCTTAAAGCCCAGGCGGCGAGAGAGTTGCTCAGTGCAAATCAAATGTTCAAAAGACTTGACCTCGGTCGATGCGACGGCATTGTTGCGTTTTGCGAACTCGCCAAACGACTCAACCTCTTCGAGTGCGCCCAGCATGTCGGTTTCGCCCTTAAGCCAAATAACGCGCACGCCCTTACCGTGTATAGGCTGCACAAACATCTGGTCGGCCAGCATGCTCAAGGCGCGTCGAACGGTATTGCGCGTGCAGCCAAACTCCGCGGTCAGCTCGGCTTCGGTTGGCAGCATCTCCTGAAACGCATAGGTCCCGTTAATGATGCGCGAACGGATCTCGCGGTAGATTCCTTCGTAAATCGCTTTTGGCATGATTTCACCTCTAATGAATATGTATGGCTAGGCACGATAGCATTTCTTAAAGTTGTTTAAACCGATTATCGGTAAAGCACGGATTATTTACCGTCGACGGTTCCCCCGAAACCCAAATCGGACCGAATCAAAACCGTCAATGCGGCAAGCAGCCAGTCCTCTACAATGAGTTCATTGTTTAAACGTTCTTGCTCGCACAGCATGTTGCATCCGGAAGGCATATTATGCTGCAGAAAATCCAACGTTTTGGCGGAGCCATGTTCGCGCCCGCCATGCTGTTTTCTATATCAGGCCTCATGGTCGGCATCTCCGCCCTCGCCACGACCGTAGACATCGTCGGCGATCTCGCCGTATACGGAACCCCTTGGTACGTTTTCTGGACCATCATCCAGCGCGGCTCGTGGACGGTCTTTAAACGTCTCCCGCTCCTTTTTGCCGTAGCGTTGCCTATCGGTCTTGCCCAAAAGCAACCGGCACGCTGCTGCCTCGAGGCGCTCGTAGCCTATTTTGCCTACTGTTTCTTTTTGAGCGAGATCATTAAGCTGAGCGGCGACAACCTTGGGCTTAAGTACCCGTCGTCTTTAACCCCCGCCAGCGGCATCACCGTCATCGACGGCATCAAGACGCTCGACACCGGCATTATCGGCCCGCTGGCGGTGTCGGCAACCGTCGTCGCCATCCATGACCGCTTCTACGATGCCAAGGTTCCCGATTGGCTCGGCACCTTCTCGGGTTCCTCGCTGGTCTACCTCATCAGCTTTTTTGCCGTGTTTGCCCTTGCCGCCATCTCGGCCGCCATCGTGCCCTTCGCATACGCTGTGACCGAAACGCTGCGCCACGCACTTGCGGGCGTCGGCCCCTTCGGCGTGGGCATCTTTGTGTTTTTGGAGCGAGCGCTCGAGCCCATGGGGCTGCACCATCTGCTCTATATGCCCATCTATTACGACAATCTGGTCATTCACGACGGTATTTACGCCACGTGGACCAACCTGCTCCCCATTCTCTCCCATAGCACGCGCCCTTTAAATGAACTTGCGCCCTGGGCAGGTTTTACCGCCACCGGCTGGGGCAAGCTCTTTGGCCTTCCCGCCATCGCGGCAGCATTCTATTTCACCGCCAAACCCGAACGCCGCGCCGGCCTTAAGGTCATCCTTTTGCCCGCCATCGTCGCCTCGGTGGTCTGCGGCGTCACCGAGCCGCTCGAGTTTCTCTTTATGTTCACCTATCCCGGACTCTTTTTGCTCTACGCCGTCCTGTCCTCCTGCCTTGCCATGACCATGAACTTCTTTGGCATCGTCGGCATCTTCTCGGGCGGTCTCATGGAAATGACGGCCTTCAACTTCATCCCACTCATGCGAATGCATGCCGGCTCCTACCTTTTGGCGCTCGGTATCGGTCTTGCCTTTAGCCTCATCTTTTTTGTTAGTTTTCGAGCACTCATCTTGGTCTATGACCTTAAGACGCCGGGCCGCGAGGATCATGTCTCCAATCGCGCGGCAATCGATCGTTTAACGGGAAGCGGCTTTGCCAAAGAGCAATCTCCCAATGGCGAGGTCAGTATTCAATCCGATCAAGATCACGTCCTCGCCGAGCGGGTAATTCAGCTTTTAGGTGGCGTTGGCAATATCGTGGGCGCAACCAACTGCGCCACGCGCCTGCGCGTCGAGGTCGCAGACTCTTCCATCGTTGCAGATAATGCGTCGTTTGTCGCGGTGGGCGCCAAGGGCCTCATCATTACGGGCAAGACCGCCCAGGTGATTATTGGCATCTCCGTTCCCCGCGTCAAAGAGCATTTTGACCAGATCATGGGCCTCGAGCCGGGATTTGTGTCCACCACCTCGGCCTCCCCTGCCGTCAGCGCAGCCCATAAGCGCGGCGATATCTGCTTCTTCGATATCGACGGAACACTCGCCTGGCAAGACCCTCGAGTGGCACAAGAGCTTCCCGAGAGCGAGCGAGACCTCTCCCCCTATCCCAATGAAGCGGTCTCGCAAGCCATCCGTGATTTTGTCGCCAAGGGCAATATGGCGTTTATCTGCACAGGGCGCACGCTGAGCTGCATCCATCCAAAGCTGCTCGAGCTGCCCTGGACCGGCATCGTCTGCCTCGCGGGTGGCTATGTCGAACTTGAGGGACACGTGATTCGCGATTTGGCGATGACGCCCGGCATGCTGCAGCGCCTTGCTCCCATTCTTGAGCAATCGGACGAAGTGATTCGTTTTGAGGGACTCAATGGCGTCGTTCGCATGAGTGCCGATGCGCCCGACGCCCCGGGATACGCCCGCACCGTGGGCGATGCAATTACGCAGCTGCAACATTACAGCGCCTACAAGATCTTAATGTCCACGTCGCTTGCCAACCGCATCGCTCAGGATCAAGCGTTTGAGCCGCTGCTCTGCTTTAACGAGCTCGAGCTCGAAGTGACCGAGATTTCGCCTCGCGAATGCACCAAGCGCGAGGGTATCCAGTCCGTACTCGACGCCCTCGATCCCCACCACGGAACCGTATACGGCATCGGCGACGCCAGCAATGACGTCTCGCTGATGAACGCCGTCGATGTCGGTATCGCCATGGGCAATGCGCCGGACTTCCTCAAGGAAAAGGCCGACTATGTCACCGACAGCATCGACCACGACGGCGTCGTCACCGCGCTCGAACACTTTGGGCTTATCTAGCCAAGCCCCTACCGCACTTGCGGCCGCATGGACCAATCGTCTTCAACCGCCGCGCTCGACGCCCTAATGTGGCAATATGTTGTCTGCATAATGCAACGATGCAACCTATCAAAGAATGCGAGAACCCGTGTCCAGTCCGTTTACCAGCTTTTTAGCCCAGCACTTTGACCAGATTAACGACTATCTGGCCACGTTCTTTGACGGACAGGCGACTTCCGCCGATATCGAGCGCTACCTGTATACCCCGCTCTCGGCATTTACGGCAAACGCTGGCAAGCGCCACCGCCCGCTCATCTGCATGCTCGCCGCCACTGCGGTAGGCGGCAGCTTTGAGAGCGCCCGCAGCGCAGCGGCGGCCATCGAGCACTTTCAGTCGGGCGCACTCATCCACGACGACATCGCCGACAACGGGCAGATTCGTCGCGGCAAGCCCTGCATGCACCTTACCGAGGGCACCGGTCTTGCCATCAACTGCGGTGACCTGGCGCTCACCATGGTCACCAAGACGGTTCTCGACGACCCCACACTCAACGCAGACGTGAAGCTTCACGTGCTCCACGAGCTTACCGAGATGATCGTCCGTACCATCGAGGGCCAAGCGCTCGACCTGGGCTGGGTCCGCGACGAGCGCTTTGACATTTCGGTCGACGATTATCTGGACATGGCGACGCACAAGACCGCGTACTACAGCGGAGCGACGCCGCTTGCCGCCGGAGCCATTATCGGCGGCGGCAGCGAAGAGCAGATTGAGGCACTGCGCGCCTTTGGGCTGCACACGGGCCTTGCCTTCCAGATTCAAGACGACCTGCTCAACTTGATCGGCACCAAGGAGGCCGCCAACAAGGACTTCCGCACCGATATCACCGAGGGCAAGCGCACCCTCGTTGCCGTGCATGCCCTGTCAGACAAGCGCTATCACGACGAGATCGAGGCAATCCTTTCCTCGGGCACCGAGGACCCTGCGCAGCTCGCACGCGCCGTGGAGATCTTCCAGGAGACCGGCTCCATCGATTACGCCCACACCTATGCGCTCGACCTGACCGCTAAGGCCAAGGCCGCTATCGAAGGCGTCGAGCTCGACCCGCATGCGCGCGAGCTCTTCCTCTCAATGGCAGATTTCTTTGTGGAGCGTCTTAACTAGCGGGGGTCATAAAACCTGTGGGCAGCGAGTTTGGGTACAAGTTGCTACACTATTGAGTGCATGTTTATAAATTGTCTCGCGTTGTCTATCCGACACACGCTCAAAATAGTACGAATGGTACGCCGAAAGGGGTTCGTTCATGGAACCTATTACCACGGGCATGCAGGGAGCAGCCGTCGAGGACGTCCAGTCCCGTCTTCTGCAGCTCGGCTATACAATCGATGACGCCGAGGTTGTCGACAAGCGCTTTGGCACCACCACCGAGCAGGCCGTCAGCACCTTCAGGCTCGACAGCGGCCTTGCTGCCGGTCATGCCGTCGATATCCCCTGTTGGAGCGCCCTGGTCGACGCCTCGTATAAGCTGGGCGACCGCACCCTGTATCTGCGCATGCCCAATTTCCATGGCGCCGATGTGCAGGCCCTGCAGCGCGCTCTCAACGTTTTGGGCTTTGCCTGTGGCGAAGACGACGGCTACTTTGGTCCGCATACCGAGGCCGCCCTGCAGCAGTTCCAGGAAAATGTCGGCCTGTTTGCCGACGGCATGGCCTTCCAGGACACCTACGCCTACATCAACCGCCTGCACCATGTGTGGGAGGGCAAGCCCTCGGTCACCGAAGCCGAGTCCCGCATCGGTTTTGCTCGCGCCGCCAACGTGCTCGAGCGCTTCCAGATCGCCGTTATCGGTGAGGACCCCATCGCACGCAGCGTTGCTTCGCGCATGTGGAACATCGCCACGGCAACGACCGACAACAGCGGCATGATGCTCTGCGACTCCGAGGTCCCAACCGACGTTGACCTGGTGCTCGAGATCGCAAGCGACGAGCTGCCCGCCGACGCCGCGCCACGCGCCACGATTGCCCTCGCCGAGTGCCACAACCTGGCCCAGCGCATCCGCACCGCCAATGTCGCCGCGCAGCAGAAGCCGGCTCGCATTCGCATTGAGCTCACGGGCATGACGCGCTACAACGGCACCTTCACGGCCAGCGACGCGCAGACGCTCGCCGTACGCCTACTCGATGGCGTTTGCGATGCCCTCGCAGATTAGGTAAACTAGACGAGTTGCTTTTGGGCAACACCACACATTGGGACGTAGTTCAACGGTAGAACTCCGGTTTTTGGTGCCGGCTGTTGGGGGTTCGAATCCCTCCGTCCCAGCCATTAAAACTGAGCGCCCTAAGCCCATAACGGCCCAGGGCGCTTTCTTGTGGGCAAGCGGAGGAATTCGAGCCCGCAAGGGTGCGGAGCTGAGGAAACGCGAAGCGTTTTCCAGCGCAGCACGCAAGGAGCGAAGCGACGCAGCGGGGCGCGGTCGCCGACCAGGCGGACGCGGAATCCCTCCGTCCCACACCAGCCAAGAGCCCCTCACGTCAAGCAAATCGAGCCAACGCCGCCAAGCGGAGGAATCCGAACCCGCAAGGATGCGGAGCGACGCAGCGGGGCGCGGCCGCCGCAGGCAGACGCGGTGCCGGCACTTGGGGACGCTCCTAAGTGCCGGCATTATAGGAACGTCCCCAAGTGCCGGCTCGGGACTATTTTCGAGGACCCTCCGAAGGACTGTGGCCAAAAAACGGCAAATATGAGTACTGTCACCGTTGTAGCTACATTATTTTCGTTAATAAAAGAAGATCTTAATGAGATTTATTCGCATCAAGGTCTTCCTTTAATGAACACTTGAGGAGATACGGCAGCTTATCTGCTCGATCGACACGTCAAATCACCTTAAATGTGGTCAAAATTACTGCTACTAAAAGAGTATCAGTACTCATATTTGATGTTTTTTGGCCACGGCTCTTTATAGACACCCTGCACAGCGACGGTGGTAGATTTCGGAACGTGTCCGTCAGCCCCGTTCCGAAAAGCGAGCCGCATGCAACGGCCAAGCCACGACAGGCCCCGGGAGAGCGGGGACACCGGCTTAGGTTTATCGCGAGTTCCGCACGAACAGGAGGCCACTTAATGTGGCCTCCGTCGTGAGCAGGACTGTAGAGCAGGAAACCTAAGCCGGTGTCCCCGCTCTCCCGGGGCCGGCGGAATTTAGTTGTTCAGCATGCGGTCGAAGCTTCCCGAGTCGCCATCCCGATAGTCGGCGGTCATCAGAATCTCCTGCGGAATGCGCCCGCCCTCGCGCAGCACATTGCGGAACTGCACGCGCGTGACCATGGGCAGATCCTTGATCGTCGCCGCCAAGTTCTGCGGCACGCCCTGGTTGGCAGCCGCGGGCTCGCACTCGCCGCCGGCCTTCACGCGACGCTTATGCTCGGCGAGCATGGCGCGGTACATGCCGGCATGCAGGCGAATCTCAACCACATTGGCATTGCGAGCCTGCTCGACGATGCGCGCGCCCTCGCGGTCGATATCGCCCACGTAGTAGACGTAGTTAAAGCGATAGCCGATCTCAGCCAGATAATCGTCCAGGGCATGCGAGACGCTCGCCTTGCATCCGCCGCCAAAAATCACGCCGCCCACCTTGATGCCAAAGAGCTTAGCGTGCTTGCGGCCGCGCAGGAGCTTGACGATCTCGTCATAGGTGTCCAGGTTCTCGACCATAATGAACGGCTTATCGGCGCCCAGCGTAAAGAAACCCGTAAAGTGCACGGGGCGGTTGGGGGCGACCTTAATCGCCTGCATGCTGATGCCCTTTTCGGTCATACGCCGAATTAGACGCTCGCCGTGCTTGCCGTCAAAAGCCTTCTCGTCGTTAAAAATCTGGTAGGCACGCTGGCGGCGCGAGGCAACCGGCGTATCGGCACCTCGGTTTTGCTCGATCCAAGCCTGGATGATTGCGATTTCCTCGGCAATCTTGCGGTTGGACATCTCGTTGTGCTGAGTGCGCTGCGGCGCCTTTTTGCCGTCCTTGCCCTCGACCTTAACAATTTGAGTCTGCTGCTCCTTGATCTTAGAGAGCGCCGTAGGCGTAGGGACAACTTTGAGCAGCTGCCTGCCCAAAACGCGGGCAAGGGCAAACGCCGATACCTCGCCGTGGACGGCCGACTCGGGCTGCTGGGTAGCACTATCAGCCGCGGCAGGCTCAGCCTGTGCATGAGGCTTACGCTTGGAATCTGCCCGGGTATTACGTTCCTGCTTGGGCGCAGACGAGCGCTTTTGCGGACGATCGGACTTGGCCTCCTTCGCCGGCTGGCGCTTGACCTGATCCACCGGAGTCTCGGCCTTCTCATCTCCGTTTTGTGTCGCTGTCTTCTCGGCCGCGGCCTCGGCATTTGAGCCACGACCGCCGCGGTGACGACGACGGCGGGGCTTGCCTGAGGCGCTCTCCCCAGCCTGCTTATCAGCGGTCTGTTGAGCTTTGACCTCAGTGTCAGCCGCAGGCTGCGACTCGGAAGGTTGCTGCTCGCGAGCCGCCGGCTCAACGGTTTTCTCGGTTTGTTCGGCCTTCTCGGCCTGAGCGGTCGAAGCCGGCTCGCCCTTCTCCTGACGCCTTACGGGATACGCGCGCCTCGCAAAACCACGCCCGGGACGGCATGAACCCGGAGCCTTCTTGGCAGACTCCTCAACATCGTCTGCAGCCTCGGAAGGCTCTTCAACCTCATGCGCGACATCCTGCTGCGCAGCCTTAAAGTGGGCACCACGGCGACGCTGGGGCTCCTGGGCCTCCACGGGCTTTTGCTCCTTCGCGGGCCTCTGCGACTCGGCAGCAACCTCGGTCTCAACAGCCTCGGCATCCGTCTCGCCCTTTCGAGCAACGGCGCGACGGAAGCGCTCCTGCTGGGCGCGGCGCTGTGCATCGCGCTTGCCGCCCCCGCCAAAACCGCCGCGTCCTGCCTTGGCCGTAAAGGCACGCACGACGTTCTCATCGAGCAACTCATCGGTATCGACATGCTCACGCGGAGCAACTTCTTCCACAGCAGGCACGTCAGCGAAATCCTCGACGACAAAATCTTCGACGGACTCGGCAGGCTGCTCCTGGGCATCGCGGATCTCGGCATTGATGGTATAGAACGCCGGGCGCCCGTTAATGCCGCTACCCTCGATCTTGGTAACGATCTTTGCCGCGATGAGTTCGTCGCGCATCGCCTTGGTGTCGCATTCCTTATCGACGGAACGGAAAATCTGCGCCAGCGCGCTCGACTTGATCTTGAGCGCCTTGCGGCAGAGCAGGTCGTAGGCAACCAGCTTGGCGCGCTCGGCAGAAAGCGACGTCTGGCTGCTCAGGCGCTCAGCCAAAGCATCGACATTGTTTTGATTATCGGAATATACCGTCTTGGCCACGGGGCCCCTTTCATATGTACACATATATGTCTATATGGTACAACGCGCACCCTTATCCACGCAAAACATCTGCGAGAACACTCGAGCGTCACCTGCTTTCGCATGAAAAAAGACCGAGCCCGCGAAGTCGCGGACCCGGTCTTTCCGAGTCATATGGATGGAACGATCACTCCATCAAGTCGACTAGGCCTTGACAGCCTCGGCGTCGGCGGGAGCCTCCGCAGCAGCGGCGCGACCGTACTCAGCCTTGCCCATCTCGGACCACTCGGGCTCCTCGTCGGGCATGGAGCCGGCCTCTTTGCCGAAGAACTCCTTGAGACAGTTGACGGCAACGATGAGGCCCAGGACCATCAGCAGGACGGCGAAAACGAGCTGCAGGCCCTTGGTGGCGGCGACGGAGACGGCGGCCGTGGTGGCGGTAGCCGGGATGGTGCCGAAGAAGCCGTAAGCCTGGACAGCGGTCATGCAGCCCATGGCGCTCTGGACCAGCGAGGTGAAGGTGCAGTAGAGCAGGAAGGCGACGGGCACGTAGAGCATCCAGCCCTTGCGGCCGGTGCACTTGCAGAACACGGCGAGGGTAATCATGGTCATACCGCCGAGCAGCTGGTTGGAAGCACCAAAGAGCGGCCAGATGTTGGCATAGCCACCAAAGGCAAGGGCGAGACCGGGAAGCAGGGTGACGACCGTGGCGAACCAGGGGTTGCCGAGAACCTTCATGTAGCCGGCCTTGGACTCGATGGCCAGGGCGTCGTTGGTCTGGGCAAAGAACTCGGAGAACGAGGTGCGGGCGATGCGGGCGACGGCGTCGAGCGAGGTCAGGGCCAGAGCGGAAACGTTCATGGTCATGAAGACGGTAGCGAACGTACCGTCAACACCGAAGGCCTGCATACCGCGGGAGATACCAGCAGCGAAGATCTGAAACGGGGTGGAAGCGACGCCAGCGTTGAGGGCGCCGGTACCGGCGGTGTTCATGTCGGAGAACATGATACCGGCGACGATGATGGCAAGGATGCCGACGAAGGACTCGACGATCATGGCGCCATAACCGACCTTGACGGCGTCCTGCTCCTTCTCGACCTGCTTGGAGGAGGTACCAGAAGAAACGAGGCTGTGGAAGCCGGAGAGGGCACCGCAGGCAACGGAAACAAACAGGACCGGGAACATCATGCCAGAAGCGCTGGAGAAGCCGGTGAAGACCGGAGCGGTGATGGTGGCCTGGCCGTTGACGCCCAGGACGACGATGCCGAGGACAGCGCAAACGATCATGACGATCATCATGATGGAAGTGAGGTAGTCACGCGGGGTCTTGAGCATCTGGATGGGCATAGCGCCAGCGAAGACCAGGTAGACCATGACGACGGCGAACCACTGGAACTTATCCAGGTAGACCGGGAACTGCATACCGACGGCAAACATGAGAACCATGAGGACCACGCCGGTGACGAACTCGGTAGCACCGGTGAGGTTGAACTTCTTCTGGGCCCAACCAAAGGCGATAGCGACGAAGGTGAACAGGATGGAGATGGTACCAGCGCAGCCGGCGGCATAGGACTTGGTGAAGTCGATGGCACCGGTAGCAGCACCAGAAGCGTCAACGGCCGGGGTGAACATGAACGTCTTGCAGACCATGTCGGTGAAGGCGGCGATGACGATGATGCAGAACAGCCAGCAGAACAGCAGGAACAGGCGACGGCCGGTCTTGCCGATGTACTTCTCGATGAGCTGAGCGAGCGACTTGCCGTTGTTCTTCATCGAAGCGTACAGAGCACCAAAGTCGTGGACGGCGCCAAAGAAGATGCCGCCGACGAGGACCCAGAGCACGACGGGCAGCCAGCCAAAGGCCATGGCGACGATCGTACCCGTAACAGGGCCAGCACCGCAGATCGAGCTGAACTGGTGCGAGAACGCGGTGAAGGCAGAGACGGGCGAGAAGCTCTTGCCGTCCTTCATGCGCTTGGCCGGCGTGAGAGCCTCTTTGTCAACGCCCCACTTGTTGGCCAGCCATCGGCCATAGCCCAGATAGCCGCAGGCGAGCACCGCCGCGGCCACAACCATGAGCAAAACTCCGTTCATTACATTTCCTCCTCTAAAAAGAACTTCTCAGACATAAAAAATGAGGGCCGTCGGTTGCGCTCGACGGCCCTCATCTTCATCAGCCGCCCGTTATCGTACGGGCTAGCTGTATGTGCTAACCCGCATCAGATAATTACTACGCTGATAATGTTTAGCTGATGCGTGAACATGTCTAAAAAATCCTCTTCAATCATGATGCGAACGATCCGTGCGGTTCACATCCCCCAGTGGTTGAAAAGGAGTATGTAACTTTAGTTACCTAAAGTCAACGCAAATTTGTAATGAATTTTCAACTTTTTTTGAAATTCTCGGTATAAAACGCCACTGACCTCGGACTTTACCCAACAAAAGTTTTTGCATGAGAAATGCCCCTCGGGAGCGAGCGGGCGTATACAAGGTTTCCTGCTCTACAGTCCTGCTCGCACGGAGAGCACATTAAGTGCTCTCCGGCTCGTGCGGAACTCGCGATAAACCTTGTATACGCCCGCTCGCTCCCGAGGGGCTCCCATCCCAAATGCGGAGCAAAGCTCCGCATGCCATCTTTTCTTTCAGCTAAAGCACGCCGGAAATTCGACGCTGGCTTGCTAGCCTTGCTGGACGTTGTCGACACCGATCCAGCTCAGAAGCTATATCGATACAGAAAGGTCCCCGGCCCTGACCGGCCCGGCGGCCCCATATGAACTTTATCGCGAGTTCCGCACGAACAGGAGGCCACTTAATGTGGCCTCCGTCGTGAGCAGGACTGTAGAGCAGGAAAGTTCATATGGGGCCGCCGGGCCGGTCAGGGCCGGGGACCGCACCCGTACGACTACAGCGTCATGTTCGGATCGGCGTCGACGTCGAACGGCGAGATTTCTCCTCGGTCGAATTTACGGCGAGCGACCTCCGCGATCATGGCGGCGTTATCGGTGCAGGCAGACAAGGGCGGCACCGTCACGCGGATGCCCTGGCGCCCGAGCTTCTTGATCATCATCTCGCGCAGATGCGGATTAGCCGAGACGCCGCCGCCGATGCAGTATTCCTTGCATCCGGTGGCATGCAGCGCGTTCTTGGCCTTCTTGTACTGAACGTCAAAGACGGCTGCCTCAAACGAAGCCGCCAGATCGGGCAGGTGAATCGTGCGCCCGGCCTTGGTCTCCTGCTCGATGTAGAGCGTCACCGCCGTCTTGAGGCCCGAAAGCGAGAAGCGATAGTCCCCCCTGCTGTTAAGCGCGCGAGGAAAATCGATCGCGCGGGGATTGCCCGTCTCGGCCAGCTTGGAGATGATGGGGCCACCTGGATAGCCCAGACCCAACGCCTTGGCTACCTTGTCGAAGGCCTCGCCCACAGCATCGTCGAGTGTCTCACCAAGTACCTCGTAGTCGCCCCATGCCTTCACGTGCACGAGCATGGTATGACCGCCCGAGACGAGCGTGAAGATAAACGGCGGCCTGAGATCGGGCTGCGCCAGCAGATTGGCGAACAGATGGCCCTCCAGATGGTTGACGCACACGAGCGGCTTACCGGCGGCATAGGCAAAGCCCTTGGCGAAGGCGACGCCCACTACCAGAGCACCCACCAGGCCCGGACCCTGTGTCACGCCAACAGCGGCGAGTTCGCTCGGCGCGATGGCTCCACCCTCAAGACCAAGCGATGCTGCGGCATCCTCGAGCGCCGCATCCACGACACTCACAATCACCTCAACGTGTTTGCGCGAGGCGATCTCGGGCACCACGCCGCCAAAGCGGGCATGAAAATCAATCTGTGTCGACACCTGGTTGGCCAGCATATTGCCATCCGCATCGATAATCGCCACGGCCGTCTCGTCGCAGGAACTCTCGATAGCGAGCACTAGGCGGCGGCGCTCAATTTCGGCACGCTCCCCCTCGGAGCGCCCAGGCGCAGGCAGCGGCCATACGCGCTGCTCTGCCGCCGTCGGCTCGGGCGAAGCATTGTCGACCGGAAGCACCAGGGGCAGCGGAGCCGTCATGACGATGGCATCCTTGCCGGCACCATAGTAGCCGCGGCGACGGCCAGCCTCGGTAAAGCCCAGAGCGTTATAAAGCGCGGTCGCTCCCTCGTTACCGTCCTCGACCTCGAGCGAAGCCGTAGTGCAGCCGAGCATCTGGGCATCATAGCTCACGTGCGACAGCAGCTTGCGGGCAATGCCCTCACGGCGATGTGCTGGGTCGACGGCGACATCCAGAATCTGCACATCACCGTCCACGACCATACCGCCGGCAAGGCCCAGCAGCTTGCCGTCGTCGTGTGCCACCCACCAACTACGCGGCGCAGCGACGTCCTCGCCCAGTTCGGACAGGAACATGCCCGGCGTCCACGCCTCGTGTCCGGCACCTTCAAAGCAGGCAGCCTCCAGCGCGCTCGCGCCCTCGGCATCCGCCGCGCCCATGGGACGGAACTGCAGATGACGACCGGCGAGCTCATCGGCAACACCCGTAATTTCGCTCTGCGCACTCTCGGCAAGACCAAGACGCTTGCGCTCGTTTTCCTCGGCATCCGAAAGGCGCGTGTAAATCGGCAGGACGCGGGCCGGATCGCCGTCACCCGCAGCGTGCGCGAGCAGCAAGCCCTCGCCCGAAGGCCACCACAGGTCGCGCTCCACGCAGCGGGCGGCCTCGTCCTCACCCAGCAGCTTGCCATAGCGCACGAGACCGTCACCGGTCAGCTGAACCTGGCCCCAGTCCGCTGCTTGGCGCCACTCATCGAGCGCCACGGCGGCCTTGACCACGTGTTCGCGCTCAAATTGACGCTCGGGACCCTCATCGACCAGCATATACAGCGCCGGATATACCTCACCGCGCATAGCATCGGCCAAGATACCAAGCTTGCCGCGCACGCCAGCCTTCCACGCCGTCCAAGCGCAAGCGTCGAGCGTCGACACGCCCAGCAGCGGAACATTGGCACCACGCGCGAGGCCCTTGGCAGTGGAGATGCCGATGCGCACACCCGTAAAGGACCCCGGGCCGCGGCCGACCACATAGCAACCAACATCGCTGCGATCCAGACCGGCTTGAGCCAGCACGCCATCAACGGTATTCACGAGCTCAACGTTGGCGTGACGGCGACACATGTGGTCGCCACTCACGAGCTTCGTCTCACCCGTCTGCCCATCAATCCAGCTTGCCGCGCAGGCAAGCATGTCGGTCGAGGTATCGAGCGCCACCACCAGCGCGTTGTCGTTATGCAAGCTCATCTTGTACAGCCTTATCAATCAAATGGGAAAGCTCCATTGCGCGGTCACCGTGCGCCTCGAGCGTTATCGTTCGCACATCGCTGTCGCCCTCATCACGCCTGAGCGTCACCGAAAGATACTCATCCGTCAGCTCGTCCTGGAATTGTTCGCCCCATTCCAGCAGGCAAGCACCCTCATAGCCCAGCACATCGAAAATGCCCGTATCCTCGAGCTCGTAGGCATGCTCCAGGCGGTATAGATCAAAGTGAAACAGCGGAATACGACCTTGATCGTGAACGGCCATGAGCGCAAACGTAGGACTCGTAACCATATGCCCATCGCCCAGCCCGCGCGAGACGCCCTTGGTAAAGTGAGTTTTGCCCACTCCCAGGCCACCGGTCAGGATGAGCACATCTCCGTCCTCAAGGCACGGTGCAATTAGCTCGCCAAAGTACTCCGTATCGGCAGCGCAAGTCGTTTTGTAAGTACCTACCCCCAGGCGCTCCAGGGACATATATGCTCCTTATTATTCCGAGGCGTCCTCTGGTGCGGGATGTCGCCCCAGATAGTCGCCCAGCATCTTAAAGTCTTCCTCCAGCAGCTCCTGCCACGCTGGATTGCGTAGCGCTGCTGCCGGATGGAAAGTGGGCATCACCACAAAGTGCCCCATCTGATGGAACCTGCCGCGCAGCTTGGTAATGCCGATCTCGGTCTTGAGCACAAAGTGCGTTGCGGGGTTGCCGAGCGTCACGATGATATCGGGCCAGATGCTTCGAATCTGCTCGCGCAAAAACGGCGAGCAAGCCAGCACTTCCTCGGGACGCGGATTGCGGTTTCCCGGCGGGCGGCACTTAAGCACGTTGGCAATGTAGACGTCTTCGCGTTTGAGCCCCGCCAGCGACAAAATGCCGTTGAGGTCCTCGCCTGCCGCCCCCACAAAGGGCTCGCCCTGCAAATCCTCATTACGGCCCGGCGCCTCGCCAATAAACATCACGCGAGCGCGGGGGTTTCCCACGCCAAACACGATGTTGTGGCGCGACTGGTAAAGCTGGCAAAGGTGACAATCGCCCAGAACGGCCTCGATCTCCTCGAGTGCGACCTCACGCGGCGCCTGATGGCTATGGCCGGGAATGTGCATGACGCCCATAGCGACTCCTACACGTAGACCTTGTCGAGACGCATACCAAAGCCGCAAGCGACCTCGTAGTTAATCGTGCCGCGTAGGCGCGCCATCTCGTCCATGGTAATCTCGGCATCTCCATCGCGGCCGACAATGATCATCTCGTCACCATACTCGGCCTCGGGAATCTCATGCGCCGGGTTGGACTGAATGGCGACCATAAACTGGTCCATGCAGATATTGCCCACCTGACGCACACGCTCGCCGCGATACAGCACGTCCATACGATTGGAAAGCGTACGCGAAAGGCCATCGGCATAACCGATCGGAAGGGTGCAGATCTGAACGCACGTGCGCGGTACGCGGTAGGTAAAGCCGTAGCCCACGCCCTCGCCCATCGCAGGGTGTGCCACGCGCGTCACACGCGCGTGGACGCTCATGACGGGATCAAGCTGCATCACGCGACCACTCAGCTCACATGGCTGCAGACCATACAAACCGATGCCGGCACGAATCATGTCAAAGTGCATTGAAGAATCGAGCATCGAGGATGGCGTATTGGCACAATGCACGATACCGCATTCAAAACCTGCGTCCTTAATGGCCTGAACGGCCTCGGTAAAACGCTGGCACTGCAGCTTGTAGTCCCAGCCCGAAGGTTCATCGGCCGTGGCGAAGTGCGTAAATACGCCGTCGCACTGAATACCGCGATGGAAATTTATACCGCGGACAAAGTCGAGCACCTGCGTGTAGTGAACGCCGATACGATTCATGCCCGTCTCGATGGCAAGATGGTACTTGCCCACTTTGCCCGCCGCGACGGCACATTCTCCATACGCAAGAGCAAAGTCAGACGTATAGACCGAGGGCATGATATCAAACTCGAGCAACGTCGGAATGGCCTCGATAGGCGGCTCGCTTAGGATGAGGACGGGTTTCGTAATCCCGCCCTGTCGGAGCTCAACGCCCTCGTTAACCGTCGCCACGGCAAACATGTCGGCACCGGCCGAATACATGATCTTGGCGCACTCAACAGCTCCATGACCATAAGCATCGGCCTTGACCACGCAGCACAGGCGCTGACGTGGATTCAGCAAGTTCTTATAGGCCCTCGTGTTGCGACGGAGCGCCCCGCGGTCGATCTCGACCCAGGACCAGCGCGTCAAATCGGCTTTATTCATGATTAGTCATCCGACCCTTCGTCCATGATTCCCAGATCTTCGAGCGCATCCTTTGCCGCCAGCTCCATGGCAGGACCGATCAAGTCGATAAGATCGGTCGCGATAACGCTCTTCTCACCATACTCCGTCGCCGCAGCAAAACCGGCGTAGCTGTGAAGTGCGACGGCGTACGAATACAGCAGCTCCCAACGATCCATCTCGTCGCGCATGGTGGCAAGCGTGCCGGCCAAAATACCCGCGAGAACATCACCAGAACCGGCAGTTGCCAGAGAAGCCGGACCCGAGAGTGGCAGCAGCACGCGCTCAACGCCACAGATAGCCGTCGTCGGCCCCTTGGCTATGACCACCAGATTGTCGGAGCCTGCAGCCCAGACAACCTTCTGCGCGGCCGCAATCGCGGTACCAAGGTCGTTCACCTCGTCACCGGCAACCAGGCGCGAAAGCTCACGATAGTGCGGCGTCATAACCAACGGCTGCTCGCGGCGATACATCTCGGGGTTACTATCAATACCGTCAATGGCAATCTTAGCAAGGCAGTTGAGTGCATCGGCGTCCAAAATTAGCGGTACATCAAGCTCGAGCAAGCCCGAAACCACCTGCATAGCGCCGGCAGACGTCGTCATACCGGGACCGCACAGCACGCAGCTGTACTTCTTTGCGATCTCGCACACCGTCATGCGCGCAGCGGCGCCAAAGGAGCCGCGGGAATCAGACGGAATAGCAAAGACCGGAATCGAAGGAAGTGCCATGCGAATGAGATTGGCGCAGGCGTCAGGAGCCGCGACTGCCACGTAACCAGCACCCGCGCGAGCTGCAGACTTGGCCGCCATAATGGCAGCACCAGGATATTGCGCCGATCCGGCGACAATAAGCACAGAGCCACGGGAATACTTATCGATATTCGATGGTAGCGGAGCAAAGTAATCAACTAAGTCACCGGGCTCGACAATCTCGGCGGCGTGGTCAACATCATCGATGACTTCGTCAAGACGGTCGTAAAGATTGCCGCAGATCAAATCGCCAGCATACTCAGGGCCATCAGCGCTATACAGACCAATCTTGGGCGCAATCATCGTCACCGTGCGCTCGGCACGAATGCAGTCGTCATCAACAACGCCCGTCTCTGCATTCAGGCCCGAGGGGACATCAATGGATAAGACACAATCGGCGCATTCATTGACCGTAGGAATCCAAATGGAGAACGGCGCACGCAGATTCCCGTGGAAACCGGTACCAAAAATGGCATCGACAACAACATCCGCCTTATCGATCAAAACCTCGAGTTCGTCACGCGAGGGACCGACGCAAACGTGCACATCGCGACCGGCAGTTCGACGAGCAACATGACGTGCCAGAGCAGCAGGAATCTCATCCGGCTCAACCGGAGAAACGATATCCACGTCCACACCCTTGTGGCTCAAGATATCGGCGGCAACCCAACCGTCGCCGCCATTATTACCAAAACCGACCAAAACGAGAACCCGATCGGGATTGAGCTTCAAGACCTCGTTGGCGGCAAACTCACCCGCTAGCTCCATAAGCTCGGCCTTCGAAGTCCCTTCGCGTTCGATGATATCCTCGAGACGAACGACTTCTTCGGTACTCAAAACCGGTTTCATCTATGCTCCTAGCGTATCTTGCGAAGCATCGCCCAGGTGCTCCGTCAATGCTGAATTCTGCAGCTGCTCGAGCTCATCTAATACAGAGCGAGCCTCTTTAAATGTCTGCGCAACGCGTTTCTTGGTGCTCACCTTTTCATCTTTTGGCTTAGGCCGAGCATCTTCGGTAATCGCGATGGCATTCGCAACGGCCAAGTCTCCCGTAAGCGTAATGGAAAGAGCGACCTCAACAACGCCCAGTTCTTGAGCGATCTCGAGAGCACGGCCCGAAAGCAGCGCCTTCGGTTTGCCGAGTTTATCACGCGTAACCGAAACATCCTTGCGACCAACGCCTTGACTAAAACCCGTGCCGAGAGCTTTAAGTACCGCCTCGCGCGAAGCAAAGCGGCTGGCATAGTGAGCAGCGGGACGCGATGATGCATCGCAATACGCGCGCTCTTCTTCGGTAAACACACGCCGAGCAAACGACGGCGTCTTTTCAAGAATTGATTTCATACAGGAAATCTCGACGATATCAACGCCGATACCAGCTTCAGCCATGTTCACCTCCATATCGCACAGACTAAGTTATTGTAGCCCGTTCGCAGAAGATGCGACAAACGAGGGTTATAAAACACAGCTACTATGTGAGACAAATTGCCCGAGATACAAAAAAGGGGGAGGCCGCGAGGCCTCCCCCTTCTTCAAGTCTTGCGACGGCTCG
>CABRYP010000027.1 GCA_902475245.1 uncultured Collinsella sp. | reverse complement strand
TGATTTCTTCTGTGACGTTATGGATGGGGCTGCTGTTTTTCTTGTGGGCGGTAGAGGGCTGGGTACGCGATTGGAATACCAGCGTTTTTGAAGTTTTGGTTCTACTTCTGTTCAGCTTGGCCTCTTTGTCGTTCGTGCGGCTCGTTAGGTTTGTGTTTATGAGGCGATAGCCAGCGGAAGTGGCTGGACGACAAAATGGACCAATGCAGCCAATTGTCAATAGAATTTGATAGGCTTGGCTTAACAGATTTACTCGAGGGCATATCCGTGGCGGGGGATAGGTTCTATCTTGTTGAGCACTTATTTGCATCAGGCAAAGTAAACCAAGAGTATCGAAACGGTGCCCCCGGGCCCGCTAGGGACTGCGGGGGGGCGTTCGGCTAACTGCGGGTACGGCCTATTTGCCCAATGTGTTCGCCCGAGATCGGAAATTAACCATCATGCGCCCCATAACGCTAGTCCAGCTTGGTGCCCGGTACCTGTGGCGCCTCTTTAATCAGCGCATTAAGTTCGTTCAAAATGGAAACGGGCTGTCGGTCGACGGCGTCCAGATGAAGCGTCGCCACGCGAAGGGGCGGCTGATATTCAAATGAGCCGAGGAGCACGGGCGATCCCAAGAACCGTTCGATTTCGTCTGCAACCGCGTCGGTCTCTTCGGGATCAAAGTCGTCAAAGAGCGCCACGAACATCGGTCCGGTCGAGCGGAACAGACGACCCTTGCCGCGCGAGCAATCCATGAGGCAGGCGGCGCTTTCTGCCAAAACGCGGTCGCCTGCATCGAATCCAAAGCGGGCATTGACCTCGGCGATATCGTCGACCTTAATGGCAATAAAGCCTGCCTCGCGCGCCACGCGACGCATTTCGCCAATGGCGTTAACCAGGGCGTGAATGTCGCCCAGGCCGGTCACGGAATCTGTCGTATCTGCCAAGCTTCGGTTGATGATAATGCCCACGTACATGTTAGGCTCGGTATCGGTGCCGTCCAAGCGGTAGCCCGTGCAGTCGCAAAGCACGTATTTTCCGGTGGCGTCCATTACGTGATACTGCATGTAGTGGAAGTGCCACGTGCTGTTTATCACCATGTCGAGCTCGGCGCGTACGTTGTCGCGGTCCTCGGGATGAACGCGGGCGAGCCACATGTCGAGTGAGTTAAAAGGGTGCTGGGAGGGCAGGTCAAAATCGCGCACGGCGTTAACCGACCATTGCGATTCTCCCGTATCGAGATTGAGGATAAACGGATAGCGCGTCTCGGAGCTCATGGAGATCGCTTGGAACACCCGGTCGTTGCAGGGAAGCTGATCGACGATTGGGCGTTGCGGCGCGTCATCGTCTTTCGGTTGCTGCACACGATGCATAAGCTTATAGCGATACATCTTGCGATCGGCATCCATCGTCATCTGGCGACGCGTGTCGCCAGCAAGTGGATCGACGCGCGAGCAGCCAAAGCTAAAACTGCCGATCATGGGCGCCTTGCCACCTGAGCTTGCCTCGATCAGCCTGGTACGTACCTGCTCCAAGCGTTGCTCGAGTTCAATCTCGTTTGCAGAGAGCGAGATGAGCACAAACTCGTCTCCACCGATACGGAACAGCATCTCATCGTGCTCCATGGTTTCGGAGAGCGTGCGGCAGATGCTCAGAATATAGCGATTGCCTTCGGCGTGGCCAAACCTATCATTGCAATGCTTGAGATGGTCGATGTCAATATAGGCGCAGGTGAAGGGGTCGCCTTTGCGCCAGAGTTGCTCGACGTGACGGTCGAATCCGTTGCGGTTGCCCAAGTTGGTGAGCGGGTCGATATAGGCGTTGCGCTCAAGCAGCTGACGCTCTTGTTGCAGGATGGCATGCGTCTTTTGCAGTTGCTCACCAACGGCGCGTAGCTCAGCAGGCAGTGCGGTAACATCGAGTTCGGCGGTCGAGATGCCATTCGCAAGTCGCTGAAGATAGGCAATAATCGATTGCTCGCCCAAGCGATATGACTCGTTCATGATGAATAACCTCCTTGGGCGGAACAACGGTTTGTATCATATCCCCAATTCGGTTTGAATTGGGGATATAAGTTAGCTAATGGAGACAAATGTCCCCTTCGGCGGTGGCGTTTTGCGCGCGAGCGTATCAGTTGTTATTGCCACCATCGAGCAATGCCTCAAAATCATTCGCCGGCATGGGGCGGTAGTAGAGGAAGCCCTGAGCGTAGCGGGCGCCCATCTGTCGTAGCATGTTCGCCTGCTCATTTGTCTCGACGCCTTCGACCACGACGGGCAGATGGAGTGACTGCGCCATCTCGAGCATCGATGACACAATCTGCGCGCTGCGGCCTTGATCGCGGTCGGTGGGCACAAAGGTGCGGTCGAGCTTGATGACGTCGACATTCACGTTCTTGAGCATCGCGAGCGTGGACTGGCCGGTGCCAAAATCGTCCATATAGGTCGAGAAGCCGCGGGTGTGCAGGTCGGCCGTCAGTTTGTCCACGGCCTCGGACTCTCCCGTATAAGCCGTCTCGGTGATCTCGATACGCATGAGTTCGGGCGGTAGGTTGTATTGGGCGGCGAGCGCCCCCATATGTTCGGCAACGTCGCAGGCAAGGATATCCACGCGCGACACGTTAAGCGAGATTGGAACCACGCGAAGCCCTCGATCGATGCGCTCGCGCAGCCACGAGGCAACGCCCTGCCAAACGTATTTGTCGAGCGTCACCACAAAACCGCTTTCCTCGAGAGCGGGGATAAAGGTGACGGGTGAAATGAGGGAGCCATCCTTGTCAATCCAGCGCGTAAGCGCTTCGGCGCCAGTGATCTCGCCGGTTTCCATGTCGACCTGGGGCTGCAAGTAGTAGGTGATGCGGCCGTTTGAGAGCGCGTACTGGAATTCGGTCAGCGTGCGGTGGAACGAGATTTCGCGCTCGTACTCCTCGGGGCGGAAAATGGCAATGCGCTCCTTAAAGTCGTTTTTTGCACGCCGATTGGTAAACATGGCCTTGGCCTGCGCATCGATGGTGATTTCCTCGTTGGAGTCGATGGGGTAGACGCCCATGGACGGCCAGAAGCCTACGCCGTCATCGTGCTTGGCCACGGCCTCGCGAACGCTGTTATAGATTTGATGGACGGTGTCGTGCTCAAAGGGGATGAGTATGCAAAAGTCGTCTTGGCCCCAGTATCCTGCGACACCCATGTCGGCATTCTCGATGTCCTTGAGGACCGTGCCCACATCGGCGAGCACGCGGTCGCCCTCGGTCTGCCCGTGCCATTCATTGAACAATCGCATGTGTCCCATGTCGACGGTGGCGATACACCAGGCGCCGTCACGCCTTGTCTCGAGAAATGCGTTGGCGCGCCGCATAAACTCGCTGGGTCGACAGAGGCCCGTGAGCATATCGATGCGATCGGCGATAGCGCTTTTGCGCTCTATCTCGGGTATGGGGAGGCTATCGTTGGGGACAAGTCCGCCGGCCGTGCGAAGGCGACGGTCGAGTTCGCCTAAAACGGCAGTCGCTTGATTGGTTAGGCGCTCGTAAAAGGCCGGAACGACTAGACAGACGGGGGTAATGGTATCGCCTGCGATTCGAACAGGGGCGAAAACGGCCTCTTTTAGATGACGGACCAGTTGCTCGAATGCCTCGTGGTCCAAATCGTTGCTGAGCACGACAAACTGGACGCTTCGTGAGCGGTAGACGCGACTCCTGCCACGGGTGATCGACAACATGCGGCCTGCGTATTCGGCAAGCAGGTTGTCGACGGCCTCGGCCCCGTAGAGCTCGTTGAGCTTTGCCGTGCCACGAATGCGCACCGCTATAAGCCCCGTCTCGCAACGGTCGCGGCGGCAGGCATCGATGGCGTTGACCAGCATGCGCTGCGTTCCGAGACCTGTGGCGGCGTCGACGGTCTCGGCAAGTGAGTGGTTGACGAGCTCGCCGACATAGAGCGAGGGGACACCTTCGTCGCCGTCGATACGAAACCCGCGAGCACGGCAGAGAGCGTAGTCACCAGTGGCATTGCGCACGCGGTATTGCATGACGCGACGGTGCTTGGAGCCGTTGTAGATCTGGTCGATATCGTTGCTATAGGCCTCGAGGTCATCGGGGTGGACACGCGTTTTCCAGTAATCGTGACAGTTGTCTATATGCTCCGAAGGAAGGCCGAGATCGCGCATGGCGCCTTGTGACCAAAGGGTGCGATGTTTGTCCAGGTTCTCGATAAAGAAATAGCGGCCTTCATTGAGCATCGAAAGGGCGTCGAAAATGCGATCGCTAACTTCGAAGTCGTCGGCGTGGACTTGCGTGATATTGCGTCGATCGAGGTGCACGGCATGGCGCAGCTTGTAGTCGTACATACGATGGTCGGCATCGAGCGTCATGCGATTGGAGGCTTCGCCCAAGGCGGGGTCGGCGTGTGACACTCCGTAGCTAAACGAGTGAGGCATCTCGGAATCGTTATTTTTGAGCAGGACCTCTCGACAGTGCTCCAGACGTTCGGCGAGGTCGTCCTCGGTTGCAATCGTAGATAGGATGGCAAACTCGTCGCCGCCTATGCGAAACGCCGCTTCGCCCACCTTCATATACAGCTTAAGGTAGAGACTTACCTGCAAGATATAGCGGTTGCCCTCGTCATGCCCAAAGACGTCGTTGCAGTGCTTGAGATTGTCGATATCGATGAACGCCATGGTAACGGGGGCGTCCTGCTCCCAGAGCTCCTCGAGGGAACGGGCAAAGCCGCCACGGTTGCCAAGCCCGGTAAGCTGGTCGGTAAAGGCAGTCCTGATCAGATCCTCCTGCCGCTCGAGAAGGTCACGGACGGTCTTTTCGAGCGTTTCGGTGTAATTGCTGACAGTATCCATGTTCTAAGCGGCTTTCTGAGGTCGGGGCGGATTGCGTCGGGCGAGCTCGTTGTGTACATGCATCGTTGCTCAGCGCTTTGCATGTATCCAGGCCCCCGCCTTGCCGCGTTGTTGAGTTAATTTGCCGGCTAATGTTCGCTGTTGATAACAGCTGAGTAGTGTAAACAACAGTGCACAATTGTATATGGGTGCACATGCTGTGGGCGGCTATTATTCGACAAGCGGTAGCGCGACGATGCGATGTTCGATAAAAATGCGACTGGGACGATATATGTTGACGGGTATACTTGTCCCGTTTTAAAACGCAGGAACGGAGATGGTCGCATGGCACAGTCAAATATGACGCGCACGGTGGGGCTGGCGCTCGAGGGAGGCGGCTACCGCGGTATGTATACGGCGGGCGTGCTCGACGTTTGGATGGAGCACGGTTTGACCTGCGACCATATGGTGGGCGTCTCGGCGGGCGCGGCATTTGGCTACAACTTTAAATCGCGCCAGATCGGCCGCGCCATTCGCTATAACAAGGCCTATTGCGCCGACAAGCGCTATGCGAGCGTGACCAGCTGGCTGCGAACCGGCGATATGTTCAATGCCGACTTTGCCTATCACGAGGTGCCTATCGAGCGCGATCCCATCGACTTGGAGGCGTATCGCGCCTGTCCTATGCGGTTTACGTGCGTGTGCACCGATATCGAGACGGGCAAGGCCGTCTACCACGACCTGCCCTATGGCGACGAGAGGGATATCGAGTGGATCCGGGCATCGTCGGCGATTCCCGTGGCGACGCGTCCCGTTGCTATTGACGGGCATAAGTATCTGGATGGTGGCGTGGCTGATTCTATTCCCAGTGCATGGCTGTTTGCGCAGGGGTATGACCGCAATATCGTGGTACTCACGCAGCCGGCGGGCTTTGTGAAGCAGCCCAACAGCGTGATGCCCATGCTGCGGCGCGTGTTCCGTCACTACCCGGAGTTTGTCGCGGCGCTTGAGCATCGGCATGAGGTCTACAATGCTACGCTCGATGACCTGGCGCGTCGCGAGGCTGCCGGCGAAATCTTTGTGGTGCGGCCGAGCGAATCGGTGAAGGTGCCGTCGCTGTGCCGCGAGCCCGATGAGCTCGAGCGCATCTATCAGATCGGCCGCCACGATGCGGAGGCGACCTTGCCCACGCTGGAGGTCTACCTAGCGGGGTAGGGCAAACTGCCGCGGACTCGGCGAAAAGCGCATCCCGGAATGGAGGCCCAAACTGGGATGCGCTTTCCGCTATTGAAGATATGAGGCCGCGAATCGGCTGCTCGGCTTGAGTCTATGCCTGCTGCCAGGTGTCGACGAGCTCCTTGGCGGCGGCGCAGGGGTCGTCAGCACTGCAGACGGCGCTCACCACAAAGAAGCCATCGACGCCGGTGGCCTTGAGCTGCGGCAGGTCGGCCGTCTTGACGCCGCCGCCCACCACGATGGGCACGGGGCTTGCCGCGTGGAGTGCGGCCAAGTCCTCAAAGCTCTTGGTGATGATAGAGCCGTCGGCCGCGCGTCCGCAGTCGCGCTTGGTCTCGGTCTCGTGGAGCGGGCCGATGCCCAGGTAGTCGACCAGGCTCATGTCGGCGGTCTTGACGTACTCGAGCATCTCCTCGCAACGGGCCGAAAGGCCCACAATGGCATCGGGGCCCAAAAGTTTGCGGCAGACCTCGACGGGAATATCGCTCTGGCCAACGTGCACGCCGTCGACAGCGATGCCCTGCTCGCGCGCGGCGAGTACGCAGTCCAGGCGGTCGTCGATCAGCAGAGCGACCTGACCGGTCTTGCCGGCCTGTGCGATTGCCTGCGCGGCGTCGCCCGTCAGCGCGATGATCTCGCGGGCACTTGCCACCTTGGAGCGCACCTGGATGCAGGTAAAGCCTGCGTCGAGCGCCTGGGCCACCACATCGCCCACGGGACGCCCGAGCGTGTTTTCGGGGCCGAGTACCAGATAGGCCGAGATATCAAGGTTGTCGCGGATGCTCATCGTGCTTCCTCCTGCTTTTTGATCTGTGCTTCCATGCGCTCGAGCTTGCCGGTCATGGTGTCGGTAAATCCGGGTCGAATATCGGCTTTGAGCACGACTTCGGTGCGGATGCCCTTGCTCGCCAACACAAAGGTTGCGTCGCGCACGACCTGCATGACCTCGTCCCAGTCACCCTCGATCTCGGTGAACATCGAGGTGGTGTGGTTGGGAAGGCCGCTCTCGCGAATGACGCGCACGACCTCGGCGACCTCGGCGGATAGCTCATCGCCGGTGCCGCACGGGGCGATGGCCACGGCGACGAGCGTGTTCATGCCGGCATTGGTTGCGGGCTCGGACATGGCTTATGCCTCCTCGAGCTCGAGTTGGTTATCGGCGATGTCTTGGGCGGTCGCGCGGTAGAGCTCGTCGATAAAGGCGACCTTAAAGCTTGCCGGGGCATCGGCGACAGCGGCGGCACGCGTGCCGGCAACGTTGTAGACGGCGGTGCCACAGATGGCTGCCGTAAACGGATCAGCAGCGCAGGCGTACACAGCCAGCACGCCGCCCTGCGAACAACCGCAGCCGGTGATCTTGGACATGAGCGGGCTGCCGCCGTGGGACTTGGCCACGGTCGTGCCGTCGGTAATCAGGTCGACTTCGCCCGAGACCACTACGGCTCCGCCGGTGTAGCGGGCGAGCGCCACAGCGGCATCGCGGGCGGCGTCGACCGTGTCGGTGGTATCGACACCGCGCACGCGGCTCAGATCAGCTGCCTCGCCCTCAAGACCCCACAGGCCGGCGAGTGCGATGATCTCGGAGGCGTTGCCGCGTACGATGGCGGGCTTGTACTGCTTGAGCTCGTTTACCAGCTGGGTTCGCAGGCTACCGATGCCCAGGCCCACCGGATCGAGCACCCAGGGCTTGCCGGCGTCGTGTGCCGCCTTGGCCGCGCGGGGAATCGTCTGCTCGTAGATGGGGAAGAGCGTGCCCATGTTGAGATAGATGGCGCCGCCGCCGGCAACGAGCGTCTCGCCTTCGTCGGGCAGATAGACCATGGCGGCCGAACCGCCTACGGCGAGCTGAGCATTGGCGACAAAGTCGATCGTCACCGTGTTGGTGATGGAGCCGGCCATCGGATTGGTGGCGCGAATCTCCTCCACGGCCTTGACCACATTTTGCTTAAGCTGTTCCGAATCGATCACTGCACATGCCTCCTTGGCATAGAAAAGGGGCGCTGTGCATAGACAGCGCCCCTGTAAAGGCGGCATGCTCCCTACGCCAGCATTAACTGACAGGTTCAAAGGATTGGGCCCCATGCCCTCTCAGCCTTGTGGTTTGCACCGCCGGCACTCCCGCATCGAATCTGTTGTTCCCTATACTAGCGCACCTGCCAAAAAGGGACAGGTTTATTTTGGCAGGTCGTTACAATAGGTAGGACCGATACGAATGGGGGCCTTATGATTAAACTTGTGCTGACCGATATGGACGATACGCTGATTCCAGCCGGGCATGACGGCGCCAGCGACTACGCCATCGAGGGCATTCATGCCATGCAGGCGGCGGGTCTGCACTTTGGCCCGGTTTCGGGTCGCCAGCCGTCCGCGATGGGCTGGATGTTCCGCAATTGCGTCGAGTGCTTCTCGACCGGCGCGTTCTGCAACGGCCAGGTAATGTTTGTCGACGGTCAGGCGGTCGCTTCGCGCGCGACTGACAACGCCGCCCTTATGCGCTTGGCTGACTACTTGGAGCAAGAGACCGACGATACGTATCTGAAGGTCTACAGCCTGGGTGATGACTTTTGGGATAACGATGCCTATTGCGTGACGAGCGACCCCGAGCGCGTGCGCCGCGCCATGGAGTCGGGCGGCAACGCGTGGCTCAAGGGCGAAGAGGCCCCGTGCCGTCCTGTTGTCGATGACGCACCGGTGTTCAAGGCGAATATCTGGAGTGCCCGTTCGCGTGAGGAGCTCGCGGAGCTACGTGAGCGCGTTGCCGCTGAGGTACCGGAGCTCTCGCTCGTGTTTCCCAACAATCGTGTGCGCCTGTTCGACATCCTTCCAGCAGGTTGGGACAAGGGTTGCGCCGCGCTGGAGCTTACGCGCGCTTTGGACCTGACACTCGACGAGGTGGCCGTGTTCGGTGATTCCGATAACGATCTGCCCATGATCGATGCCGTTCCCAACTCCGTTGCAGTCGCCAATGCCAACGAGGCTGTCACGGCTGCCGCGCGCTGGCATATCGGCGCTGCGGCAGACGATGCGGTTGCCGGGGCTCTGCATCAGATTGCCGCCTGTGCCGCGACGGGGGAGATGCCGCCGTTTATGCGTCAGATGGATGCGACGGGTTTCGACGTCACGAACGTCTAGGGAGAAAGCTATGAAGCTTCAGCAGCTCAGGTATGTCGTCAAGGTTGCCGAATGCGGCAGCATCACCGAGGCCTCGCGCCGGCTCTTTGTGTCGCAGCCTTCGATTACCGCATCGATTCGCGATCTCGAAAACGAGATGGGTGTGCACATCTTTGAGCGCACTAACAAGGGTGTCGTTGTATCCGAGGAAGGCGAGACCTTCTTGGGCTACGCGCGACAGGTGCTTGACCAGGCCGATCTGCTCGAAGGTAAGTACAAGGGCACGTCCGAGCAGGTGCCGCACTTTAGTGTGAGTTGCCAGCATTATTCCTTTGCCGTTAATGCGTTTGTCGATGTGATTCGTGAGTTTGATGCCGCGCGCTACGACTTTACCCTGCGCGAGGAGCAGACTCACGAGATTATCGAGGACGTCGCGCATATGAAAAGCGAACTCGGCATCCTGTATCTGTCGGAGCACAATCGCGAGGTCATCGAGCGCATGCTGGCGGCCAACGAGCTCGTGTTCGAAGGGCTCTTCTGCGCCACGCCGCACGTTTTTGTGTGCGCCGACCATCCGCTGGCGGGCCGCTCCAGTGTGACGCTCGAGGACCTGGAGGACTATCCCTTCCTGTCCTACGAGCAGGGTAGCTACAACTCTTTTTACTATTCCGAGGAACTGACCTCGACGTTTGAGCGCCGCAAGAATATCCGCGTGCGCGACCGTGCGACGTTGTTCAACCTGGCCATGGGCCTCAACGGCTACACGGTATGCTCAGGCGTGATCAGTCACGAGCTCAACGGGCCGGGTATCATCTCGATTCCGCTTGATGTAGACGAGTACATGGAGATCGGCATCATCACGCGCAAGAACACGACACTTACGCGCTACGGGCAGGCCTATATCGACGCGATTCGCCAGCACATATAGACTGCTGCATTCTGCACGGGTCAAATCTCTTTATGGCAGTCCAAACTGATATAGGAAGCATCTATATCAAACTGTTATAAACGTATATTTTGCGATGGCCATATGAGCGCTCATACTCTGTCCCAGTAAAGCAACCAATGCAAAGGGAGATATCTATGAGCACTTCAATTCAACCGAACGCGCCGTTTCGCGCCGATATCGTCGGCAGCTTTCTTCGTCCGCAGGCCGTAAAGGACGCCCGCGCTGCCTATGCGGTAGGCGCGCTTGATGCCGAGGGGCTTAAGGCCGTCGAGAACGATGCCATTCGCGATTTGGTGGCAAAGCAAAAGACCGCCGGCCTGCAGGTCATCACCGATGGCGAGTTTCGCCGCAGCTACTGGCACCTCGATTTTATGTGGGGGCTGAACGGCGTCGAGCGTCGCACCTCGCGTACGGGATATATGTTCCACGACGAGGAGACCACGGCCGATACCGCCGTGGTGACTGGCTCCATCAGCGGCGAGAACCACCCCTTCGTCGAGCACTTTAAGTTTGTCAAGGCACTTGAGGGCGAGGACCACGTTGCACGCCAGACCATCCCGGCGCCTATCCAGACGTTCTCTGAGGTCACGCTCGACCGCTGCGATGGCCAGCAGGAGAGCCTGCGCGCCGTCTACAAGACCGACGAAGAGCTCGCCGATGCCATTGCAGCCGCTTATCGTACGGTGATCGCCGACCTGTACGCTGCAGGCTGCCGCAACATCCAGTTTGATGACTGCACCTGGGGCATCTATTGCGATACCGACTTTGTGTCCAAGACCGGCATGAGCCCGGTTGATCTGCAAAAGGTGAGTGAGCTGGGCGTGGCGCTCAACAACGCCGCTATCGAGGGCAAGCCCGACGACCTGGTCATTAACACGCACGTGTGCCGTGGTAACTACCACTCTACCTATGCCTTCGAGGGTGGCTATGACCCCATCGCGCCATACCTGTTCGCAAACGAGGATGTTGACGCATTTTACCTGGAGTTCGATACGCCGCGCGCCGGCGGTTTTGAGCCGTTGAGGTACGTTGCCCCTGGCAAGAAGGTCGTGTTGGGCCTGGTGACCACCAAGGCCGCTGAGCTTGAGGACGAGGATGCCATCGTCGAGCGTATTCACGAGGCTGCAAAGTATGTTCCGCTCGAGAACCTGTATCTGTCTCCGCAGTGTGGCTTTGCCAGCTGCGAGATTGGCAACAAGCTGACCGAGGACGAGCAATGGGCAAAGATCGCGCTGGTCAAGCGTATTGCCGAGCGCGTTTGGAAATAGCGGTAACGTTCGCAGGTGACGGCGCGTGCGAGACATGGCGCATCGCGTACAATGGTTCGGATCGTATCGTTCGGGCAGGTAATCCGCTATGCTCGAGCGCCCTTCCATTTTGAAAGGACTCTCATGTCCCAGTCCTCGACGCCCGCCGCCAGCGATGCCATCTACGATGCGTCGTCGCTCGGCCGCCCGCGCATGTTTTTGCTCGGTCTGCAGCACCTGTTTGCTATGTTTGGCGCCACCGTGCTGGTGCCCGTGCTCACCGGTCTCTCGGTTTCGGCAACGCTTTTGTTTGCCGGTTTGGGTACGCTGCTGTTCCACTTCCTGTCGCGTGGTAAGGTGCCGGCATTTTTGGGCTCATCGTTTGCCTTTATTGCGGGTTATGCCGCAATCGCGCCCAACGGCGAGGTCGAGCTTTTGCCCTACGCCTGCCTGGGCGTTGCCTGCGCCGGTCTGCTCTATCCGGTGCTGGCAGCGCTGTTCCGCGCATTTGGCGCCAAGCGCGTCATGCGCTTCTTCCCGCCGGTGGTGACCGGTCCCATCGTCATTTCGATCGGTCTGATCCTGGCGAGCTCCGCCATTGCCAACTGCCAGACCAACTGGTTTGTGGCTGTTATTGCCGTTGCCGTTATCGTCATCTGCAACATTTGGGGTCGCGGCATGGTCAAGATCGTGCCGATTCTGCTGGGCGGTGTTGTGAGCTATGCCGTTGCGGCTGCGCTGGGCGAGGTCGACTTTTCTGGCGTCGCAGCCGCTCCCTGGGTCGGTCTTCCCATCGTGTGGGATGACACCGTGTTTGCGCTCTTTGGGCCGCAGTTCGATAGCGGTCTTGCCACGACGGCCATCATCACCATCATGCCGCTGGCCTTTGCAACTATGATCGAGCATATCGGCGATATCTCTGCTATTGGCTCCACCTGCGAGCGCAACTATATTGCCGATCCCGGTCTGCATCGCACGCTGCTCGGCGATGGTCTCGCCACGATCCTGGCTTCGCTCTTTGGCGCTCCGGCCAACACCACGTATGGTGAGAACACCGGCGTGCTCGCCCTGACGCGCGTGTTCGACCCGCGCGTGATTCGCATTGCCGCGTGCTGCGCCATCGTGCTTTCGTTCTGCCCCAAGTTCGCGGCTATCATTGCGGCCATGCCGGCGTGTGTAATCGGCGGCGTGTCGCTTGTGCTCTATGGCATGATCAGCGCCGTGGGCGTCCGCAACCTCATCGAGAACCAGGTCGATTTCCAAAACAACCGCAACGTGCTGGTGGCCGCTCTGGTGCTCGTGCTTTCGCTCGGCATTGCGTACAGCACCGCCGGCGCCATCGTGCTTGAGCTGGGCGGCGTGACGATTTCGCTTTCCGGCCTTGCCGTGGGCTCGCTGGTGGGCATCGTGCTCAACGCCATCCTGCCGGGTAACGACTTTGAGTTTGATGTCTCCGAGCTCGAGGAGGCTGCTGAGTAGCAGCTGCGTTCAGCTAAACAAGATATGGTGCCCATGCGTATATGCGCGTGGGCACCATTTTTAATGCGTCAGTACCCAGTGGATGCCGCGGGCCATGCGTAAGTCGGTTTGGGCAAAGTGATTGCCGGGGTTGAGCTCCAGCGTTGTTGGAATGCCGCGCTCGACGAGCAACGCTTCCATGGCGCGTGTGTCGTCGAGTACATGCCGCATCATGCGGTTGGGCGTCTTGGTTTCCTTTTTGCCGAGTGACAGGTAGACGGCGTCGGGCGTAACTGCCATCGCGTGCTCGTGCGCATAGTCGATAAAGCCAGGAAACCACAGGGATCCCGATGCGCTTGCGACGCGGTCAAAGGCATCGGTCTGCCAGGGGGCCCAAAGCGAAAAGAGGCCCGCTAGCGAATAACCGGCAATGCCGCGCCAGGTGGGCGGCTGAGGAAGCGACGACTCCACCTGGGGGATTATCTGATTCAGCAGCTCATCAAGAAAACCGGCAGCTTGGCCTCCGAAAGGCTCGGCATCGCGTACGGTCCCGTCGCATGCCCAAGGGCTCAGCTCGCGATTCCAATCGAGCCCGCCAATGGTGACGAGGGCGAATGGCGGACAGTCGAGCTCTCGGCAACACTTATAAACCTCGCTGCCGTCGCCCACGACCACAGGAAGGTAGATGACAGGCGCGCTTTCCGTATGATTCGAATAAACGGTTATCTGCTTTTGATGCGCTTCCATGACGGGCTTCTCTCAGTGTTGTGATATCGGCAGCCCCAATTGTCGCACGCCAGCGTATGCCGGTTGGGCTAGACCAAAGACAATCTCGTGCATCCCCTGCGGACGCATATGGAAAACGTCACCGCCGGAGGGGAGCTCGGCGGTGGCGTTGTTAAACGGTGCTGGGGCTCGGGGCCTTCGCGGGAGCTGCCATGTGCGCAGAGGCGTCTAAGAACGCTTACGGCTCGCCATGGTGCCTGCGGCGATAGCGGCTGTTCCCGCAAGGACGGTTGCCACGATGGCCGCACCCGAGGTGTCGCCGGTTGCCGCGAGCACGCCGGTAGCCTTGGCTTTCGTGGTTGAAGCCGCAACGGCCTTGGTCGGCTTTGAGCCCTCAGGCTTGGGGTTCTGCTTGGACTCCGCGGGCTTGCTTTCTGCGGGCTTGGTCTCGTCGGGTTTGGGGTCTTCCGGCTTGGCTACCTCGGGAGGTGCGATGGTCGTACTTTTGGCGACTGCTTTGATATAGAGGGAGTCGATCGTGGCGTCGCCCGTGCCGATGGCTTGGCCTGCCTCGTAGATGCCGTCACGGAGCTTGCGATAGTCAATGACCTTGCCGCCTTCGGGCGTCTGGATGGCGGCGTTCTCAATCTTGATGGTGCCGATTGTCTTGCCGTCAGCGCTCATGGCACGGGCAAAGATTGCCGCTGTATCTCCTTCGGCCGTTACCTTGCTGTGGATGATCGAGATGACTGCGGGTGTGACGCCCTCGCTGGTCTGGGCGATGATGCCGATGTTCTCGCCTTGGGGTTCGCGCCTCGTCTCGCCATCTTGGTTTTCGCTGTAGGGGATGGGGCCGTCGCCGTTCTCGACATAGCGGGCTATGGCCTTGACAACGGAGTCGCTGATGTAGATGTGGCCGCCCTTCTCGTTGGGTCGATCGTTTCTGGTGGAGAATGCAGCCGAAACCTCGCCTTCCGCAAACGCGTCCACGGTGGAGCCGTTCTTGACGACGATGTCGTCCTGGTAGGTGAAGAGGGCGTTGGCGCCACCGTATCTGCCTTTACTTGCACGGACCGTCACGTTTGCATGATCGAGGGTGATGCCCTTGTGGGCATAGACGCCATATTCAACACCGTTTACGTTGAGGGAGGCGTTTGTGGCTGCGAGGCTGCCCTTGGCCTCGACGGCAGCGTCTTTCTCGGAGCTTGCCTTGACCTGGCCGCCGTCCGAGATGTTGATATTGCCGCCGCTCCAAAGGGCCTCACCATCGGCTGAGCTTGCCTCGACCGTCCCGCCACCCTTGATGGTGAGGTTCTTGTCGGCTCCAATACCCTTGTCCTTGGTAGCCCTGGCGGTGACGGCTCCGCTGTCGTCAATCGTGATATTGCCGTTTGCCCTGATGCTATCCGATGCACCCGTGGCGTTGACGTTGCCCGAACCTTTGATAGCGAGATCACCTCCGGCATTGATGGCATCAAACCCAGCGCTCGTGGCGTTGACGGATCCGGCTCCGTCGATGTTGATATTACCCGTGGAGAGGATAGCGTCCTCAGTAGATGTCACGCTGAGCGTGCCGCCCTCGTCGCCTTGGATATTGAGCTCGGCATTCTCGTTAGTGCCATGAGAAACGTTGATGCTTTCGATCCATTCGGCAGTGACGATGTTGGTTCCCGAGTAATTCACGTTGAGCTTGCCTGCGGCCTGGATCTCGCCGCCGTTATAGTTGTTGAGCTTCAAGTCGTCGGCGCCGTCCCACGACCAGGTACCGGCCTCGTCGCTCGCCGCGGTGTTGTACTTGTTGCCGCCGACCTTGACCCATTCCGCTGCGAGCGAGACGCTCGGCATGAGCAGCGAGCTCACCGTGAGCGCGCACACGGCGCCCGCGACGATGCGGCGCGTCACGCGGCGCCAGCTGCCGTGCGCGAGTCCTATGCGACGGCGAACGTCGGGTTCGGCAACATGGGTTCCGGCGGTAGTGTCATTGCGTTTGGGGGTCGTGAACAAGGCTGCCATGGTTGCTCCCGTTCTCATAGGGCCTATACGACTAGATTCAGCGTATCTGCTGGATGTTGCCGGCGGTAGTGCCGTTTGGAGGGCAAAATGGCCAAAGGGGGGGAGAAATAGGCCGCACGCCGGCGCAGGGATCGGCGCTAAAAGAAAAGCGCGGGGCCGCATGGCGACTCCGCGCTTTATTGTTCAGCTTTTGCAGCCTTGCCCTTACGCTACGAAGAAGTAGACGAGGAAGGCAAGGGCCGCGATCCACCCGTCCCGTGCGAAAAAGTGTTTACGAGCGCTTGCGGCTCACCACGGCGCCCGCGGCGATGGCGGCTGTTCCCGCAAGGGCGGCCGCCACGATGGCTGCGCTCGAGGCGTCGCCGGTTGCTGCGAGTTTGCCGGCGATCTTGGCTCCCGTGGCTGCAACTGCAACGGTCTTGGTCGTCTTCGTGCCCTCGGACTTGGAACCCTCGGGCTTGGTCTCGCCTGGCTTCTCCTCGGGTTTGATCTCCTCGGGAGGCGCGATGACCGTGCTCTTGGCGACAGCTTCGTTATAGGGGGAGTCGATCACAGCGTCGCCCGTGCCGATGGTTTGACCCACCACGTAGAAGATGCCGTCATCGAGTTCTTCCTTGTTGCGATAGCCAATGATCTTGCCGCCTGTGGGCGTCTGGATGGGAGCGCCTTCGATCTCGATGGTGCCGATTGTCTCGCCGTCCGCGCTCACGGCAAGGGCGAAGATTGCCGCCGTGTCTCCCTCAGCTTTGACCTTACTGCGGACAATCGAGATGGTCGCGGGCGTGATGCCCTCCTTGGTCCGGGCAAAGATGCCGATGTTCACGCCCCTATGCTCGGGAATGACCGCGCCGCTTTGGTCGTTGCTGTAGTGATCGGGGCCGTCGCTACCGGACTCGACATAGCGGGCTATAGCCTTGACAACGGAGTCACTAATGTAGATGTGACCACCCGCTTCGTTGGGGTAGTAGTTTCTGGTGAAGATTGCGGTCGAGAACTGGCCTTCTGCGAACGCATCCACGATCGAGCCGTTCTTGATGACGATGTCGTCCTCGTCGGTGAAGAGGGCGCTGGCTTCATCGTTCCCTGCACTTGCACGGACCGTTACGGTTGCGCCATCGAATGTGATGCCCTTGTAGACATAGATGCCATACCCAACGCCACTTGCGTTGAGGGAAGCGTTCGTGACCGTGAGGCTGTTTTTACCGTCGATGGTGGCGTCTTCCTCGGAGCTTGCCTTGACCTGGCTGCCACCCGAGATCTCGATGTTGCCGTCGGCCCAAATCGCATTGTCTTTGATAGAGCTTGCCTCTACCTTGCCGCCGCCCTTTATGATGAGGTTCTCGTTAGCATCGATACCCTGATCCTCGGTGGCCTTGGCGGTGACGGTTCCGCTGTTGTCGATCGTGATGTTGCCGTCGGCCCTGATGCCATCCGAATCGCCCGTGGCGTTAACGTTTCCCGAGCCCTTGATGGTGACATCGCCCCCGGCATCGATGGCATCGTGCTCGGTGCTCGTGGCGTTGACAGTGCCAGCGCCGTCGATGTTGATGCTGCCGACGGAAGTGATGGCGTCACGAGAAGATGTCACGTTGAGCGTGCTGGACGCGTCGCCCTGAATATTAAGCTCGGCGTTCTCGTTCGCGCCATCCTTAACCTTGATGCCGCGGCCGTCGCCGTTAGTGACGATGTTGTCGCCCTCGTAGCTCACGTTGAGCTTGCCCGCTGCCTCGATCGCGCCGCCGTTATAGCCGTTGAGCTTCATGTCATCGGCGCCGTCCCAGCTCCAGGTGCCGGCGGCGTCTCCCGCGGGCCCCGCGGCCGCTTCGTGGCGGACGCCGCCGACGTCCACCCACTCGGCCGCGAGCGAGACGCTCGGCATGAGCAGCGAGCTCACCGTGAGCGCGCAGGCCAGGCCGCAGACGATGCGGCGCGTCACGCGGCGCCAGCTGCCGTGTGCGAGCAGCGTGCGACGGCACACGTCGGGCTCGACAAAATGGGCTCCAGAGGTTTTGTCATTGCGCTTGGGGGTCGTGAACAAGGCGGCCATGGTTACTCCCATCCTCATAGGGCCTATGCGATTAAGCCCAGCATATCTGCAGGATGTAGCCGGCGGTAGTGCCGTTTGGAGGGCAAAATGTCCAAAACTTGGGAAGCAAAACATCGCGCGTCTGTGCGTTGCCTGGCTTTAAAAGAAAAGCGCGGAGCCGCTCGATGCGACTCCGCGCTTTGGTGTTCTGTTTTAGCAGACTATGCCGTTACGCTACGAAGAAGTAGACGAGGAAGGCGAGAGCTGCGATCCACATGAGCGGCTTGATCTTGGAGGCCTCGCCCTTAAAGAGCGCGACGATCACGTAGGCGATAAAGCCTAGGCCAATGCCGGCAGAGATGGAGTAGGTGAAGGGCACGCCGGCGACAATCATGAACGCCGGGAAACCCTGCGACACGTCGGACCAGTCGATCTCGGAGGCCTCGCTCATCATGAGGTAGCCGACGTAGACCAGAGCACCGCAGGTGGCGGCGCTGGAAACGATGGTGACGATGGGGGAGAAGAACGCGGCGAGAATGAACAGCACGCCGGTGGTGACGGAGGTGAGGCCCGTGCGGCCACCGTCGGCGGCGCCAGAAGTGGACTCGACGAAGGTGGTGATGGAGGAGACACCCATGAAACCGCCCACAGCGGCGGCGGCGGAGTCGACGATTAGGATCTCCTTGATATTCTCGACGTTGCCGTCGTCGGTGAGGAACTCGCCCTGCTTGGCTACGGCCATCGCGGTGCCCATGGTGTCGAAGAAGTCACTCATGAGCAGCGAGAACGAGATGACGAGGAGCGCGGGGTCGGTAAGGACCTTGACAATGGCGGGCACGCCGCCGGCGTCGGCGATGGGGCCACCGATGCTCGAGAAGTCGAGCGGGGCGATGATACCGGTCGGAGCCTGGGTCACACCTAGGGGGATACCGGCGATGACGGCGACGACGATGCCGATGAGCAGCGAGCCGGGGACGTTGCGGCAGGCGAGGGCGACCGTCACCAGGATGGAGATGATGCCGACGATGAAGGTGGGGGAGGTGATGTCGCCCAGACCGACGAGTGTACCGGCGCCAGCGGTGATAATGCCGGCATCGCACAGGCCAATCATGGCGATGAACAGGCCCAGACCCACCGAGATGGCGTGACGCAGGACAACCGGGATGGCGTCCATGATGGCCTCGCGCAGGCCACAAAGCACGAGCAGCAAGATGACGATACCCTCGAGGAAGATAACGCTCATGGCCACGTGCCAGTCACCGCCGCAGACGGTGGTGGCGATTCCAGCGATCATCGCGTTGACGCCTAAGCCCGACGCGCAGGCGAGCGGGCGGTTGGCGAAGATGCCCATGCAGATGGTCATGATGCCGGCGCCCAAGCAGGTGGCGCAGGCGAGCGCTCCCGCATCGATGCCGGCGCCCGAGAGCACCGCAGGGTTGACGGCGATGATGTAGGCCATCGCCAGGAATGTTGTCAGTCCAGCGCGAAGTTCGGTCCCGATTGTGGACTTGCGCTCACTGACGTGAAAAAGTTCGTCCATGCATACCCTTTCCTTGTTCGGCCCCGAGTTTAGGCCGATTGATACGAACGTTCTCACTATAGCCCCTTTACGACGCTGTTGTTCCTCGCATGTTGATGTTCGGCGCTTTGTAGCAGACGGGCGGTATTTTCCGTATGAAAATGTGTGGGTACCGTATACTTAAGCAGTTACAACGACCCCTATGGAGGAACGTATGATTAAAGAGCTCTGCCACGACGAGGCTATTCTGTCCCAGCGTTGCGAGGTCGCGACCGTCGAGGACGAGTCGGTGGCACAGGACCTGATCGATACCATCAAGTCGCTCGACGATGCCGGCTGCCTTGCCGCCAACCAGATCGGCATCACCAAGAAGGTCTGCGTCTACCTGGACGATGCCGGCGAGCCCCATGTGCTCTACAACCCCCGTCTGGTGTTTGGCCTGGGTGCCAGCAAGATGGAGGAGAGCTGCCTGACGCACGACGAGATCACCAAGTCCACGCGCTACATCAAGTGCAAGGTTGCCTTTGACCAGATCGTCGACGGCAAGATGCGCGAGCGCAAGCAGGACTTCGTCGGCTTCGAGGCACAGATGATCCAGCATATGATCGACCACTGCCTCGGCAAGCTTGTCTAGGGTGACCACAGCACCACACCTCGCCGCTCACTCGTCGCTTGCGTACCATTAGTACGCGGCGCTCCTCGTTCGGGGCGATCTGTGACACTGTGGCACCCTAGACCGACCTGTTAGGGTGACTTTATTACGTTCATATGTGGTTTTTGGTCCGGGCGTGACATTGTTGTCATGTCCGGGCTTTTGTGTTTAGCGCCTCTTTGATTGGTGACAATGAGATTAGCAAGAACGTGAAGCTAGGAGGCGCTATGTGTACGAGCATTCGATTTACCGATAATTCCGGCCACATGTATCTAGGCCGCAACCTCGACTGGAGCTTTGACTATGGCCAACAGGTTCGCGTGATGCCTCGCGGGTTTCACATTCCGTATTCGTTTATCGACGACGCGACAGCGGCACACGCGGTGATCGGTATGTGCATCGATTACAAGAACTATCCCATGTTCTTCGACTGCGGCAACGATGCGGGCCTCGCCGTGGCGGGTCTCAATTTCCCGGGTTATGCCGAGTATGCCGAGGACCCTGTCGACGGCAAGACCAATATCGCAGCCTATGAGTTTCCCCTGTGGGTGGCAGCGACGTTCTCGACGGTCGATGAGGTCGAGGCCGCGCTGCGCGACACGGTGATTGTCGCCAAATCTGCCGGAGAGGGGCTGGGCGTGTCGCTGCTCCATTGGATTATCGGCGACAGCCAGCGTAGCATCGTGGTCGAGATGATGGCTGACGGCCTGCATGTATACGACGATCCGGTCGACACCCTTGCCAATCAGCCCACCTTCCCGTGGCACATGGAAAACCTGCGCACCTATATCACGGCCACAAGCGATTTTCCGCAGACGGCGACATGGCGTGGCGCCGAGCTCAAGCCCTATGGTGCGGGTGCCGGCATGCGCGGTATTCCGGGTGACTGCTATTCGCCGAGCCGTTTTGTAAAGGCGGCGTACCTCAATGCCAATTACCCGCAAAAGGAGAGCGAGACCGAAAACGTCGTCCGCATGTTCCGCTCGCTCGAGGGCGTGGTGATGATCGAGGGGGCGTCCAGGATGGGCGATGGCAAGTTCGAGAAGACTATCTACACCGGATGCTTTAGCGCGCGCACGGGCAATTATTACTATGCGATGTATGGGGATCCGTCGATTCGCTACGTGAGCCTGATGGATGCCGAGGGCGCGAGCCCCGATAGGCTCGTGGTTCCCGAGCCGCGTCGTTCGTAGCTTGCCGGTCCGTTGCGACATAAAACGGCTCCGCACCTTTTATGAGATGCGGAGCCGTTGTCGTCAATGGCTGGTGGCGTGTTAGAAGTTGGCGTCGTTGAGCTGGGTGCTCTCGAGTCCGTCGAGTTGCTGTTGCTCGGGCGTATCGGCGACGCTCTCGAGCAGCTCGGTGGGATCGACGTTCATACTCTTGCCGGCCTCGTTGCCGTTGACCAAGTCGTCCGAGAAGATATCGACTTCCATTTCCTCGGCCTCTTCGATCTGAACCTCGAGCGGCACCTGGGTGCGCACGAGCTTAACGGCCGGGCGCATGCGGGCAAACAGTGGCACGTACTCGATGATGATGGCCGAGTTCTCGAGACCATACCAACGTGCCGGGCTTCCGCAGGCGCGGCGGACGGCGTACTTGATGGCCATGACGCGATGGTCGTTGCGGTTGATGTCCGTTTCGGGGGCGAGCATCTTGCGCAGCATGCAAAAACGGAAGTCGCCCACGTTGCCGCGCGTCTCGTAGATGGAGTAGGTGTGGTGCTGCGGTGGCAGCTCTCCCGAGGCCATCAGGTCGCCAACGATCTGGCGCAGGTAGGCGTTGATGCGCTGGTTGACCTTAAAACCCAGGTCCAAGCGCACGCGGAACAGGAAGTCTGTGCCAAAGGTCTCAACGGAATACTCGTGCGTATAGGGCTCGTCGGTAACGTGTACGTTGATGAACCAATATGCCTTGGCACGCTTGGGGTGCTTGTCCAAGATGGAGTAGAGCACGTCGCGGTCGAGCGTGAGCGGGTCGGGACTGTTGGTAAGGAACACCAGATTGTCGGCGAGCACGGGGTAGGTCTCGTCGTTGCGCAGGCGGCCGAGCTGGTCAATGTACTTGGAGACGGGCAGCAGGATCGTCTGCGTGCGCTCGATGGCGGTGCCGCGGCGCCACACGTACATAAGGCCAAACAGCAGCGCGGCCAGGAAGATCATGACGTAGCCGCCGTCAAAGAACATGGTGAGGCACGAAGCGAAGAAGCACAGCTCAATGGCACCAAAGAGCAGGGCGAAGACGCAGGCGCCCAGCTTGTGCTTGAGGATGCCGGCGATGTAGCTCGTCAAAAGCGTCGTGGTCATGAGCATGGTCACGGTAAAGGCGAGGCCGTAGGCGCTCTCCATGCGCTCGGAGTTTTGGAACAGCAGCACGATGAAGATACAGCCGACCCACATGATGTTGTTGACGAGCGGAATATAGAGTTGGCCCTTGGTGTCGCTGGGGTAGTGGATGCGCAGATGCGGCATAAGGTTGAGGCGCGTTGCCTCCGAAACCAACGAGAACGAGCCGGTGATGAGCGCCTGCGAGGCGATGATGGCCGCCACGGCCGAAAGCACGATGGCAAAGGGGCGCAGGGGCTCGGGGAGCATCATATAGAACGGGTTGACGATATCCATCGCGAGCATCTGGGGATTGGAATTGTTGGCGAGCAGCCAAGCGCCCTGACCCAGATAGTTAAGGATGAGGGCTGCCTTTACGAACGGCCAGGATGCGAAAATGTTAGCCTTGCCCACGTGACCCATGTCCGAATAGAGCGCCTCGGCGCCGGTCGTCGACAGGAAGACGAAGCCGAGCACCATGATGCCCGAGTGGTTGATGGGCGAGAACAGGAACATGATGCCGCGGATGGGGTTGAGCGCGCGTAGGATGGACAGGTTGCCGAGCATGTTGAACAGGCCGGCGCCAGCCAAGAACAGGAGCCACAGCGTCATGAGCGGGCCGAACAGCTTGCCGATCGACGAGGTGCCGGCGCGCTGCATGGCAAACAGGCCGCAGATAATGATGATGGTGATGATGATGACGTTGGTCTGGCCGTCACCCAAAAGCGCATGGCCCCACTCGATAGTGCGCAAGCCCTCGATGGCCGTGGTAACCGTGACGGCGGGGGTGAGGATGCCGTCGGCGAGCAGCGCCGCGCCGCCGATCATGGCGGGAAGGATCAGCCACGGCGCCACTTTGCGCACCAAGCTAAACAGTGCGAAGATGCCGCCCTCGTTGTGGTTATCGGCCTTCATGGCGATAACCACGTACTTGACCGTGGTCACGAGCGTCATGGTCCAGATGACGAGCGAAAGCGCTCCTAAGATCATGTCCTCGCTGACGGTACCGATGCCGCCGTTGTTGGCAACGATTGATTTCATGGTGTACATGGGGCTCGTGCCGATGTCGCCGTAGACGACGCCGAGCGTAACGAGCAGCATGCCAGCGGAGAGGGGAATGGCTCCATGCCCGCCTTGACCACGCTGATCTTGGGGGCTTGCCTCCAGTTTGTTATGTGCCACGTGGACTCCCTTGGACATCCGGTTATCCGTCTAGGACAGATAACCTTTATGCCGTCTTTATACATACAAGAGCAGTTTGGCACATCAGGTTATTTTAGACAATAATCCCCAGCTGAGGATTATTTATGTACGCAGGTAGCATTTCAAAGCAGGGGCTTTTAAGCACGTGCTGTCTGGGCTATGCCAGCCTTGGCGCCTGCGCGTTTGCCGGCGAATTCGCAAAAGAGCGCGCCGCCGATGATAAGCGCGGCGCCCATCAGGCGGACCGGTGTTATGACTTCGCCCAAAAGGACGGCCGAGAACACGACGGCCGAAAGCGGCTCGAGGTAGCCGACGACCGCAACGGTCTGGACGGGCAGCTTGGCGACAGCGCTAAAGTAGAGCAGGCAACCGATGCCGGTGTTGACGACGCCGAGCATAGCGACGGCGCGCCAATCAATATTGGCGGCGACGCCGGCGGACAGGAACGAGGGGGCGCCCTGCGTGATGAGCGTGAGGACCAGCGCGGTCACAAAGGCGGCGCTCACCTGGAGCGCGGAGTTCTCGAGGCCCTCGATGTGCGGCGCGCCCTTGCTGGCGATGACCATCAGCGCATAGCAAAATGCCGAGGCGATGCCGCAAGCGATACCCGCAATGGGCATATTGCCGCCTAGACCTTGTGCCGCAATGAGAAAAGCACCGCAGGCGACGGCGATAAAGCCGGCGATTTTGCTGCCGGTCAGCTTTTCGCCAAAGATGAGCGGGGAGAGCGCCATGACGATGATGGGGCCGCAGTAGTACAGCAGCGAGGATACGCCGACGCCAATCGTCTGGTAGGCGCGGAACAGAAAAATCCAGCTGGCGCCCAGCGCGGCTCCCGAGAGGAGGAGGACTGCGGCTTCGCGGGGGCGGGATGGCGCCTGCAGCTTATGGCGTTGGGTGACGGCGAGGATGGTGACAAGCGAGAGTGCGCCCAAAAACGTGCGCAGTAGCACGATATCGGAGCTCGGCAGCGCAATGGCAGCGGCGATGATGCCGTTGGAGCCAAACAATAGCAATGCTGCTAAGTACGTAAACAGTCCGTTGTTCATGCGCTTCCATCCCCTCTATATCCGAGCATGTTCACTATGGGTGAACTGGCTATAGAAGAAAAGCGAATATAATTCATAGATAACATGACAAAAGCTCATGCATATGTGGAGGGGTGCCGTGGAAACGAATGTTCAAAAGATGCAGGTCCTGCTCGAGACCGTGCGCGCCGGCAGTTTTACGCGCGCTGCCGAGCGGCTGAGCTATTCGCAGTCGGGCGTGAGCCGTATGGTGGCCGATCTTGAGGCCGACTGGGGCTTTAAAGTGCTTGATAGAAGCCGCGAGGGCGTAGTGCTTTCTGCCGACGGGCGGCAAGTTATGCCGGCGGTCGAGGCGCTCTGTGAGGAATTCACTCGCTTGCAGCGACGGGTGGATGAGATGCGTGGGCTCATGCGCGGCAAAATCTGCATCGGTACATTTTCGAGCGTGGCGACCCACGTGCTGCCGCCGGTGATTGCGCGCTTTCGCGCCGATCACCCGGACGTCGATTACGAGCTGCTGATGGGTGATTACTCCGAGATTGAGCAATGGGTGGCGGAAGGTCGCTGCGACCTGGGCTTTATTCCGCGCGAACCACGCGGCGCCGGCATGGCGTCGCGGCCGTTGGTGCGAGACGAGTTAATGGCGGTAGTGCCAACAGGCTCTTTGCTTGCCGCGGCGGAGGTTGTCTCTCTTGCCGATTTGGCCAACGAGCAGTTTATTCTGCTGGAACGCGGCACAGATGATGAGATTACGCCGCTGTTTCGCCGCGCGGGCCTGGCGGTACGCTCTAAACTGTCGACCTGGGATGATTATGCGATTATGGCCATGGTCGAGGACGGTCTGGGCGTGAGCATTCTTCCCGCGCTCATCTTGCGCCGCTGTCAGTTCGATGTTGCCGTGCGCCCGCTCGAGGGACGTCCTCATCGGCAGATCAACGCCATATACCGCACCACTGACGTTTCGCTTGCGGCGGCTCGTCTCCTTGAATATCTCTAAAGGCGCGTGCTTGTTGTCTACTTTGGGACAATTCTCGGGGTTCGGTACATTTTCTTATGAAATTGAACTTTCGGATAATGCGCCGCGCTATACTGCTGCCTAAATTGAACTCAGGTTCAATTCGTGTTCTATAAATTGAACTTTGCCAGCAAGGAGGTTCTAATGGCCCAAGAGACGTTTAGCGATCGCCTGCGACAGACTATGTCCGATCGCGACGTTCGCCAGTCGGACGTAATCCGCGCATCGGAGATGCTCGGTAAAAAACTCGGCAAGAGTCAGATGAGCCAATATGTGAGCGGCAAGACGATCCCGCGGCGCGATGTGGCAGAGCTGCTCGCTCGCATTTTGGAGGTCGATGTTACCTGGCTGCTTGCCGGTGGCGCCGATCAAGGCGAGGCATCATCGCCCCATAACGTTTCCAAGCCCGAACCCCATCCCTCAGCTCAAATTCCAAGGAGCACCACCATGCGTACTTTTTCTAAATCCACCAAGCTCGATAACGTCCTGTATGACGTGCGCGGTCCCGTCGTCGACGAGGCTGCCCGTATGGAGGACGAGGGCGAGCGCATCCTCAAGCTCAACATCGGTAATCCGGCGCCCTTTGGTTTCCGCACACCCGACGAGGTTATCAAGGACATGCGCCAACAGCTGCCCGACTGCGAAGGTTATTCCAACTCGCGCGGTCTGTTCTCCGCGCGCAAGGCGATCATGCAGTACTCGCAGATCAAGGGCCTGCCCAATGTTCAGATGGAGCACATCTACACGGGCAACGGCGTGTCCGAGCTCATTCAGCTTTCGATGAACGCGCTGCTCGACAATGGCGACGAGATTCTGATCCCCAGCCCCGACTATCCGCTCTGGACGGCGTGCGCAACCCTTGCCGGCGGTCATCCCGTGCACTATCTGTGCGATGAGCAGGCGGATTGGTATCCCGACCTGGAGGATATGGAGTCCAAGATCACGAGCGCGACCAAGGCCCTCGTCATCATCAACCCCAACAACCCCACGGGCTCGGTCTACCCGCGCGAGGTGCTCGAGGGCATCGTCGAGATTGCGCGCAGGCACCAGCTCATGATCTTTGCCGATGAGATTTACGACCGTCTGTGCATGGACGGCTACGAGCACGTCTCCATTGCCTCGCTCGCTCCCGATCTGCCCTGCGTCACCTTTAGCGGCCTTTCCAAGTCGCACATGATCGCGGGCTATCGTATTGGCTGGATGGTGCTTTCGGGCAACCAGCGCTGCATGAGCGACTTTATCATGGGCATCAACATGCTCTCGAACATGCGCCTGTGCTCCAACGTGCCGGCTCAGTCGATCGTCCAGACGGCGCTCGGCGGTCATCAGTCGGTTAACAACTATATCCGCCCGGGCGGTCGCGTCTACGAGCAGCGCAATTTTGTGTATGAAGCGCTCAGCAAGATCGATGGTATCTCGGTGGTTAAGCCGCGCGCGGCGTTCTACATCTTCCCCAAGATGGATGTTAAGAAGTTCAACATCACCGATGACGAGCAGTTTGCCCTCGACCTGCTGCACGAGAAGAAGATCCTGATCACGCGCGGAGGCGGCTTTAACTGGGGTGAGCCCGACCACTTCCGCATCGTGTACCTGCCGCGCATGGAAGTACTAAAGGAGTCGCTCGAGGACCTCGCCGACTTCTTCGATCATTACCGTCAGGCGTAGGGGATAGAAGTTCCGCACTATGAAGAGCTCCCTGCAGTTGCTTGGCTGCAGGGAGCTTTCTTGAATTGGCGCAACTATATAACTATTCCTTGGCAGTGGTCGATTTCGTGCTGGATGATCTCGGCGGTGTAGCCCGAGAAGTTTTTGATGCGGTGGACGAAGTTCTCGTCCAAATACTCAACCTTAATGCGGCGATAACGGGTACAGGGACGCTCGCCGATCAGCGAGAGGCATCCTTCGCTCGTCTGATAGGCATTGACCTGCTCAAGAATTTGAGGGTTGTACATCAGGAGCGTCCTGTTGCCGTCCTTTACGCAGATGATGCGTTTGCGCACGCCGATCATGTTAGCAGCGAGGCCCACGCACTCGTGCTCATGCTCGTGGAGCGTATCCAGGAGGTCCTGCCCGGTCGCGGCATCTTCGGGGCCAGCGTCTTCGGAGGGAAGGCGTAAAAAGAACTCGGATTTCATGATGGGCTTAATCATGGCGGGCTCCTTAAGGTGGACACGTTTGGTTCAGGCCATGATACCGCGACATGTCGCATTAATGTGTGCACATAGATTCTGCAGCTAGATTGGATGGCGACACCATAAACTAATGGACGTTTTGCCGAGAGGCATGAATGTTTAAAGCGCAAAGAGTGCGCGACGGGCCCCGCGAATGGGGCGATGATGCCCGAGAGGGCCAAGAAGGAGTCTCATGTCCGAGAACGAAGAGATCATGAACGAGATCGAGAACGAGACCATGGCTGCCGAGGTCGAGGCAGTCGAGACCGTGGAGACCGAAGCTGACGAGGTTGAGGCTGCTGACGAGGTTTCCGCCGAGGAGGAGGCCGAGGTTGTCGAGGCCGCCGCTGATTACGATGACGAAGAGCTGATGGACAAGATGCAGAAGGCCGCCCGCCTGCTGCGTAGCCGTCGCTTTGCTATTTCCAAGGAGGAGGAGGCCAAGGCCGAGCGTATGGCGAACATCGAGCGCGCCATCAAGCTTCTTGACCTCAAGCCCAAGATGGAGCAGAAGGAAATGTCCGACCTGCTGGGCATGCGCCTCCGTGAGCTCGATGGCCTGATGGCCGAGGCCGAGGCTGCCGATTTGGTCGGCCGCATCGACGATGCTGAGGGCGATATGCGCAAGATCGTCGTCTTCGCTGCCGAGGATGCCGCTGAGGGCCTGGTCGAGCTTGCCAACAAGAAGGAGAAGCTCCTGCCCGAGCTTTCTTACGAGGAGGCCACCGAGCTGATGGCTGCCCTCGATAAGGTTATCGCTCCGCTCGTCGCCATGGGCCTGGACGAGGACCGCGGTCCTCGCGGTGGCCGTGACGATCGCGGTGGCCGCGGCGGCGACCGTGGCGGTCGCGGTGGCTTTGGCGATCGCGGCGGCCGTGGCGGCGACCGTGGCGGTCGCGGTGGCGATCGCGGCGGCCGTGGCGGCTTTGGTGACCGCGGCGGCGACCGTGGCGGTCGCGGCGGCTTTGGCGGCAACCGTGGCGGCTATGGTGACCGTGGCGGCTTTGGCGGCAACCGCGGTAACGACCGCGGCGGCCGCGGCGGCGACCGTGGCGGCCGCAACGGCGGCGGCTTCCGCGGCAACCGCTTCTAGTTGGGTTACGCGGTTTTACCAAACCGCGTAACTAGTTGACGCTGCAAACCCGCCAGAGCGGCAATCTGCCTTTCGACTTCGGCGGCATGACCAGAAGGTCAATGCCGCCTCGTTTCAAGGCACCTTGCTCGCTTTGGCGGGTTTCCGCTGGCGGTACCAAAACATCGGCGTTGTCTTGATCAAAGCCTGCCAAAAAGGGACAGGTTTATTTTGGTCGGTATTATCTGGGCAAACGTGGTCGTCTATCGCAATGTAGTCGTTGGGGACGTTCTTGTTTGACTAGTCGTTTAAGAACGTCCCCAACGACTACATCGTATGAGAGTGGATAATCTCCCGGTTTGAGCCTGCATTCAAGCTCAAAGTGGGAGATTATCCACTCTCATTTGTTATGTGTCCGAAAATCCACGCTCGTTTCTACTCTTCCTACATCTGAAGGAAGAGTTCGTGGAGGCGGGTGTCGTCGTCGAGCTCGGGGTGAAAGGTAACACCGAGCTGGTTGCCCTGGCGGGCGGCGACGATGCGGTCATCGACTTTCGCTAAGGCCTTGGCGTCGCCGTGGACCTCGACGATGCGGGGTGCACGGATAAACGTCAGCGGCGCCTCACCATCGATGCCGGCGACAGATCCTTTAGTGCGAAAGCTGCCGAGCTGTCTGCCATAGGCATTACGCTCAACGAGCACATCCATGGTTGCCAGGCGCGGTGTCCCCTTATCGTCATGGGCGGCAAGGTCGTGCGCCAACAGAATCAAGCCGGCGCAAGTTCCCAGTACGGGCATGCCTTCAACAATGCGGGCTCGAAGCTCCTCGAGCATGCCCAGCTCATCAAGCAGCTTCCCTTGAACGGTGGACTCGCCGCCAGGGAGGACCAGGCGATCAAAGTTCTGCCACAAGTCGGCCGCCTGCCTCAGCTCAATGCAGCGTGCGCCCAGCTCGGATAGCCTTGCCTCGTGCTCGGCAAAAGCGCCTTGGACCGCCAGAACGGCGACCGTTTGGTCTGCATAATCGCTCATGTGCGATCCTTTCTGCCGGACTAGCGCCCGCGCTCCTCCATGATAATCTCGATCTCGTCGGCGTTGATGCCCACCATTGCCTCGCCCAGGTCCTCCGAAAGCTCGGCGATGAGCTTGGCATCGGTGAAGTTTGCCACGGCCTTGACGATGGCGGCTGCGCGCTTGGCGGGGTCGCCGCTCTTAAAGATGCCCGAGCCAACAAAGACGCCCTCGGCGCCCAGCTGCATCATCAGCGCGGCGTCGGCGGGGGTCGCGACTCCGCCGGCGGCAAAGTTCACGACGGGAAGCTTGCCCGTGGCATGGACTTCGCGCACCAGCTCGACCGGAACCTGCAGTTGCTTGGCTGCCTCAAAGAGCTCGTCGTCGCGCAGAGCAACAACGTCGCGGATCTGCTTTTGGATCTTGCGCATGTGGCGCACGGCCTGGACGACGTCGCCCGTGCCCGGCTCGCCCTTGGTGCGAATCATCGTGGCACCCTCGGCAACACGACGCAACGCCTCGCCCAGATCGCGGGCGCCGCAGACAAACGGCACGTCAAACTGGGTCTTGTCGATGTGATAGACGTCATCGGCAGGGGAGAGGACCTCAGACTCATCGATATAATCGATCTCGATTGCCTGCAGGACCTGCGCCTCGACAATGTGACCGATGCGGCATTTGGCCATAACGGGGATGGAGACGGCCTCTTGGATGCCCTTGATCATCTTGGGGTCGCTCATGCGCGAGACGCCGCCTGCGGCGCGGATGTCGGCCGGGATGCGCTCGAGTGCCATGACGGCGCAGGCGCCCGCCTCCTCGGCGATGCGTGCCTGCTCGGGCGTGGTGACGTCCATGATGACACCGCCCTTGAGCATCTGCGCGAGCTCGCGATTAAGTTTGACGCGATCGGCCTTGCTGGTCTGTTCCGCCATGGTTGCTCCCTTGATTGGCATGTGCATTGCTTGACGGAACATCCTATCGGGGAGCTGGGTATGGCGAAATACTCAGTTTTCGAGATAATAACAAGGTCAGACTAATACCAGATTGAACAGCGCGATAAGGCCAGGTGGCAAACACATGCTTGACTACAATTTGGAAAAACGTGGCGAGGCATCGCTCTATGAGTATGTTTACCAGCAAATTCGAGATGATATCGTAGCTGGACGCATTGCGGCGGGGGAACATCTTCCGTCTAAGCGCGCCTTTGCCAGTCATCTGGGAATCAGTGTCATTACCATCGAGAATGCATATAACCAGTTACTTGCCGAGGGCTATATTTGCTCAATGCCGCGTCGGGGCTACTACGCTTGCGAGCTTCCGGATGCACCGGTTTTGGCTTCGGCTGAGACAGAGTTTGATCGAGATTCCGCTCCTGTGGGCCTTAACGCACATGATGCTGATGGACAGGTCGAGCAATTCGCCCCGCTCTCTTCTTCCGCTTTGGAAGCCGCGCGCCTCTGGCAAAGCGCACTACGGGCGACACTGGCATCTGAAGATGAGCGCGAAATCTTTTCGCCCGCACCGGCGCAGGGCACCGCTCGGCTACGACGCGCAATTGCTCATCATCTGCGCGGGACAAGGGGCATGAATGTCGACCCCGACAACATCGTTATCGGTGCGGGTGCCCAGCTGCTCGATACCATGTTGGTTCAGCTGCTTGGAGCCGACAAGGTGTATGCCGTTGAGGATCCGGGCTATTTGCGCCTGACGCGCATCTATCAGGCTATGGGTTGCAAGGTTCGACATATCCCGTTGGATGATGATGGCGTGGATCTGAGCGCTCTGCAGAAAACTGGGGCCGATGTCCTTCACCTTATGCCGTCCCATCAGTATCCGACAGGCCTTGTGACGAGCATTGCGCGTCGCTATGCGCTGCTGAGCTGGGCCGCCGAGCGACCAGGTCGGTATCTCATCGAAGATGACTTTGATTGTGAGTTTCGCCTTGCCGGCAAGCCGATTCCCGCGCTCGCGTCGATCGATGCTGCCCAGTCGGTTATCTACACCAACACGTTTTCGAAGAGCCTGTCATCGGCGTTGCGTCTAGCGTACATGGTGTTGCCCGATAAGCTAATGGAGCGGTTTAGGCGTAACCTTGGTTTTTACGCCTCGTCGGTGAGCTCTGTTGACCAGGTCGCTTTGGCGCGTTTGCTGGAATCGGGTGATTACGAGCGGCATGTAAACCGCGTGCGCGTTCGTGCTCGTGAGGCACGTGATGGCCTAGCGGCACTTGTACGGAAAGCGTTTCCGGCAGGGGAGGTCTCGATCGAGCATGCGGACGCGGGCCTTTACTGTATCGTTGCCCTGTCCGAGGACGGGGCTGGGGAGAGTTTCGCGAAGGCTCTTGCTGACGTTCGTATTTCCTATGTCAACATCGCCGATTGCCTGTGGACGGGTGATCGGGCTTCGACTAAGAACGCTCCATCTCGCGTCCTTATTCAATACGACGACCTGAGCCCTCAGTCACTCATTGTTCTTCAAGAACGGCTGCAATAAGCCCACGAAAAAGGCCCGAACCATGTGGTCCGGGCCTTATAAAAGCTAGAGAATATCTCTCAGGCGGTTGGCTTAGCCAAAGTAGCGCTTGAGCAGGCCGGCGAAAGCCTTGCCGTGGCGAGCCTCGTCGCGAGCCATCTCGTGCACGGTGTCGTGGATGGCATCGAGACCAGCGGCCTTGGCGCGCTTGGCGAGATCGGTCTTGCCGGCGGTGGCGCCGTTCTCGGCCTCAACGCGCATCTCGAGGTTCTTCTTGGTGGAGTCGGTCACGACCTCGCCCAGGAGCTCGGCGAACTTGGCGGCATGCTCTGCCTCCTCGTGGGCAGCCTTCTCCCAGTACAGGCCGATCTCGGGATAGCCCTCGCGATGAGCGACACGAGCCATGGCCAGGTACATACCGACCTCAGAGCACTCGCCCTCAAAGTTGGCGCGCAGGTCGGCAACGATGTCCTCGGAGACGCCCTCCATCTTGGCGACGCCCACGACGTGCTCGGCAGCCCACTCGAGCTGACCCTCCTCCTGCTTCAGGAAACGAGAACCGGGAACGCCGCACTGGGGGCACTTGAAGTCCTCGGGCAGCTGGTCGCCGTCGAACTCTTCCACATAACCGCAAACGGGGCAAACAAACTTCATGATTCGATCCTTTCGATCGATGGCGATGGTGCGCTCGCCCGGTCCCATAAGGGCCCTCTCCGGACGTGCGTCTTGACGAGTTCTATTATCCATAAATGAGACTGAAAGTGAAGCCTATTAGGAATGATTTTTAATAAAACAATTTTGAGATATGAAGATGTTGATTGATTAACGATTGACAGGCCGTCTTTGACCACCGCTGAGTACAATCGGTCGAGCAAATGTTGACGAATCAACAAATGAAGGAGTTTCCTTTATGCATCTAGCCCGCCGCGCCTGGTGCCGAACGTATCAAACGATTTTTCGCATCGCATTGCCGGTGCTGCCCTATACCGAGCCACGCATTTTGGAGCATGCCGAGGATATGCCCACAGTGCTTCAAAAGCGTTCGATACAGCGGGTTCTTATCGTGACGGATCCCGGCATTGCCCGTCTGGGGCTCACGGCACCGCTCGAGTGTGCGCTCGCATCCAAGGGAATCGGCGTTACGGTCTATGCCGAAACGCGTGCGAACCCCACGGTCTCGAATGTGGAGGAAGCGGCGTCCCTGTATCGCGAGAACGATTGCCGGGCCATTATCGGCTTTGGCGGCGGTTCGGCCATGGACTGCGCCAAGGGTGTGGGAGCGCGCATCGCACAGCCAAACAAGCCCGTCAACAAGATGCGCGGCCTGCTGCGCGTCCACCGTCTCCCGCCGCTGCTTATCGCGGTTCCCACTACCGCCGGTACGGGAAGCGAAGTCACGCTCGCAGCGGTTATCACCGATGGCGAGACGCACTATAAGTACCCCATTAACGACTTTGTGCTCATCCCGCGCTTTGCGGTCCACGACCCCGAGTTTACGCGCGGGCTGCCGGCGTCCATTACGGGGCAGACGGGTATGGATGCCCTAACGCATGCTGTCGAAGCCTTTATCGGCCGCAGCACCACGCCCTACACGCGCAAGATGGCGCGTCAAGCGGTCCAGCTCATCCACGACAATTTGCTCGAGGCCTATGAGCATGGCGACAACATGCGTGCGCGCCGCAATATGCTTTCGGCGGCGTATAAGGCGGGTGTTGCCTTTACGCGCTCCTATGTTGGATACGTTCATGCCATCGCACACAGCTTGGGCGGTCGTTACGGGATTCCGCACGGCTTGGCCAACGCCATCATCCTGCCGCATATGCTTCGCGCCTATGGCGAAGCTGCTGCTCCTAAGCTTGCCGATCTCGCCCGCATGGCCGGCATCGCGCCGGCTAACGCGCGGGACAGCCTGGCGGCCGAGGCCTTTATCGACTGGGTCGACCGCATGAACGAGGCCCTGGGAATCCCCAAAAATGTGACGGGCATTCGCCGCTCCGACATTCCGCAGATGGCGGCACGTGCCGATGCCGAGGCCAATCCGCTGTACCCCGTTCCGCGTTTAATGGACCGCTTGGAGCTCGAGCGTATGTACGAGGTCGTCGCGGGTGGTATGTTTGAGGACGAGAACTAGGAGGGTGCCATGAACACCGAGGAAATTGCGCGCATCGTCGGCGATCAGCGCGCCTACTTCAAGACGCACGCCACGTTTGATGTCGATGCTCGACGTCGTGCGCTCGTGAGTTTACGCGATGCGGTACGGGCCCACGAGGCCGATATTGCCCATGCGCTCAAGACCGATTTGGGAAAGTCGCATGACGAGGCCTATATGTGCGAGATCGGCACCTCGCTTTCCGAGATTCGCCATCAGATTGCGCATGTGGCTCGATGGAGTCGTCCGCGCCTGCGTCCGTGTGACCTTGCCAACGCCGTGAGTGTGTGCAAAACGCAGGCCGTGCCCTATGGCGTCACGCTCATCATGGCTCCGTGGAACTACCCGTTTTTGCTGACGCTCGAGCCACTCGCCGGCGCCCTTGCCGCGGGCAATACTGTGGTCATCAAGCCGAGCGCCTATGCTCCGGCATCGAGCGCGGTACTCAAGCAAATCTGTGAAGAGGCATTTGATCCGTGCCTGGTGACGGTTGTCGAGGGCGGGCGCGCCGAGAACGAAGCGTTGCTCGATGAGTGCTGGGACAAGATCTTCTTTACCGGTAGCGTTCCGGTTGGCAAACTCGTCATGGAGCGCGCAAGTAAAAACCTTACGCCCGTGACGCTTGAGCTGGGCGGAAAGAGCCCCTGTATCGTGGATGCGACGGCAAACTTGAAGGTCGCAGCGCGGCGTATCGCCTTTGGCAAGTGGCTCAACGTGGGGCAGACCTGCGTGGCGCCCGACTACCTGCTGGTCGATGCGCGCGTGCACGACGAGCTGCTGGACCTTATCAAGGAGGAGGCCCGCCGTATGTTTGGCGAGCATCCGCTCGATAACGAGGACTACGGGCATATCGTCAACGCCAAGCATTTTGCGCGCGTGCGCGGGCTGATCGATCCCGATAAGGTTGTGCTTGGAGGTACCGCGCGCGAGACTTCGCTCAAGATCGAGCCGACGATTTTGGATGGCGTGTCCCCCGATGACGCCGTGATGCAGGAGGAGATTTTCGGCCCCATCTTACCGGTGCTGACGTTTGAGAGCCTAGACGAGGCCGAAGCGTTTATCACGGATCGTCCGACACCGCTGGCCCTGTATATCTTTAGCCAGGATCGCGCAGTTCGGCAGCGCTTTGTGCGTTACGTGCCCTTTGGCGGCGGCTGCGTCAACGACACGATTATGCACTTGGCTACGAGCCATATGGGCTTTGGTGGCATGGGTGCGAGCGGTATGGGGCAGTACCATGGACGCGAGAGCTTCGATACGTTTAGCCACAAGAAGAGCATCGTGAACAAGGCAACGTGGCTGGACGTGCCATTCCGCTATGCGCCTTACGCAAGCTGGAAGCACAAGTTCGTGCGCATGTTTGTACATTAGAATCAGATGGTGTAGCGACAAACGGTCGAAAAGGCGCGGGTGGGGCGAATTTGTGTCCGCACGGGCCCGTAAACTTCTCAGTGAGGTTAAGCGTTGGTTTATCCGGCCGTTAGAGGAGTTGCCATGTACGAGCCTTCACGTGTTCTTCTGTCATTTCATATCGCAGGATTTCAATATGCCGACGGCGCTTTGGTCCTAGGCGATCTTAAAGTGGGCGATAAACTGACGCTGTGCGCCGAGCGCGATAATCCCCATGATCCCGAGGCGGTTGCGATTTACTGTGGCAACACCAAGCTTGGCTATGTTCCGGGAAACGAGGTCGGCCCGCTGTCCTTGATGATGTATTACGGCCATGAGGACGTATTTGAGGCCCGCGTGCAACAGGTTGCTCCCGAGCGCAGCCCGTGGCATCAGGTGCGTGTTGGACTCTACGTGGTGGATGCTCGCTAATCGGTAAGGGAGACTGCCATGTTTGATGACGACGACCAGTTCGATCTGACAGACGATCCGTTTGAGTGGGATATGCTACTCGATGACGATGAGTTGGAGCGGGATCGTAAGAAGCGGCAGGATAAGAATACCCAGGGTGACGCTTCGAAAAAGCAAGACAAGCGCCGCCGCGGACTGTTCGGCGGGTTCTTTGGATAACCGCCGCATCGCTGTGTCTGTATACTTAGCACGAGTTGAACACGTTGCGAAATGAGGACAGAGACGATGATGTGGTTTACCGCCGATCTGCACCTGGGCGATACGAATATCTTGCACGACATGGACCGGCCGTTTGGCTCGGTCGAGGAGATGAATCGCAAGGTCATCGATGCCATCAATGAGTGCGTGGCTGTGGATGACCGTCTCTACATTCTGGGTGACTTTACCTATCGTTTGCCCCTGGCGGAGGCGGTGCGCCTGCGCGAGCGTATTGCCTGCCAAAACGTGACGCTCATCCGTGGTAACCATGACGGCGATTGGGAAGATCCCGACGTGCCGCAAATTTGGGAAGACGTGCGTGATTATCTGGAGATTGCCCCCGGCTATGCCAAGGGCCATCGTCTGGTTATGAGCCACTACCCCATGCTTAGCTGGAATGGCAAGGCGCGTGGCGCCATCATGCTGCACGGGCATATCCACAGCAGGGGAGACCGCACCAACGCGCGCAACCGCGATCGCGAACGTCCTATCCTTCGCTACGATGTCGGCCTCGACGCTAACGAGTACAAGCCCGTAAGCCGCGATCAGATTCTTAGCTTCTTTGGGCTATAGGGCGCCAGAACCACCACAAAGGGGACAGTGAACTGCCTCCCATTTCTTGGACATCGGGAAATGGGAGGTTTTCCATGAGTAT
>CABRYP010000026.1 GCA_902475245.1 uncultured Collinsella sp. | reverse complement strand
TTTCGTTGATTCATACGGTAAAACGTTTTTGCACCGCTCACGGTGATATTTCGACCGTTTACCGGTCGTTAACACTTCTACCTGCGGTTTTGAAACCGTTTCGAAATGCTTTGGCAAAAGATCGGATCTTTTCCTGTGTCTAAACAACGCAGGGCGGCTAAAAATAGCGTGTAGAAAAATTGCAGGTCATTGTGAAGATATGTGAATTGGTCTTTTTGACTTTATACCAGTTAGAACCAGTTTTGAGATTATCGGTGTACGGTAGTTTTCGACCGCTCACCGGTTACTTGCAATCGTTTGCAGTTATTTTCCCAGATGAATCGGGGAACCCGATGAAGCACTTGTGCGATCACGGGAAGTTTTGGCATTTGTCCTCATCCCCCGCGCGCCAAACTCCGACACCCAAAACGAGCTAATAGTTCATGCTAATCGTTTTCAATCATTACTTAGTCAGTATCCGTAATTATTTATCGTTTGTCATTAATTATGATATAAGATACAAGTATCATCCAAGAGATTGGTTGGAGGGGCTATGATCCGCCGGAACGTATCCGCATCGAATGAAGCCATCGGTCGCGAACAGACAATAGCCGAGCTGAGGAGGCTCACCCGCATCTGCAAATGGGCCACAATCTGCGCCACTGCGGCACTCGCTCTGGGACTCTTCGCAGTCATTGCAATCGACCTTCTACTCATATTGCCCAGTCTCTCCCAAGGATTCTGTCTCCAATCCGTAGAACTTCAAGCCGGCGAAGGACCGTGCCTCGCTCTCGTCGGTGCCAATGCACAGACCCCACTTATGCTCATCGCGCACGACGGTCACACCGCCATGGGGAGCGTCATGATGACATTCCTCGCGCTCGCTATCGCACTGAGCGCATACAAGCTTTTCTCCATCATTGAAAAGGCGGGCAGGCCCTTTGACCTTGAATGCAGCCGTATGCTACATCGAGTTGGGCTTTTGTTCCTTATCGGCGGCGCTGCCGTGAGACTCCTTGGTGCCATAGTCACGGGATTGATGCTTTCGGGATTTGGCGGCAGCTTTACAGATGCCTTCGGCGGCCAGCTGTTCGAGCCCTCTATGCTCTTTGCAGGCCTGATTATTATCCTGATTGCCAGCATCTTCCGCTACGGGTGTATCCTGCAAAAACAAGATGACGAGTTGCTCTAGGGGGAATCCATGATCATTCTGCGGCTCGACCGCATGCTCGCCGAACGCAAGATCTCATCCAAAGAACTTGCGGAACGCGTGGGCATCTCCCAAGTCAATATGTCACGCATTAAGACGGGCAAGGTTTCTGCCATACGTTTTTCAACTCTTGACGCGATATGTCGGGCACTCGACTGCCAACCGGGCGATGTACTGGAATATATATCCGACGATGAAGCCGATAGCCTTTTTGGACTTAAAGATGAATAGCCATAATTAAGCCGCCAATCACGCCTCAACGCAAAAAGTCCGCCAGAACGACTTCCGTACTGGCGGACTTTCTGCTGTCTATCGGCTAGATGCTCGATGAGCCGTGCGACTCTTTACGCAAACAGGCCGTAGATGCTGATGTTGGCCTTGGCGTAGAGGCCGTTAGCATACTCGGTCCACTTGGAGCTGGCGCTCGAAGCCTGCGAGGAATACTGCTGGTAGGCGGTGTAATAGGCGGTCATGGCCTGCTTATAGGTAGCGCTATCGGCCGTAAAGGCATCGTCGGCAAAGGCCTTAGCGTAGGTGCTGCTCTCGTCCTTCCAAGTGCCCTTTGAGCTATCCCACTCATCGCCGGCAAGGTTGATGATGTAGTCGGCGTAATCCTTGCTCGCGGTCTCCTCGTTGCCGTCAGAAGGCTCGGTCGGAGCGGTCGGCATGCTTGCGGAGCTATCGCCCACCTTCTTCTTGTAGAGCTTCTGCAGCGTCGCGGACTGGCGGACGATCTGCTTGGCCTGGTCCTTGGACACGCCATACTGCGTGGCCATGGTCTTGTAGTCAGAAGTGCCGATGGAATCCTCGGCGTACTTCTTCATCTCCTTGGAAGAGACGGTAATGCCCTCGTCCTCGGCGGCATCGAGCAGGATCTTGTTGCGCACGTAGGACAGGATGACGTCGGCAGAAGGAGCGGTGTAGTTGCCATCACTATCCTTGACGGTATCGAGGCTGTACTGGCTCTCGATGGCCTCGCGCGCGGTGATATCGCTCTTCTTGCCGTTGTAGCTATAGCTTGCCACGGTCGAATCGAGCTGGTCCTCGGTCAGGGTCGCCGAGCCGACACCCTTGCCGCCAAAGCCGCCATTGCCAATAAAGAAGCCGACCACCGCAGCGATCACGACGGCAACCACAAAGGCGGCGATCATCGTCTTCTTGTGCTTGGATACGCGATCGTCTTCATCGGAACCCAGGATATCGTCGTCCTCATCCTGGGCCTCGGGCATCAGATTCTCGTCAGCGGCATCCGCGGCAATCTGAGCCTCCAGACGGGCGTCCTCCTCCTCGGCCGTCGTACCGGCAGCAATGTGCTCGGCAGACGTACCGGCGACCAGGTCGATCTTCTCGTCCTCGTCACCGTCGGGGCCTTCGCCGCGCTCGATGATCTGGATGCCGTCGATCTCGTCCTTCTCGTCCTTCTTTTGAATCAGACCCATATCGGTTACTCCTTGTTAGGAAACATAGTCCTCAATAGAATACGCCCGACAGAGCGCCGGGCGTATTGATTCTCAGGTTATACGCAAACACTTAAGTACTATTTAGGCGTTTGCAGCACGCATGCCTTAGGCCAGGTGCGCGATAACGGCATCGGCAAAGGCCTGCGTGCCCACGGCCCCCTCGACGGAGCCGGTCTGGGCACGACGCACGTCACCGGTAACCTGCTCGCCCTCGTCGAGCGTGGCAGATACGGCGGCGCGAATGCGATTAGCAGCGTCGTTCTCGCCCAGGTGATCGAGCATCATCGCAGCAGAAAGGATCTCGGCCGTGGGGTTGGCGATATCCTGGCCAGCGATATCGGGCGCGGAGCCGTGCGTTGCCTCGAAGATGGCGCAATCGGCACCGATGTTGGAGCCGGGGGCCATCCCTAAGCCACCCACCAGGCCGGCGCACAGGTCGCTCACGATGTCGCCGTACAGGTTGGGCAGCACCAGGACATCGAAGTCGTTGGGGTTCTGGACCAGGCCCATGCAAGTGGCGTCGACAATCTTGTCGTTGAACTCGATATCGGGATAGTTGGCGGCCACCTCGCGCGCAACGCGCAGGAACAGGCCGTCGGTCGCCTTCATGATGTTGGCCTTATGCACGGCCGTCACCTTTTTGCGGCCGCAGCGGCGGGCATACTCAAAGGCATACTCCACAATGCGGCGGCTCTTGGCGATGGAGATGGGCTTGATCGAGATGGCGGAATCGGCGGCGAAGGTCTTCTGACCCGAGCGCTCGACAAGCTGCGAGAGCTCCTCGACCTCGGCAGCGCCCTCATCGAACTCGATGCCGGCGTAGAGGTCCTCGGTGTTCTCGCGCACGATGACCAGGTCGACATCGCGGAAGCGCGAGCCGTCGCCCGGCTGCGACAGGCAGGGGCGCACACAGGCATACAGGTCGAAGTGCTTGCGAAGGGCAACGTTAACGCTGCGGAAACCCGTGCCGACCGGCGTGGTGATGGGACCCTTGATGGCAACCTTGGTCTCGGCGACCGCATCGAGCACGTGCTGGGGCAGCGGCGTGCCAAACTCGTCCATGACGCCGGCACCGGCCTCCTGGACATTCCAATTGATCTGGACACCGGTGGCCTCGACCACGCGGCGCATGGCCTGCGTAATCTCGGGACCGATACCGTCACCGGGAATCAGGACTACATCGTGCGCCATAATCTGTTACTCCTCGTCTTCGGCGGCGTCAGATTTTTTAACGCTAGCACGCTTCTTCTTTTTGGAGAGATCAAGGTCAAAGCGTTTAACAAGCATTTCGCAAATCTCGCTCGAACGGGCCTTGAGATAGCTGCCCTTGCCGTTCTCGGCATCGAACTTAAGGCGCAGCGCAAGCTTCTCGGCGACCTCGGCGTCGATCTCGCCCTGGCCAAACTCGTACAGGCAACCGAGCATGTCGCGATACTCGAGGTCGCCGTGGTAGCACTGAATGGCCTCGTCCAGGATGGGCCAAGCCTCGCGCGAACGCTCGACGCTCGTGGCGCCCCACACGCACAGCAGGCGGAAGGCGGCATAGCGCAGCGTGGAGGAAATCTCGTCGAACAGTGCGGTCTCGGCGCCCTCAAAGGCATCGCCCAGCTGCTCGGGACAGGTGGTGGCAAGCGCCGTCAGGGCATCGAGGGCCTCCCAGCGGGTCTGAGCCTCGGGGCGGTCGAGTGCCTCGATCAGCGCGGGGACGCAGGGCACGACGCGCTGCGGATCGCGCTCGGCGAGCAGGTGCAGCACGCGGGCGGCAAACTGGCGGATGCGGCGCGTGGGGCAGCCGAGCTCCTGGACCAGACGGTCGACGGCGTTCTCGTTCTCCTCTGCCAGCTGAAGCTGCGCCAGCTCCTCGTCGGTGAGCTGTTCGTCTTTGTTTTCTGCCATAGTTACCTCTTTTTACTATTTCTTAGCGTGCTTGCCAGCACCCTTGCTGTCATCGGTGACCGAGATGAGCTGTCGGTCGGCAGCGCCATTACGACGCGCACGGCGGCGTTCCTCGGCATCGCCCGCGTCGGCGGCGGCGCGGTGTGCCTTGTTGACGTTAAAGACCTCGTCGTGCTTGCGCCACGGACCGACGGACTCGCCAAAGCTCATCTTAAGGCCGGCGATAAAGCCGCCGAGCCAGCCGATCGGCGCAAACTGCACCAGCGGGAACAGCGAGAACACCCAGGTCAGCAGGACGACTGCCGCCGCTCCCGCAAAGTTGGCAATCCAGTAGTCGCGCTTGGTGATGACGCGCTTTTCGCACGCCCACTGGCCGCACAAAAAGCCGATGTAGATCGCGAAGAGAAAGAGCGCCAGCGCAAGCACCACGAACGTCCAGCTCATGGGCGCTACTCCCCGTGATGGTGGCCGCAGCAGCACTCGTGGCCGTCGTCATGACCGTGACCGCCGCAGCACTCGTGGTCCTCGCCATGGTGGTGTCCACAACCGCACTCGTGGTCGTCCCCATGCTCGCCGCAACCGCAGCCTTCCTCGTGAGCACCGTGCTCCTCGGGACGATACTGCGACCAGTCCAGACCGGCGGCGATGGCGTCGGCCTCCTCCTTATAGAGGACCGTGACGGCCTGGGTGCCCAGCTTGGCACCACCGATGGCATCAAGCATGTCGTAGAGCGTAAAGGCCACGTCGGCGCCGGGCAGCGCAAGCTCGCGGTCGTCGGCATAGGCGAGCGCCAAGCGCAGGTCCTTAATAAAGTGCTCGACCATAAAGCCGGGCTTGTAGTCGCCGTCGAGCGCCTTAGGCGCCAGGCTCTCCATGGCGCCGGACTTACCGGTGCCGCCCAAGATCATCTGGCGGGTTTTCTCCAAATCGAGGCCGCTCAGCTCGGCAAATGCCATGGCGTCTGCCATGCCGACCATGCAGGCGCCCAGCGACACCTGGTTGGCAAGCTTGGCAGCCTGGCCCTTGCCGGCGCCATCGAAGCAGCAGATGGTTGCCGCAAAGGTGGAAAGGATGTCGCGGACCGGAGCGATGTCGTTCTCGGTGGCGCCCACGATAGCCGTAAGCGTGCCGGCGATAGCTCCCGACTCGCCGCCGGTGACGGGGCAGTCAAACGCCATACGGCCCGTGACCTGGGCGGCCTCGGCAATGTCGCGCGCCAGCTCGGGCGAGCTCGTGGTGAGGTCAATCAGGACCGCGCCGGGCTTAGTGCACGCGAGCAGGCCGTCGCCCGCCAGGTAGAGCTCCTCGACCTCGGAGGGATAACCCACCATGGTAAAGACGACGTCGGCGGTCGCCGCGGCATCTGCCGGCGTATCGGCCCAGACGGCACCGCGCTCAACGAGCGCTGCGGCCTTGGACTTGGTGCGGTTGTTGACCGTGACAGGATAGCCAGCGTCCAGAATGTGGCCGGCAATGGGGGCACCCATAATTCCGGTGCCGATAAATGCGACAGAGAGCTTGTTTGCCATGAAACCTTTCCTTTTGGGTTGGGTGTTATTACCAGGTTGAATACTCGGTGCCAGCGTTTGGGCTGTGAGTCGAGGGCGATTACGGACGCATCGCTTGCCTACTGGCCGCGCACACGGCGGGCGATGCGGTCGGAAAGCGACGCCTTGTCGGCGCGGTTCTTGCCCCAAAACGCGCAGGCCACCATGCCGGGACCCACATGCGAGCCGATGGTAGGACCCACGGAGCTGCGAACGATCGTGACGTCGGCGCAGCCCTCCTCCTTGCGGATGGCGGCTTCGAGCCAGTCGCCGTCCTTCTCGGCATCGGCCGTCATGATGGCGATGGGCATGGTGCGATCGGGCACGTAGTTCTCGCGGAACGACTTGAGGATGGACTTGAGTGCCTTCTTGCGGCCGCGGTTGACGCCGATCAGCGACAGCGAGCCGGCCAGGTCGTAGGAAAGCTCGGGCTTGACGTCGAGCTTTGCCGTGAGCTGTGCCGCCGCGGGCGGAATGCGACCGCCGGCAGCCAGTGCGTCGAAGCTCTCGAGCGTAAAGTAGCCGTGCACGTAGGTCTTTGCCTCGTTTGCCCAATCGACCAGCTGCTTGGCGGTCAGTCCCGCCGAACGCTGGCGCACGGCCTCGAGCGCCAAGAGCGCGCCGGTCGCACAGGGCAGAGCGTTGTCGACCACGTAGAGCTCAAAGTTGGGATACTCGGCGCGCACGGCATCTGCCGCCTGGCACGCGGAGTTGTAGCTCGACGACAGCGCCGAGGTAAAGCACAGGTAGACCGTGGGCGTACCCTCTTTGGCGCACTCGGTAAAGAACTCGATATAGCGACCGAGCGACACAGCCGAGGTGGACACGCGGGCGCCGGCGCGCATGCGGTCGTAGAACTCCTTAGGGCTCATGCTCGACCAGATGTCGTCCGTGCGCTCCTCGCCATCGATAATGAAGGGGAAACCCAGGATATCGACATCGAGGTTCGCGGCGACCTCGGGGCTAAAGTCGCAGCAGGTATCGACGACGATGCGGCAACGGTCCGAATGACCGGCGGATGCGGCCTTGTCCATCAAAGCGACTCCTTACGTAAAAAGGCGGCCACCCGCATGGGATGGCCGCCAACCGTTAACTCATGCAAGTTAACGTATTTTACTCGTCAAGTGTTTCGATGCGGGGCTTGATGATGCCATATCCACCATTCTTACGGTGATACACCACATTGATGAGGCCAGTCGTCGCGTTCTCGAACACGTAGAAGTCGTGACCGAGCAGATCGGTCTGCACCAGCGCCTGCTCCTCAGTCATCGGGGTGACATCGATGACCTTCTCGCGGACGAGCAGGTCGTCCTCCTCCTCGGGCAGCAGCAGGTCGGCCAGATCCTCGACGCGCTCGACCGGCGCGACATCCGCGGCGCTGGCACCGCCCTGGCGGTTGTCCACGACCTTGGTCTTGAACTTGCGCAGCTGACGAGTGACCTTATCGGCGGAGAGGTCGATGGCGGCATACATATCTGCGCCGTGCTCGGCAACGCGAATCACAGATCCGCGGGCACGAACCGTGACCTCGACGATTGCCGGGTTGGGGTTCGAGGGGTTCTTCTCATAACGAAGCACGACGTCGACTGTCATAGGCTCGATGTCGAAAACCTTGAGCGCCTCGCCGATCTTCTCATCCACATGCGCACGCAGAGCATCGGTTACCGTCGTCTTGCGTCCAGAAACCTTGATATCCATACGTGGCTCCAATCTGCCTCGGGGACTTACTGTACTGGCTATGTACCCATTGCCGTGCATTTAATCACGCGAATTCCCAAAGACCCGAATAACGACTGCTTGATACCGCATACCGAAGTCTCGCACTTTTCCGTGGCAAAGTGCGCTATAGGAAGGCGTCGACGGAGTTAATTTTTCTCCTGGAAATTAGCTTTGACCTGCTAGTTTTACCAAAATAGAAAAGCCGGGCTCCCCTATTTGGGAGACCCGGCCATGCGTGTTGAAACCGTGAAGAAGCACCTTGTTCGGTGTATGGCAGACGCCACCCCTACCAATAACTAGCTATTGAGCTTGTTGATGTCATCGTCGGTGATGGCGCCCTCCTGGCTAGACGACGGACTGTCGCCGTTGTTATCAGAGGCGTCGCCATCGGAGGACTCGGTCTCGTTGGACGTGGAGTCGGATGCCTGCACATTGGCCCCCGAAACAGTCTTGGCGGTAAGGTCATAGGGCATTTGGCCATACCAGACGCAGTGGACCGCCTCGAGCGTGCCGTCGACCGTGATACCGTCGAGGGCATCACTCACGGCACGGCACAGTTCATCGTTAGAGCTAAGGCCTGCGACGCCAAGCGTGGAGGGCGCCTCGAGCGTGCCGACATAGGAGATCTGGCTCATCAGGCGCGCGAGGTAACCACCGGCCGTGGAATCACAGATCACGTAATCGACCTCGCCCGACTCGAGCGCCTCGAAGCACTCGTTGATGTTGGAGAAGGTCTTTTGGTTGGCCGTGATGCTCTGCTTGGCAAGCGCTTCCTGCGAGGCCGAGGAAGTCTGAACGCCCAAGGTAGCAGTGTTGAGTGCGTCGGTTGAGACACTCGGGGACTCTCCATCGCTGGTCTTGCCGAACACGGCGGCAGCATCGTACAGACAGGTGCCAAGCGAGCTGATGTCGCCGCCCGCAGACTTGATGTCGCCAATAAAGATGTCGGCCTTTTTATCGCTGAGCGCGGAATCGGCCGAGGACGCATCGACAAAGGCGACCTTGAGACCCATGCGGCATGCGAGGGCACGAGCGGCATCGACCGCATAGCCCGTGAGGTTTCCGTCGGCATCCTGCATGGCTTGCGGGGCATCGGAAGTATCGAGGGCGACCGTCAGGGTTCCCGGCGTGACCAGGGCATTGTCCGATACCGTGGGGGTAACGGTCTCGCGCTCGATCTGGTCGATCGTGGGCGTCGTGAACGTGGACAGTGGATTGAACGCGCATCCGCTCAGGCCCAAAACGGCAATGACCGCCGCGGTCCCAGCACCCAACCGAGCCGCATGCATCAAGCTGCCCCTCACCATGTCCACTACCCTGCCTTCTGTGTCGTATACGATCCGTGCCCCGCACGGAATATCGGGTTGTTCCCACCAGCTGACCTGGTATTTGACCCCACACTTGCGCACCGGGGCGTTTGCTCGGGAGGCCGCAGCCACCTTCACGACTGGCCCGCTCGCCCGCGAGGCGGTATTGCCCCAAAGAAAGTAGAACGGACGGTGCGGCTTACATCTAGGACGCGCCATGATCGCGCCGCGCGCACGCGGTCGCTTACGTGGATCCCTTTGACCGCGTCTGTCTTGGACTAGGATGGGCATTTCGTCCGTCCGCAACCACAGCCTGGCAGGAACGTAGCGCATTATAGCTAAGTTCAAGCTATAGTTTAAGGTTAGGGACGTTATTCGCATCGCGAGCACAGATTTCGCAGGTCGGGGCGGACCATTCGTGCCCCCATGAAGCCCGGAGCTCCCCCACGGGGAGCCCCGGGGCACCCGTCTCAGGGTGCCGTGTGCAAAAAACGGCAAATATGAGTACTGCTACCAATTTAGTAGCAGCGTATTTCCGCCCCACGAGCCCTTTTTGAGTTCCGCACAGCCCGCTTGGCGCCAAGATATTCCACATTCGTTTATTATCTCTTCGCTGAATCCAGTTTTTCGGCCCAAGTTTCTTTATTTTTGCTGTCACTAATCTAGTAACAGTACTCATATTTGCCGTTTTTTGCACATGGCATATAAACAGACCCCCTATAAAGCCATAGTTTTACGCCGGCTTGAGCCCAAAGCACGCTCGGAGCGTATTCAGCAGAGCATCTTGCCTCTTTCGACGAGCCTCTACACGATTCTGATATCGTTTACCCATACGCTGGTGGATGCGCCATGCGAGCGCTTCCATCGCTTCCATGTCGCAGAGCATCTCGTTGTTGACCGTCGCGACCTCGATTCCCATGGACGCCAAACCCGTATTGCGTTTTTCATCGTGAATGCGCCCGCCGCGAGACGAATGGCCCTGCTCACCGTTGTATTCCAGGTCAAACCGAGCTGCTTCCTGATAGGCATCGCAAACCGCATACGGCATCCCCGAGATCGCCTGCGCACGGTCGTTGAACTCGATCTTGTGGTCGGTCTTAAAGGGACCGCAGGCAAATCCGCCATAAGAAAACGGAAGCGAAAACATGGCAAGCATGATGCATTCCATGGGTGAGCGCAGGTTTTCCGACAGAAAGGGGCACAGCCGCCGCAGCTGCTTGGCCGCGCTCCCCTTGCATGCCGCAAGGTAATCTGCCAGGCGATCGGGCGTCAGCACTGGCTCGACCTCAAAGTAGCCCACATCTGACGGCTGGTCCTTATCCTTTGCAAGCCTGTTCACGGTAGGCGAGCTGTAAGGGGGCAGATACTGCCCGCGATCGCTCAGCGAAATCTTGGAGCACAGCTCCTGGGCCAGGGCAAACGCCTGGATGCAGCCGACCTCGCGCGCGATGGCAACACAAAGGGCCTCGGGAGATAGACTGTACACCCCCGGTTCCACCTCTAGACTCGAGCCGGCGGGCAACCCGGAACACACGGACCAGCTCACGCCAGGGATGCGGCGGCGCTGCGCCGCAGACCCCACCAGCAGGCACAAGTCTTCTTGGACCTCGCCACTCACGGCCCCGATCCGCACCAAATCGGGAAGATAGATGTCCTCGGCCGAGGGAGACGATGTATGCAGCACACGGCGCTCTTCATCGGGATAGAGGTCTCTCCAGCTGATGTAACCCATTTGTCGGCGCTCGGCGCGCATCATGCGCAGCGCCGAGGCACCGGTCAGGACTACGGAGGCCGCCAGTTGCTCGCTTGTCGGCTCGATGCGCCGCGCTATCTTCACTGCCACAAAGCCACCCCCTACCAAACGCGTGCGATAGCGAGGCCATCGACTGCTGCGGCGCCGGCACGCTTGAGCTCCGCCGAGGCCGCCGCCATGGTCGCGCCCGTGGTAATGACATCATCGATGAGCAGCAGGCGGCAGCCGCGCACATCCTCGACCGTCTCGTACATGCCCCGGGCATGTTCCCGGCGCTCATCGCGACCGAGCTCTCGCTGGTCACCGTGACCGTATTTGACCAGGGCGTCGAGCAAAGACACACCCGAAAGATCGCAAAACGAGCGCGCGATTGCTTCCATATGGTCGAATCCACGCCGCCGAAACGCCGCCGCAGTCGCGGGCACAAACACCACCGCGTCCGCACCGGACAGCACACCGCCGTAGCGATCGGGGGCTGCCGCCTGGGCATGCAAGGCGGTGTCGTAGAGTAGCTCCGCCAGATACGGTGCCAGACGGCGCTCGCCCGCATCCTTGTACGCCTTGATGATGCGCGGCAGCGGATGTGCGTAGACGGCACACGCCAGACAGCGATCGAGCGCCTCGGCCATTGCCGAAGACGCGCCCTCGACCGAACACTCGGTACACAGCAAATCCCCAAACGGGGCGCCGCATCGGATGCAGCTATGGCACGGGTCGATGAGTGCGAGCGATGCCAGACAATCCTGGCAGATCAGCGCACCGGAACGCTCGCAGCCGGCGCATCGCGTAGGCGACAACGCCTCGAGCGCCTCGTATGTCGCGTGCTCGGCAAGCGGTAGCAATTCGTCCGCAAACGGTAGGACACCTGCGTCCTGCAAGCGAGTCAATACGTTCAGATGTCTCTTCATGACACAACCCTCCCTACGCGAAGGCGAAGGGAGGGTTGTCGGTGTAGAGCCATGATACCCAGAGGTGCTGGGGTCAGGCGGGTTACATCCGCTTACGGACGTTATTCGCCGGCAGGCGGTTGCGGTGCGGACGAGGTGTGGGTCGAGCCTTCACCACCGTCCTGGCGCGGCTTGCGGGAGCGACGGCGACGGCGGCGCTTTTGACCCTGGTCGGTCGAGCCCTCGCCACCGCGATCCTCACGCGGTTCGCGCTCATCGCGAGTACCGCCGCGCGAAGCCTTGGCGGCAGCTCCTCCACCATCGCCGGGGCGACGGCGCGTGACCTTGACTTCTCCATCCGAAACCTGATCGGCCACAGAAGGAACCGAGGGCTTCTGCTGCGTGCCCGAGGAATGGCGACGGCGCGGACGTGACGCCCGCTCCTCCTCGCCACGCGGCTTGCCGCCCTTGTCGGCAGGCGCGTCGGAGGCCGAGGCGTCCTTGGGAGCGGCACCGGCCTCGCGAGCGGCTGCGGCGCGGAAGGCGTCCTCGCGCTCCTCGCTCGACAGGTGACGGCGACGACGGCGCGTGGGGTTCATGCCACCGCCGCGGTTTTGCTGCTGGGGCTGCTGAGCCTCGCGTTCGCGGGAAGCGTTCTTGCCCGCGGCCTCGCCATTGTCGACGGACGCCGCGCGCTTGCGGCGGCGACGGCCACCGGCTGCCTCCTCGGCCTCGGGTGCCTCGGCCTTGCCGCGGCCCTTTCCACGGCCACGGCCCTCGCCCTGGCCCTGAGCAGCGCGAGCATCGGATTCGGCATCGCGACGACGGCGCTTGGGCATCGATGTGCCGGCCAGACGATCGGCGCTCGACAGGCCATCGCCCACGTCGACGCCGTTCTCGCGATCGAGTTCCATGAGCGCCAGGCGCATCTCGGGCGACTCGATGCGCTCGAGCACGTCACGCGTCACGCAGTCGGGGCGGCAGTTGCAGCCCTGCTCGGCGGCCTTCTTTTTGCAGCCCTCCGAGCACGTCATATCGGCCAGGTTGACCTTAAAGACTTTGCCGTTCTCCAGGCGCAGCACCAGCTGCTCACGCGGCGTGTCATATTCCTGGATACGCGCCTTGCCGAGCGGCGTATCGATGAGCGTCTTCTTTTTGGGCGCGCGGCTCTTAAAGTCCTTGTACGCCTCGAACTCATAGCGCAGGCAGCACATCAGGCGGCCGCAAACGCCGCTGATCTTGGACGAGTTGAGCGGCAGGTCCTGCTCTTTTGCCATGCGAATCGAGACGGGCTCAAACTGTCCGCCAAAGCGCGTGCAGCAGAGCTCCTGTCCGCATTGGGCATAGCCGCCCACCAGGCGGGTCTCATCGCGCACGCCGATCTGACGCATGTCGACGCGAATGTGCAGCGTCGAGGACAGGTCCTTGACGAGCTGACGAAAATCGACGCGTTCCTCGGCCGCAAAGTAGAACACGGCCTTCTCGCCGCCAAACAGGTACTCGACGCCGACCGGCTTCATCTCGAGGTCGAGCTCTTTGACGAGACGGCGGAAATCGACCATCGCCTCGTCGCCCTGGATGGCCAGGTCGTCGGCAAGCTGCAGGTCGATGTCGCTCGCCACGCGCAGCACGGGCTTGAGCGGCTGGCCGATCTCATCTTGCGGCACCTCGAAGGGATCGGCCGTGACCAGGCCGATCTCGGTTCCGCGCTCGGTGGAGCAAATGGCATAATCGGCCTCGAGGATATCCAGATCCTGCGGGTCAAACCACAGGTCGCGCGAGGCGTAGGTAAACTTAACGGGTACGACTAACGGCATTTCAGTGCCTTCCTGATATCGAACAGCATGACCTCGATGGCCAGCTGGGGAGTAACGTTTCTGGCGATGTTGCGCTCAGCCGTGGCAACCGCCTCGAGCGCCTGGGTGGCACCCGCAACATTCGTCGCCGCGGCAAGCCGCCCGATCGTGTCGCGCACGTCCTCGTTCACAACGCCTGCCGCCTCGTCCTGAAGTGTCAGCAGCACGTCGCGCATGAGCGTCCGCGCGCTCGCCAGCGCTTCCATGATACCCGAACGCTCGCGCGCGTTGAGTTCGCGCTTGTTGCGGTCCTCAAGCTGCTTCAATGCTCCACGCGACAGGTAGTCGGCGTTTTGCTCGAGCACCTTTTCCTGTGTGGACTTGACCTCGGCGAGCGGTGCCTTAACGGCGACGATGAGCGACTTGGCGCGGCTGAGCACATCAGCCTCGTCGGCAGCGATGAGCGAATCGATGGCGCGGACCATCTGGCGGCGAGCATCCTGGCGCTCGGCACTCTTAAGGAACTCGATGCCGCGCGTGGGGCTTCCCGCCACGGCGACCGCCATGCGACAGCGCGCGATATCCTGGCCCGTCGCGCGACTCACGGCCTGCGCGGCCACGGTGGGCGACACCAGCCGAAACGGCACGCACTGACAGCGGCTCACGATGGTGGGCAACATCACGTCTGCCGAGGTGCCCAGCAAGATGAACATAACGCCCTCGGGCGGCTCCTCGAGCGTCTTGAGCAGCGCGTTGGCGGTGTTGGCTCGCAGCTGCTCAGCGCGGTCGATGATGTAGACCTTGGCCTTGGCGCGGATGGGCGCCAGTGGCACGTCGTCGAGCAGCTCGCGGGTCTGGGCAATGAGGTAGCCCGTGGCGCTCTCGGGCGTGTAATAGTGCACGTCAGGATGCGTATGCCGAGCAACGCGTACGCAGCTGTCGCATGCTCCGCAGCCGTCCTGCTCGCACAGGAAGGCCTGGGCGAGCGCCCATGCGGCATCGAGCTTGCCGGCACCGGGAGCGCCCAAAAACAGGTAGGCGTGCGATGCGCGGCCGCTGGCGACGGCGTTGGTCAAAAAATCGCGAACGCGCTCTTGGGTGTCGAGCTTGGCCAGCAGGCTTGCCTGAGCGGGGGCCATGTTACTCGGCCTCCTTGGCAAGCGCGGCGGCGACAGCATCTTGCGGAATGTCGAGACCGTACGCGCGAATCTGCTCGACCGTCTTCTCGAAGACTTCCTCGACGGTCGCAGTGGCGTCGATGAGCTTTACGCGGTTTGGCTCCTCGGCAGCAATGGCACAAAATCCCTGGTAAACGCGCTCTTGGAAGGCCATGCCTTTTGCCTCCATGCGATCTGCCGCGCCACGGGCTGCCATGCGTAGCGCCGCCTGCTCGGGTGTGATGTGGTAGACGAGCGTGAGCGCCGGATGCGTACCGGCGACAGCCAGGTTGTTGGCATCGCGTACCATCTGACGGTCGAGGCCATCGGCAAACGCCTGGTAGCAGGTCGTGGAATCGTAGAAGCGATCGCACAGGACCACCTTGCCGGCCGCGAGGGCGGGCGCGATGACCTCGTGCACCAGCTGGGCACGCGCAGCCTCGTAGAGCAGCAACTCGCAGGTGTCGCCCATCGCCGTATTGGCGGGGTCGAGCAGCAGAGCACGAATCTTTTCGCTGATGGCGGTGCCGCCCGGCTCGCGCAGGCTCACAACCTGGTAGCCAGCGAGTTCGAGCGCGCGGGCAAGCAGACGCGCCTGCGTGGACTTGCCGGCACCATCGACGCCCTCGAGCGTGATAAAGCTATGTTGAGCGGGCTCAAAAGCCATGAGCGCAGCCCCTTCCTACAAGACGCGTAAATGCAGATATATCAACCAAGCCATGATACCCCAGTGCTCGGCGCGTCCCCAATGGCTAAAGGTGTCTTTCCAAAGTTGCGGTGAAATAGGGACTGATTGAAGCTCTGAGACCGCCAAACAGTCCCTATTTCACCGCAACTTATGATGGGGACTTTTGGACGCTGGGTATAATCGTCGTATTGATTTGAAATGTGGCGAAAGGAGTGGCAATGTCTCGGTATTGCGCCTCGTGCGGCAAGCTTCTTGCAGATGATGCCAAGTTCTGCACCTCGTGCGGTGCACCCGTTGAGCAGACAACCGGAAGCAATGGCCAACCCGCGTTTGAGAAGACCGGCTCCCTCGATACGCCGCAAGCTAAGCCGGACGACCCCCTCGCCTATCGCCCCGACCCCGCCGCCGGCCCTGCAGCGGTCGAAACGACGCAGCGCATACCCGTCGCGGACACCCCGCCCCAACAGCAACCGGCGTCTACATACGCGTCTGGTTCACCGCAGGCCCCCGCCGCAAAAAAGAGCGCTACCAGGGCGCTTGTCGCCGTTATCGTTGTGCTGTTGGCAATCATCATCGCCTTGGTCATCTTTTTTGTGATCAAGCCGTTCGACAACTCCGCTACGCAGACGACTGCCGAGGTAGCTAAGCTGCACCATGACGTCGACGACGATGATCCAAAGCCTCTCGGCAATCCCAACAGCCTGTACGACGATGATGACGATGACGACGAGGATGGCGGCGAAGCAAGCCTCTCCGAACAGAACCTCTACCGTCGCCTGAGTGAATACTACGACCTGCTGGAAGATCTCGATAGCCAGGTCCGTGCCTGCGCAGAGACGTTTAATGGCAGCTATCTGGAAGAGGATCGTACCACCCGTCAAAATCTCGCTGACGTCGCCGAGCGCACGGAGGACACCATCGAGCAGTATTACGACATTGTCGAGGACCTGGACGTCCCCACAAGCTCTAAGAACTACAGCTCGTGGAAGGACATCATTGCTCTGTACGACGACCTGGATCACCGCATCGATGCGATCTGCGATGCCTGGGAGATCAGCTTGAAGTACGCAAAGCCCGCGGACCATAAGAACGAGATCGTGGCGCCGCTGTCGCGCGACAACGTGGCGGGCACCAATGACAATAAGTACCGCCTAGACTTTGAGGAGCGCTATCCCGGCGCCAAACCCGTCGAAGTGAACTAACGCCTTGTCGTTTCCGAGCCGGCAGTTAGGGACGTTCCTAAACTGCCGGCAGAAAAAGGAATGTCCCTAACTGCCGGTCAAAAAAAGAGCGAGGATCATGGGACCCTCGCTCGTTTTTTGGGCAATGTTTCGACTGCGCCGTTACTTGTCGGCGGCTGCTTTCTTGGCAGTCGACTTCTTCGCGGTCGTCTTCTTGGCGGCAGTGGCTTTCTTAGCCGTCGTCTTCTTCGCAGTCGAGGTCTTCTTCGCCGCGCTCGCCTTGGTCGTGGTCTTGCGGCCGCGGGCGGGCTTCTTCTCCTTGGTCGGGCAGTCCATGTTCACGCAGATGCGCCACGGGCCGCGCGCGGTGTTGACCACCACGATGGGGGCGCCGCACTCGGGGCAGGTCTCGCCCGTCGCCTCGAGCTTGCCACGCGCCGGCAGCGGATAGCTCACGCCGCAGTCGTCATAGTTGGTGCAGCGGATAAAGCGCTTGCCGCTCTTCTCGCTCTTGTGTGCGATCAGGTCGCCATGGCGTCCTGCCTCGGCGCACACCTTGCACTCGCCCACCTTAAGGTCAGGCTCGTAGTTGGTGGGGCATGTGGGGTTCACGCAAATCTCGAAAGCCTTTTGGCGGAACGGCTGGCACTTAATGCGCGGCGCACCGCATTCGGGGCACACAGCAGCCTCGCCCTCGAGCGGGCTCACCTTGACGCCGCTCGGCACCGGATAGGTCACGTCGCAGTCGGGCCAGCCCATGCAGCCGATAAAGCTGCCGCGGGTCTTGGCGCTCGTCTTCATAACCAAGTCCTTGCCGCACTTGGGGCAGGCGCCCACGCGCGCATCGGCCGTGACGGCGTCGCTGATAGCATCGCCCAGTTCCTGCGTATGCTTGAGCAGCTCGTCGAGCACACCGGCCAGCAGCGCGCGCGAGTGCGTCACGACATGCTCTTCGGTGTCCTCGCCGCGCTCCACGCGGGTCATGTCGCCGTCGAGCTCGCTGGTCATATCGGGGCTCGTGATGCGCGGGGCAAACTGCGACAGTGCATCGATGATGGCGATGCCCAGCTGGCTCGGCTCCACGGGATCGTTTTTGAGATAGCGCACGGCGTACAGGCGCTCGATGATGCTCGCGCGCGTGGACTTGGTGCCCAGGCCGCGCTTTTCCATCTCCTGCACGAGCTTGCCCTGGCTGTAGCGTGCGGGCGGCTCGGTCTGCTTGGCCTCGAGCTTAATGTCGAACACGTCGACCGTATCGCCCTGCTCCAGCGGCGGCATCTGCTCGTCGCGCTTGAGTCCATACGGATACGCCTCGCGGAAACCCGGGGTCACGAGCACATCGCCCGAAGCCACGAACGGCTCACCATTGACGTCGAGCTCGAGCTTGGTGTTCTCGATGGTCGCGGGACCCATGAGCGTTGCCAGGAAGCGACGGGCGATGAGGTCGTAGAGCTTGCGCTGGCCACCGTCGAGCGCGGACGGATCGCCCTCGCCCGTGGGATAGATAGGCGGGTGGTCGGTGGTTTCGACTTTGCCGCGCGTGGGCTTCATGGGGCCGGCGAGCACCTTTTTGCACACGGGCGCCAGCGCCGGGTTGATCTTTGCAAGGTCGCTCACCACGGCGCCCAGATCGAGCGTCGCAGGGTACACGGTATTGTCGACACGCGGGTAGCTGATGAGACCGGCCATGTAGAGGGACTCGGCGATGCGCATGGTACGCGCAGGTGAGATGCCCTCGGCTGCGGCGGCAGCCTGCAGCGAGGTGGTCGCAAACGGTGTGGGCGGCTGCTGCTTGCGCGAACGCTTGGTCACCGCGGCGACGGTTGCCGTCGCAACGCCGTCAACGTGGCCGTACGCCGCCTCAGCAGCATCCTTGTCGGTAAAGCGCGCCGTCTTGTGCGCAATCTTAAAGCGGTCGTCCTCGGCAGCACCCTGTGCGGCGCCCATGCCGCGGATCTGCCAATAGTCCTCGGGCACAAACGCCATGCGCTCGCGCTCGCGCTCGACCACCAGGGCAAGCGTCGGCGTCTGCACACGGCCGGCAGAGCGCACGTTACCAAAGCCGCCAAACTTGGCGAGCGTCAGGTAGCGCGTGAGCACCGCACCCCAAATGAGGTCGATGTGCTGGCGGCTCTCGCCGGCGTCGGCCAGATTCTGGTCGAGCGAGACGAGATTATCGAAGGCCTGCGTGATCTCGGCCTTGGTAAACGAAGAATACTGGGCGCGGGCGACCGGCAGGTCGGGCGCAACCTCGCGCACCTTGTTGAGGGCGTCCGAACCGATCAGCTCGCCCTCGCGATCGAAGTCCGTGGCGATGATGACACTGTCGGACTTCTTGGCGAGGTTCTTGAGCGAACGAATGAGTTCCTTCTCGGCCGGTAGCTTAATGACGGGCGCCCAGGTGAGGTAAGGCAGGCTCTCGAGTTTCCAGCCCTTGATTGAGATGCCATCGGCAAGAAACGGCTTGCGCTTGGTGTCGTAGGGCGGACGCGCCAGGCCATCGGGTATGTCGGCCGGCAGTATCTCGCCGTCCTCGGTGACCGAATACCAGCCCAGCTTTTTATCGAACAGCACGCTGTCGCAAAAATCGGGCGCTAGGATGTGACCGGCAAGGCCGATGGTCACGCACTCCTCGCCCTTCCACTCAAAACGGTAGATGGCGGTGTTGTACACCTTGTCCTTTTTGGGCTTGCCCGTGGACAGACGCTCGGCAATCTGACGCGCGGCGTCGTTTTTCTCGGCGATGATGAGCTTCAAAAGAGGCTCCTATCTCGTATCTCTGCGGCTACGCCCGCCCGTATGGCGGCCGACTTACGCCCTTGCTTGCTCAATCTGCCCGATGAGCCAATCGCACCAGGCATCCATGCCCTCGCCCTTGCGCGCGCTCACGGCAAACCGCGGCGCCTGCGGATTGAGGTCATCGAGTGTCTTAGTATACCTATCCATGTCAAAATCGAAAGCCGGGGCCACATCGACCTTGTTGAGCAGCTGTGCGCCGACGTGCTGGAAGATGCCCGGGTACTTGATGGGCTTGTCGTCGCCCTCGGGCACCGAGAGGATCATGATGGACAGGTTCTCGCCCAGGTCAAAGTCGACTGGGCAGACCAGGTTACCCACGTTTTCGATAAAGATGACATCGATGTTTTCCAGACCCACAGCCTGGTCGAAGGCGTCAACGGCCTCCATGATCATGTTGCCCTCGAGGTGGCACAGGCCGCCCGTGTTGATCTGGATGGCGGGCATGCCGGCTTCCTTCATGGTGATGGCGTCGACGTCCGAGGCGATATCGCCCTCGATGACGGCGCAGCGCAAGCCGGCCTTGTCGCGCAGGCGCTCGTTGGTGCCCAGAATCGTTGTTGTCTTACCCGAGCCGGGGCTCGACAGCACATTGATCACATAGGTGTTTGTCTCTTTAAATCGCTGGCGCAGCTGATCTGCCAGGCGCTCATTGCGCGACAGAATCGGCGATGCGATATCAATCGTCTTCTCGGCCATACTCGGCACTCCTTACTTCTACCATGTATACCCCGTCCCCAGGTTGCTGGCGGGCTAATCGTCGGGGGTTTCGATTTCGATACTTGCGATGTCGAGCTCGCGGCCGTGCAACAGGCGCACGTTGGCGCCGCCACATTGGGGGCAGCGGCAATGGAAGCGGTCGTGCTCAAAGACCTCGCCGCAGTCCAGGCACTCGCTTTGTGGATGGACTTCCTCCACAGCAAGCTCGCAGCCGCGCGTGAGCGGGTCCTCGTCGCGAAACGTCTCCCAGGCAAAGTCGAGCGCCTCGCGCACGACCTCGGTCATATCCCCGATACGCAGCGTTACCAAAATGGCGCGCGAGGCTCCCGCCCCACGCGCCGCGCGAATCACTGTATCGAGTATGCCGTTGACAATGCCAACCTCGTGCATACCGATTTACTCCTCGTCGCCCTCGTCGTCCGAGAACAGGTCCAGACGACTCACGAACAAGCCCTCCTTGCCCTCGCGCGCGGTAATGACCACGCGAGCGATGGCGAGCGAAATCTCGTAGAGCGAGAGCAGGGCGCCATACATGAGGCCCAGCGTAACGGGCGAGCCGTCGGGCGTAATCACAGCCGAGCCCACAAGCAGACCAACGTATACGTAACGCCAGGCACTGCGGAAGGCCGCATAGGACACGATATGGAAGACGGACAGATAAAAGATAATGAGCGGCAGCTCAAACGCCACACCAAAGCCGATCATAAAGAGCAGCTCCATGTTGACGTAGTTCTCCAGATCGGGCAGCGCCGTGGCGACGGCCGAGGTCTCGCCGATGAGCCACTCAAAGCCTGCAGGGATGATGATGAAGTAGCAAAAGATTGCGCCCAGGAAGAACAGCACCGTCGAGGCGAGCACCGTAGGCACGACCCACTTGCGCTCGTTAGGGCGAAGCGCCGGCAGGAAAAACGCCAGAATCTGCCAGATGATCATGGGCGTGCACATGACAACAGCCATCTTGATGGCCAACGAAAAGCGCAGACCAAAGCCGCCGAGCGTGGTGGTGATGTAGAACTTACCGTCCGGCACAAAGGAGCGGATGGGGTCTTCCAGGATATCGAGCACCACGGGCGTGGCGAAATACAGCACGATAGCGGCGGCAAAGACCGACACGACCACGATGGTCAGGCGGCGACGGAGCTCTCCCAGGTGATCGAAGAGCGGCATTCGCGCAGGTCCGATAGGCATTACTCATCGCCTCCCTTCGGGGCGTCAGCGGCAGCGGCGTCGTCCTCGGCCTCGAGCTCGCGAGCGAGCTGGTCGACGACGGCCTTGCGCTTGCGGGGACGACGGGCGTAGAGGTCAGCCGTCGTGGGCTCTGCCGGCTCGGGCTCGGGCTCCGGCTCTGCAGCAGGCTCGGGCTCGGCGGCGGCAGCAGCAGGCTCGGCCTTGGCAGGCTCGGCGCTCTCGGCCTCATCAGCAGCGCCTTCGCCCTCGGTGGCACCCTCGCTTGCAGCCTTCTCGGCGGCAAGGCGGGCACGGCGCTCGGCAAAGGTCTCCTTCTTTGCGGGCGCGGCCGTCTCGACGGCATCCTCGTCCGCATCGGAATCGTCATCGACGGCAGCCTTCTTGGGCTTGACCGGAGCCGACGCGGCCTCGCTTACCGGATCGATGATCTCGGACTGAACAACGGCCGTCATCTTTTCCTGCGTCTCGCGGAACTGACGGATGGCACGGCCGATCGTGCGGCCCATCTGCGGGAGCTTATCCGGGCCAAACAGCAAAAAGCCGAAGACCACGATGATCGCGAGCTCACCCTCTCCAATACCAAACACACATACCTCCAAGGCTCGATGTGAGTCGAGCCCGCACCGCGCCATTCGGCCGGAACTCGTCTATTCATTCGGTCAAGTATAGCGCCCGGACGCCAAAACGTCCGAGCGCATCACAAACATATGCCAAACGGCACACCCTTTTTGGGGGCAAAGATTATGCCGCCGTGATCGAAATCTCCTGGTCGACGCCCAGCAGCTGAACCACGCGCATCACCTGGGGCTGCACATTAGTGCAGCTAAAGCGCTTACCGTGGTCGACCGCGTGGTGCGCGGCGCCCACGAGCACGCCAATGCCCGTCGAATCGATGTAGCTCACCTGGGCAAAATCGAGCTCAACGGCCTCAGTGGGCTGCTCGAGCGCCAGGTCGATAGCATTGCGCAGGCTATCGGCGTTAGAGATATCGATCTCGCCGGTTACCTTAATGGTGTAGATCTCCGGTGTGGGGTTGGTGGAAATACCCAAATCCATGTATACGCTCCTTTACGTATCGAAAGTGCGGATAGTACTGGGCGCGGACTTGCGGGGCCCTAGGCGTTAGGCGCGCTCGGCACGAGCAAGCTCGGCAGCGACAAGCTTAACGGCCAGCACCAGCACGTCGAGCGCGGCCTCCAGGTCATCGACCGTGGGATAGCTCGGCGCGATGCGGATGTTGGTGTCGCGCGGATCCTTGCCATAAGGCCAGGTAGCACCAGCCGGCGTGAGCTTGACGCCCAGGTCGGCACAAAGCGCTGCGACCTTTTGGGCCGAGCCCTCGGGACCATCAAAGCTCACAAAGTAGCCGCCGCGGGGATGCGTCCAAGTGGCGCAGCCCGTGTCGCCCAAACCCTCGGTGAGCTTGCGCTCGACGGCCTCAAAGCGTGGGCGCAAGAACTCGGCATGCTTTTTCATGTGCTCCTTGACCGCCTCGATGGTGGGAAGGAAGCGCACGTGACGCAGCTGGTTGAGCTTGTCGGCGCTGATAAGGCCGGCCTTCAGACGCTTGGAGAACTCCGCGATAACCGCGGGGCTCGCACCGATAAAGCCGATGCCGGCGCCCGGGAAGGTGATCTTGGACGTCGAGGCAAAGGCCACCACGCGGTCCTCGGTGCCCGCCGCGCGAGCGAGGTCAAAGATGTTTGCGAGCTCGTCGGTCTCGTCGTACAGGTCGTGCACGCAGTAGGCGTTGTCCCAGAAGATGCGGAAATCGGGCGCGGCCGTGGGCATCTCGACCAGGCGACGCACGGTGTCCTCGCTAAAGGTGATGCCCGTGGGGTTGGAATACTTGGGCACGCACCAGATACCCTTGATGGAATCGTCGGCGGCAACGAGGCACTCGATCTCGTCCATGTCGGGACCATTGTCGGTCATCGCGACGGGAACGTTCTCGATGCCCAGGTCGGCGGTGATGCCAAAGTGACGGTCGTAGCCGGGAACAGGGCACAGGAATTTGACCTTCTTGCCGTCGTGCGCGGCCTCGTAAGCCTCCCAGGGCTCGCTGCCGCACGAGCCGCAGCGCCAAAACATGCCGGCGATATCGTGCTCGATCAGAAGGCTCGACGAACCCAGTACGAGCGTCTGCTCGGCAGGGCAACCCAGGAACTCCCCCGCCAGCTTGCGTGCCGAGGGAATGCCCTCAAAGCAGCCGTAGTTGGAGCAGTCGACGTTGCCGTCGTGCAGATCGGCGTCGGCATTGAGAATATCGAGCATGGGTCGAGAGATGTCCACCTGGGAGGGCGACGGCTTGCCGCGGGCCATGTCGAGCGCCAGGCCCTTGGCCTTGACCTCGGCGACCTCGGCTTTGAGCGCCTCGATGGCGGCATCGAGTTCGGTGGTTTCCATCTTCTGGTAGATCGTCTGCATGGGTGCGACCTTTCGCGAAGCGGGACGTTGCAGTTCTTCTAAGTATAGACCGCCACCGCCGCAACGGCATGAAGCCGTGATAGATTAAGTTCATCGCAATGATTTACGAATCGCCGCGCATGCCGGCGTGGGGCGCCCAAGGAGGCACTATGGAGTACGGATCGTTTCAGGCCGAGGAATTCGGCGACCTGCAGCGCCTGGTCGACGGACTGTTTTACGACCGCCACGCCATCGACCGCCTGGATCTGATCGTACAAGCCGAAATCTTGGACCTGGCGCCCAATCTCATGGAAATCGTCAACCTGCTACCGCCCGGCTATTACGACCGCCAGTCACTTTGCGACCAGCTCAACTCCGCCTTGGCCGCCCACGGCTGGGGCGCCGTCTACGGCACCGTGGAATAAACCTAGTCATTTAAGAACGTCCCCATTGACTAAAACGCCGCTTGTGATGGTGTCCACAGGCGGCGTTTTCAAACTTGTATATGCTTTTACTTGTCTTTGGGCGCGGGGTGTTTGCAGACCACGCTCATGTAGATCATACCGAGCACGGCAGCGGTGACCGAACCGGCAAGGATGGCGGCCTTGGCAGCCAGAACCTCAAACTGGGCCGTCGGGAAGGCAAGGCCGCTGATGAGGATCGACATGGTGAAGCCGATGCCGCCCAGAATGCCCACACCGGCAATCATGTGCCAGTTAACGTTATGCGGCAGCTCGCAGACCCTAAACTTAACCAGGGCAAACGTCATGCCAAAGATGCCGATCGGCTTGCCCAGCAGCATGCCAAAGTACACGCCGAGCGTCACCGGGTCGGTGAGCAGCGTGCTCATGTCCACGCCCACTAGGCGAACCTGTGCGTTCACGAACGCAAAGATCGGCAGAATCACAAAGTTGACCGGCGTGGAGATCAGACGCTCCATGCGGATGAGCGGCGGGGTCACGCGGTGCATGACGCGCTCGACCCTGGTGGTCGAGACGGTAAAGTCATGCTGGCCCAAGATGTGCGCCTCGTCGTCGTAGCGGTCATCGAGCAGCGGCAGGCACTCGCCCAACCAATCGGTGAGGCTATCGAGCTTGACGCCGCACTTGGCCGGAATGGTAAAGGCCAAGATGACGCCAGCAAGCGTGGCATGTACACCGCTCTTGAACATGCAGAACCACAACAGCAGGCCCAGTACCGAATACGGGGCAAGGCGGTAATGCTGCGTCTTGTTGAGCCACACGAGCGCGCAGGTCACCAGCGCGGCGGCGCCCAACCAAAACGGATTGGGGCTCTGACCGTAGAAGATGGCGATGGCGGCGATGGAGATAAGGTCGTCGGCGATGGCGAGCGTCGAGAAGAACACGCGCACGCCGTTGGGCACGCGGTTGCCCAAAAGCGACAGCACGCCCAGCGCAAAGGCAATATCGGTTGCCATGGGGATGGCCCAACCGTTGCGGGCGCCGGCATGGTTAAAGATCAGGTAGATGCAGGCGGGAACGACGACGCCGCCCACGGCCGCCAGCATGGGAAGCATGGCCTGACGCGGATTCTTGAGCTCGCCGACCGTCATCTCGTACTTAAGCTCAATGCCCACCAACAAAAAGAAAATTGCCATGAGGAAGTCGTTGACGAAAAGTTCAACGGTAAGACCGGCCGTAAGGTTGCCCAGACCCACATACAGCGGGGTCTCCAAAAAGTGATGGATGGCCTCGTAGGCATCGGTATTGGCGCAAATGACGGCGGCGATGGCGGCGATGACCATAACCGCGGCGGAAATCGTGCCGTTCTCGGCGATGCGCTCCCAAATGTCGTGGCGTTCAAAGCGCTTGCGCTCACGGACGTTGAACAGCTGCTCGGTTGCTGCCATGGGCGGCTCCTTTCACGGGAAAGCTCCCGTCTTAAAAAAGCACGGCCCGCCCAAGTGGCGGCGCCGCGCTCTAACGTATTACGCTTGCATCTAGCCTACCCTGCACGACAAGCACGCAGGCGTGGCCGAAAAGCGGAACCACAGGTTGAACATTATTTGCTCAACGGCACGGGCACGCCTGTCCAAGAGACGACGCGGCGCATGCACAAAAAACGACCGGAGCGCGGGGCGTCCGCGATCCGGTCGTGGCGTTCGGTCAACTAAACCTAGCAGGCGGCCATGATGGGGGCAGCGACCTGCTTCTTACGGGAGAGGACGCCCGGCATCCAGACGCCGTCGTGCTCGTCGGCAATGCCCAGGCCCTTCTGAGCAGCCTCGGTCTCGCCCTCGAGCAGGACCTGCGAGCCCTCCTCCATGATGTCGGTGATGCACAGGACAATGCCGTCGGCACCCTTCTCGGCGGCGTAGGCGCGCATGGCCTCGCGGATCTCGTCAATCATGCCAAGCGCACGGCTCTTGTCGACGGTCTCGTACTGGCCGATGAGCAGCTTCTTGCCGGCGGGCTCGAACATCTTGATGTCGTTGCCGACCATCTCGGCAGCGGTGAAGGAGCCGGACGGGCGGGTAAGGAAGACCTCCATGCCAAACTTGACCGGGTCGACGCCCACCTGCTCGCCGAGCTTGGCGGCGACGGCGCGGTCGACATCGGTGGTGGTGGGGCTCTTGAGCATGAGCGTGTCGGTCATCATGGCCGAGAGCAGCAGCTTGGCCTGGACGTCGGAAAGCTCAACGCCGAGCACGTCGGCGAGCTTGGTGACGATGGTGCAGCTGGAGCCCCAGGGCAGGCAGATGTAGTGCAGCGGGCCGGCGGTCTCGAAGTCGCCGATGCGGTGATGGTCGACGACACCAAAGACCGTGGCGTCCTTAAGGCCGGCGACGGACTGGGCGGACTCGTTGTGGTCGGTAAGGACGACGAGCTGACCGGCCTCGACGGACTCGATCACGCGGGGCTCGGCGATGCCGGCGTCGGCGAGCAGCTTGGCGGACTCTGCCGGAAGCTGACCAAGGGCGCAGGCCTCGTAGGTGTTGCCGGCATACTCAACCTGGTTGAGCAGCTGGGACAGGACGACGGCGCTCATGATGGCGTCGTTATCGGGGTTCTGGTGACCAAAGACAAGAACGTTTGCCATGGATATCCTCCACTTGATATGTGTACTTGGACGTAGCTATGGTAGCACGCCGATGCCGAGCCTTCGCAGACGGAAGGGCCACGGCATATTTTGGAGCAAGCATGGGGACCAAGCCCGCCCCCCCCTGCACCAGCTATTTGCCAGCGGCGCGCAGGGCCACGTAGGCGGCACCGATGATACCGGCGTCGTTTCCGAGCGAAGCAACCTTAATGGGCGTCTCGCGCGAGGCGGAGAGCGCGTACTGCTTAAAGTGCTCGCGAACCTTGTCGAGGTAAACATCGGCCGAGGCGGAGGCGCCGCCGCCGATGAGGAACATCTCGGGGTCGACCACGTTGGCGATAAGTGCCAGGGCGCGACCGAGATAGTCGGCCATGGTATCGGCCGCGGCCAGCGCGAGCTTGTCGCCCTCGCGGCAGGCCTGGAACACGTCCTTGGAATCTGAGGGGCCGGTGAGCTCGATGGGCTCGACGCCAGCCTTCTTGCACTCGGCAAGGTAGTTGCTCACCACGCCGGTAGCGCTGGAATACTGCTCCAGGTGGCCATGGCCGCCACAGCCACAGGTGCGCTCCTCGGCCGGGTTCAGGCACATGTGGCCAATCTCGCCGCCGGCGCCCACAACACCCGATACCACGTCGCCGTTAACGATAACGCCGCCGCCCACGCCGGTACCGATGGTGACCATCACCACGTTCTGTACGCCCTTGGCAGAGCCGAGCCAGGCCTCGCCCATGGCAGCGGCGTTGGCATCGTTCTCGTATTTAACGACCGCGTCGGGGCAGTGCTTCTGAATGGCGATCCTCAGTTCGGGCAGGTTAATGGCAATGTTGGCCTTGACCTTGGCATCGCCCGACGCCGGGATAGGACACGGAACGGCCAGGCCAATGCCCGCCACAAAGGCACGCGGAATCTGTGCCTTGGCGACCACCTGGTCGATAGCCTCGGTCACCGCGGCAAAGCCCGCAGCGTCAACGATAGGAGGCGTAGGCACGCTGGCCTTGGCCAGCAGGTTGCCGTCCTCGTCGAACAGACCCTCCTTAACCGAAGTGCCGCCGACGTCGATGCCGATGTAATACTGCTTAGGTTCCATGGGAGCCCACCTTTCTCGTTTAAACATTGCCTGTATGGTACCGCTCCCAAGGCAAAAACCTACCAAAAAGGGACAGGTTTGTTTTGACAGGTTTTATCTGGGGAAACGCAGGGCATGGGATTCGGTTTGCTGGGTGGTAAAACGACTCGCCCCGGTCCGCGGACCAATCAATTTGTTCAACGCGACATTATTCGCATGTATATCCGTTTAGAGCGCTCTAGTTTTATATGCGGAGCGGCTTTTAGCATAATCCTTCTCGAACTTTTCAAAACGCAATAGGGATACCTAGGCGTTGACTATACTTTCTTTTATATTCAATCAAGCCGGAAAGGGGGTTCCATGATTCCCAAATACGAAACGATCGCTGCGGATATCCGTCGAAGCATCGAGGATGGCGCTCTTAAACCGGGCGACAAGCTTCCCACCGTCGTTGAGTTCTGCGAGCTCTATAGCGTTTCCAAAATCACCGTCAAACGAGCTATCGAGCAGATCACCGAGGAAGGTCTTATTACCAGCCGTCGTGGATCGGGTACCTACGTTAAGGACACGGCGGGACTTCCCGGCCAGGCGTTTTTCCAGGGCAAAAACGACCGTGCCCAGGGTTTTTCGTATGAGCACCGCGGGGAGAAGGTGACCTCGGTGGTCTACGATTTCTCGATTGTTAATCCACCAGCGGACATCGCAGCCCAGCTGGGAATTGCCGAGGATGACTTTGCCTATCACATCGTGCGCGTGCGTCAGGCCGATGAGAAGCCCATCGTTATCGAGTACACCTACATGCCCCTCGAGCTGATTCCAGGCCTTAAAAAGAAGGACCTGTACGGATCGGTCTACCACTTCATCCGCGAGCAATGTGGGCTGAAGATTTCGAGCTTCCACCGTACCATTCGCGCCGTGGCAGCAACCGAGGAAGAAGCCAAGCGCTTGGACACCAAGCCTGGCTCTCCCCTGCTCGAGCTCACCCAGATTGGCTTTTTGGACAGCGGCGCCGCCTTTGAGTATTCGGTCTCGCGCAACGTTGGCGACCGCTTTGAGTTGCACAACGTAACGTTGGCATAGGTTTTTGTAGTCATCCGGGCGCTCGCTTTGAGCTGTTTTGTGCAGCGCCCGCGCAACACAATGGGGGTATGAACATGTCCGATTTGATTAAGCTGACGCCGATCTTCCACGAGAAGATCTGGGGCGGTCGCCAGCTCGAAACCGTATTTGGCTACGACATTCCCGATGGCCCCATCGGTGAGTGCTGGGCCATCTCGGCCCACCCCAACGGCGACTGCCAGATTGCGGAGGGCCCGTATGCCGGCCACACGCTGTCGTGGCTGTGGGCCGAGCATCGCGAGCTCTTTGGCAACTGCGAGGGCAAGGAGTTCCCGCTGCTCATTAAGATTCTGGACGCCAAGGACGACCTTTCGATCCAGATTCATCCCAACGACGAGTACGCTGCCGAGCACGAGAACGGTAGCCTGGGCAAAACCGAGTGTTGGTATGTGCTGGACTGCGAGCCCGACGCCACGATCATCGTCGGCCAGCGTGCCAAGGACCGCGCCGAGGCCGCACAAATGATCGAGGAAGGACGTTGGGACGACATGCTCAACGTGTTGCCGATTCACAAGGGCGACTTTTTCCAGATTGATTCCGGTACCGTGCACGCCATCAAGACCGGCACGCTCATTTTGGAGACGCAGCAGTCGAGCGACGTGACGTATCGTCTGTACGACTACGACCGTCCCGGCACCGACGGCAACCTGCGCCCGCTGCACATTGAGCAGAGCCTCGACTGCATCGACTTTGATGCCCAGGCTCCGACCGACGGCACGGTGACCGCGCCCGAGGTGAACGGCGTGACCGAGCTCGAGTCTAACTCCTGCTACACCGTCGATCGTGTGCGCGTCGACGGCAGCAAAACCCTCGACCAGCGCTGGCCCTTCATGTGTCTGTCGGTCATCGACGGCGAAGGCACCGTCTGCGGCGACCCCGTCCACAAGGGAAGCCACCTGCTGGCCCCGAGCACCGTCAGCTCCATCGATCTCGAAGGCAAGATGGAACTGATCATCAGCCACCTGTAGGCCACCGGTCCCCAAGCGCTCGCCGGGACGGGGCGCGGGGTTTGGTCGCCTGCTCGGACAGTCCTGCTCGCACGGAGAGCACATTAAGTGCTCTCCGGCTCGTGCGGAACTCGCGATCGACCAAACCCCGCGTCCCGTCCCGGCGAGCCTCTGGCTAGTTACGACAATCAAAAAGCAACAAGGGGCTCCCCCGCTCATCAAACGGGAGAGCCCCTCACCATACATAACGAATCAAGGTGCCTATAGGTAGACCTTTTCGAGAAACGATAATGTGTCCTGAAGACGCGCTCTCTCTTTACGATCGGTCTGCCGATTTACATAAGAAGAAAAGTCCGCAAAGAAGTCTCCGGCGTCAGCCCTCATTTGCTCTATTAGCTCCAAGCGAGCCGAAGGCGGCAACAAACCCGCAAGTCGAACAATATCCGAGCGATGCTTTCGTCGATCTTTATCGTTGCAATGGCGCCCTTCTTCATAGCTCCTATTGATATCAATGTGTGCACGCATCTTGAGGGGAATGATATGGAGCGCATCGAGCAACGTAATGCCCTCTACGTTCGTTGCGTTGTCGCGAATAAATTCGTAGTAGCCATCGTCGAGAATAATTGCCGAAAGACTTGATACGGCCCCGTCAAAGGAAAGAGGTGCCACTTCGCTCGTTTCATCTTCGAGCACAAAATCAGGATGTCGGGCGAATAGCTCAATTTGGCCGGGATAGTCTAGGACTTGCCTTGATCCTTCGGGCAAACAGAACCGATAGTAAGTGCACTTTCCATCGCCGACCTTCCCAGTCTCATATCCGACAGCTTTGATAAATGCCCACAATGCAGTGGCGAATTCAACGCCTTCCCCATCAACAATTACGACGATATCCAAGTCTTCAGTAGCTCTAAACGAATCGCCCTCATTGTCAAATAGAACGCTGCAGGCCCCTCCACCAATAAGGACGTAACCGCCTTTACAGCCGCTCATGGCATCGGCAAATCGCTCTATTCCCCTCACTTTTGACATATCGTCCTCCTGAGCTGTTCGACCGCGTCGAGCAGACGATCTTCTTTGTAATCTGCTTTTGCGCAAGCAACGTATAAGGAAAACGGGTCGACACACTGCAAACCCGTCGCGTCAAAACTAATATCGGACGGCGCGTCCACGGGATACGACCAGACCTCAATCACAACTGCCGCCGGTTCGTACCACTGAGCCTCCAGCCATCTGTCGCCCATATGCTCTTTCAAGGCCTCTAGCTGATATTTTTCGAGAGCAATGGTTGGAGCAGAGTCTTCATGGGCAAGGTCGGACATATAGCTAAGGGCAGACACACCGGAAAGCAGCGCATCAACGGCACGTAGCTCTGTTCTCTCGATAACCTTCTTGAGCCGGATTCGCTCTAAAACTGGCGTGCGAAGATAGTCCTCAAACCCATCTAGCAACGTCTCGGTCGACAGCCCGGCGTCGCACAATATACGCTTTTTGCCGTCCCGCATAATCAACCCAGGAGCTATAGCGGCGATTTCCGAAAGATAGCCGCTGACGCTTGCCGCGCTTTTGCCACACAGACGCGCTAGGTCGCCGGCGGAGCAGTCAACCCATCGTCCCGCAATGAGATTTAGGACGATTCGTTGAGATTGGGGCGAAAGCGGAGCAGCGGGAGAAGCACCCAGCACCTCATCGGAAATAACGGCTCCGATAAACGGCAGGAACGCATTTCGCTCATCTCGGATATATGCGATTCCCTCCGAAGAAAGCGCGCGCATAAAACCTAAATCCATAGCATCCCAGCAAATTACCACCGGGTGAACATCTAACTTGCGCACCGCACTGACGAGATTTCGCGCCGAAATGACACTGGGCGGTTCCTTTGGTTCCGCAACAATAAAACGGCCCTGTTTAGACATGCCGAGCCGTGCCAAGCGAAGCGAATACCGCTCAAGATACATGCGAGGAATCTGCATCTCAACTGGCTCCGGGTCGATAGCGAGCTCTAAAGAGAAGAGTCTTTTTGGGAGGCAGTTTATCAGCATGTACAATCACCGTTTTCATTTCGGTTACATTTTAGCGTCTATCTGAAATTATACTGAATCGTATAAAATCATCAATCATCAAAGCCAAGCGCACCATTCAAAACGCAACAAGGGGCTCCCCCGTTCTTTAACGGGGGAGCCCCTTGCCATGTCTAAGTATTCAGCCCACCCGGCCCTCCAGACCAAAAAGCGAACGGGCAAAGCGACGTTCGCAAGCAACGTTATCTAAGGACCTGGGCGGGCGTATGGGGCAACATCGATCGCGAGTTCCGCACGAGCCGGAGAGCACTTAATGTGCTCTCCGTGCGAGCAGGACTGCCCGAGCAGGCGATGTTGCCCCATACGCCCGCCCAGGTCCGCCGGGATTATGACAGCTTGACGATCGGAGCGAATCCCTTCATGAGCTTTTTGGTCTGGCCGGTCTTTTCGAACTGGACCTCGATCATGTCTCCGGCGACCGAGATCACGGTACCCGTGCCAAAGGTCTTATGGCTCACGGTATCGCCCGCGGCAAAGTCCTGCGATGCGCTGGCGCGATCGACCTTGCGCTCCACCGTCGGGGACACCTTGGACGACGGCTTTTTGGCTCGCGGCGCGCCCGAGCCAAAGGTCGAGGCAACACGGCCGGCGTCGGGCGAGACCCCACGATGGCGCTCGGTCCCGTAGCTGCTGCCACCAAAGAAATCGTCAAAGCTCGATCCGCCGCGCGAACCGGAACCGCCAGTCGAGCGCGTATGCGAACCAAATACCTTGCCGCCGTACATATCCGAACCCATGCCCGAGCCAAAGGTGCCGTGACGGTCGCCGCGCTTCTCCCAACCCGTGCCTTCAAAACCGGCAGAACCGATACCGCTAAACTCGATATCCTCAAACGGAATCTCGTTGAGGAAGCGCGAGCGCGGGTTGGCAGAGGTCGAGCCGTAGGTGCGACGCGTGGCCGCATAGGTCAGGAACAGGCGCTTACGGGCACGCGTGATGGCGACGTAGGCCAGGCGACGCTCCTCCTCGAGCTTACCCGGGTCATCGCTGCCGCCAAAGTCGTGCACGTGCGGGAAGATGCCCTCCTCCATGCCGGCCACGAACACCGCCGGGAACTCCAGGCCCTTGGCGGAGTGGATGGTCATCATGGTAATGGCATGCGTCTCGCCGGCCAGGGAATCCAAGTCGGAGCGCAGGGCCAGCCACTCCATGAGTGCCGGTAGCGCCTTACAGGTGAGCGGACCATAGGTGCGCTCAATCTCGTCGGCATGCACGGCACCCGCCGGCATCCCCGTCGGCGCGGCATACGCGTTGCCCGCGATGGCGGCGGCCAGGGCATCCTGCGGCGAGAGCGCCGGGGCGGCTAGGCTATCGAGCGGATTGGAACCTGCGGCATCGCGCGCGCCGACGAGTGCCTCAAACGAGGATGCCGGGGCAAATGGCCCCGGTTCGGGCGCGGGCGCGCTCACCACGACGGGCTCGGCGCCGGCAGGCACGTCGGCAACACCAGCTGCGCGCAGCTCTTCCAAGCTCTCGAGCGTACCCTCGATGTCCTCGTGCGTCTCCTCAAATTCGGCAGCGACGCCCAGGAATTCCTGGATGTTCTCGGCACGGCTCTCAGACTCCATGGTGCCCTCGGCGCGAAACGCCTGCAGCAGACCCGTCTTATCGACAATCATCTCGACGACGTCCTTGAGCTCGCCGTCCATGCGGCGGCCCTCGCGCACCAGCGACACAAAGCTTGACAGGCCATTGCGGACCTTGGCGCTAAACATGCCGGTTTCGGCACACGCAATCTCGCAAGCCTGGAAGAACGAGCAACGGTTGTCGCGCGCCAGCTGCTCGATTTTTTGGATCGAGGTGGAGCCGATGCCACGGCGCGGTGTGTTGATGACGCGCTTGACGCTCATCTCGTCGGCCGGGTTCACGATCATCTTAAGGTAGGCCATGACATCACGGATCTCGGCACGGTCGAAGAATCGCGTGCCGCCCACGATCTTGTAGGGCACGCCCGCGCGCAGGAACATATCTTCGAGGATACGCGACTGGGCGTTGGTGCGATAGAACACGGCAATGTCGTCGTAGCTCGTGCCTTTGGCATGCAGCTTCTCGATCTCGCCGGCAATCCAGCGGCCCTCGTCGCGCTCGTCGCTCGCCTGGAAGGCCTGGATCTTCTCGCCATCGCCCTCGGCCGTAAACAGGCGCTTGTGCTTGCGCTGCGAGTTGTGGCGTACCACGGCGTTGGCGGCGTTCAGGATATGACCCGTGGAACGATAGTTCTGCTCCAGCTTGACGGTCTTGCAGTTTTTAAAATCCTTCTCAAAGTCCAGGATATTGGTGATGTCGGCGCCACGCCAGCTGTAAATGGACTGGTCATCGTCGCCCACGACCATGAGGTTTTGGTACTTGGCGGCCAGCAGGTTGGCGATTTCGTACTGGACGTGGTTGGTGTCCTGATACTCGTCGACGCTAATGTAGCGGAAGCGCTCTTGGTACTTATCGAGCACCTCGGGGCGGGTGCGCAGCAGCTCAAGCGCGCGCACGAGCAGGTCGTCGAAGTCCATCGCATTGGCGGCGCGCAAGCGACGCTCCAGCTCCAAGTAGACCTGTGCGGCCTTTTTATCGTTGGGGCTATCGGCGCTCTTGAGCATGTCCTCGGGGCCGATCATGGCGTTTTTGGCCGAGCTGATCTTGCTGCGGATCATGTTGATGGGGAACTGCTTTTGCTCGATGCCGAGCGCCTGCATAATGTCGCGCACCATGCGCTTTGAGTCATCGTCATCGTAGATGGTGAACTGGCCGGTGTAGCCCAGCAGGTCGGCGTCCTCGCGCAGCATGCGCACGCACATGGCATGGAAGGTGCACACCCACATGCCGCGGGTACCGCTGGGAATGAGCGCCGCCAGACGCTCGCGCATCTCGGCCGCGGCCTTGTTGGTAAACGTGATGGCAAGAACCTGCCAAGGCTTAACACCCAGGTCGCCGAGCATATGTGCGATGCGGAAGGTCAAGACGCGGGTCTTGCCCGAGCCGGCGCCGGCGAGCACCAGCAACGGACCCTCGGTGGACAGGACCGCCTCGCGCTGGGCGGGATTAAGGCTGTCAATGTCGACGAGCGGCTTGGCGGGCTTGGGCGCCGGCGCGGGAGCGTCGTAGATGTCGAGCGGGACGAGCTCGGGCTCCGGCGCTGCAGGGGCGGTGTATGCATCGAGCGGCACGGGTTCCGGCGCGGGCGGCACGGGTACCGCGGCGTTCTTTTCCCAGGGCAGGGGCTGGGTCATGGGCGACTCCTCATCTGACGGACGGCGCGCCTGCGGGCAGCGCCATAGTTTGAGCCGTACCAGTATACCGAGCCGCGCGGACACCGACGCAAATCACACCACGACTCCGTGCGCCACCGTCAGACCCGCCCCAGCGGATTTGGCGCAATGGGGTCAGGTTGCTTTGCACCAATCTATTGACAATCACGGAACCGCCGATGTCATGGCCACGGTAGCGAGCGGCGGCCAGGGCGAACAAATTGGCATGAAAAGAGGGCGGCATAGACCTTTTGGTCATGCCACCCCCTTTGAATGACAAGTTGTCGCCCTGGCCGTCGCGCAGCGTCAACTAAGTTAGAGGCCGAGCATCGGCTCCAGGACAAAGAAGTACGCGAGAACCACGATGCCCAGGATGATGCGGTAGACGCCGAAGCACTTGAAGTCGTGACGGCGCACGAAACCCATAAGCCACTTGATGGCGATAAGCGAAACCACAAAGGCCACGATGCAGCCCACGCCCAGGATGGCGATCTCGTTGGTGCCGAAAGTACCGCCCTTAATAAAGTACTTGACCAGCTTGAGCGCGCTCGCGCCAAACATGACGGGAATGGCCAGGAAGAACGTGAACTTAGACGCCACCGAGCGTGTGCAGCCAAGCAGCAGGCCGCCGATGATGGTGGAGCCGGAGCGCGATGTGCCCGGAATCAGCGAAAGCACCTGGAAGCAACCGATACCCAGCGCGGTCTTCCAGCTCAGGTCCTCGAGCGTAGTGATGGAGCCAAAGTCTAGGCTATCGTCATCGTCTGCAGCGGCAGTCGCAGTGGACGTGGCAAAATGCGCACCAGCGGGGCGTCCGCCCGTCACCACGGCACGCGAACCAAACGAACCGGCAAGAGCGGCCTGGTCGCGCTTGTTCGCGCGCCAGTTCTCGATCACGATAAACAGCACGCCGTACACAATGAGCGCCAGCGCCACGACGGGAGCATTATAGAAATGCTCCTCCATCCAGTCGTTAAGCGGCAGACCGATCGCCGCGGCGGGAATGCAGCCAAGCACAATCTTGCCCCACAACACCCAGGTGTCACGACGGCCCTCCTTGCCCTTGCTGGGAGAAAACGGATTAAGGTCGTAGAAGAACAGGACGCAGACGGCCAAAATGGCGCCAAGCTGAATCACGACCAGAAACATATTCCAGAACGTCTCGCTCACGTTCATCTTGACGAACTCGTCCACCAAGATCATGTGACCGGTCGACGAAACAGGCAGCCATTCGGTGATGCCCTCGACCAGGCCCATGAAGGCAGATTTTAGAAGCTCGATGATATCCAAAGGGACCCCCTCGTTAGACACCCGCCGATATTGTTCTGCGGACGGTGCGGGCGATGTCCCATTATCAACCGTTGACGGCGCGCCTGCGCCTACCCTTACCAAAAAACTCGCCCGTTCACAGAATTGCGAGCGGTCAAACCCAAATCCTTGGGTATAACTGCAACAAGATAAAGTGTCCGGCGGCCACGCATCCGCGCCCGCCCGATGCACGAGCCCCACGCCCGTGCGATAGACCAAGGAGGAAACCATGAACGAGGGCTACACCAAGGTATTTGTTTCACTCGACGGTACTGAGCAGCAGGATTTTGTGCTCGCACGCGCCATCAAGGTCGCCGCGAACAACGGCGCCAAGCTGATTATCGGCCACGTTATCGATTCCACGGCACTCGAGAGCGCCGGTTCATATCCAGTCGATCTGGTCAACGGCCTAGAGGAGGCATTTAAGAACTCCATCGCCAAGCAGCTCGAAGAGGCCAAGGCCAATCCCGACATTCCCGAGGTCGAGGTCATGATTCGCGCCGGCCGCATTCGCGAGACGCTCAAAGACGAGATGCTCGACGTGGTCAAGCCCGACCTGGTGCTCTGCGGCGCTCGTGGCCTGTCCTCGATCAAGTATGCACTCCTGGGTTCAATTTCGACGTTCCTGCTGCGCAACACCGACTGCGACATCTTGGTCGTGAAGTAGCAAACGTACGCCTAACGCATCGCGGAGCGCAAGCCCACGTGCCCAAGTCTTCCAAGAGCGGGACCACCATTACGGTGGCCCCGCTTTGCTTTAGGCTGAGAATTGCTCCAGAACCCTCATTCTCTCAACGGAATCCGTCTGAATTTTCAGAGCGACCCGACCCAAATCTCCGGTTGCAGAGGCAAGTTCTGCAAGCTGGGCAGACACCTCTTCAGCCACTTCCGCCGCGATGTTCTTGATCATCTTGAGTGGCAGATGCAAATCTTGAGACATGAATTCGAAATCTTCAGGAGTCACCCCATCGATCACCCGGTGATCCCCAATATCAATCCCAAGATTATGGTCG